>NZ_NVPT01000088.1 GCF_002802985.1 Geodermatophilus chilensis | reverse complement strand
AGATGTGTATAGGGGACAGCCGGGGGGCCTCACCCCTCCGAGGGGGTCAGCGGCGGGCGATGTTGTCGGAAGCCGACATCCGCACCCCGGTGGCCATCCGGCTACGGCGGCGGCCGTAGACGAAGTACATCCCGATGCCGAGCGCCATCCAGACGATGAACCGCAGCCAGGTGTCGACGGGCAGGTTGGACATCAGCCACAGGGAGGCGAGCGCCGAGACGATCGGCAGGACCGGGACCCACGGCACGCGGAAGGTGCGGTGCAGGTCCGGGCGGGTGCGCCGCAGCACCCAGACGCCGATCGACACGAGGAAGAAGGCGAAGAGCGTGCCGATGTTCACCAGCTCGGCGAGCGCGGTGAGCGGGACGAACCCGGCGAGCAGCGCGACCACGACGCCGGTGGCGATGGTGATGCGGTACGGGGTGCCGTACCGGGGGTGGACCTTCGCCAGGGCCGGCGGCAGCAGGTGGTCGCGGCTCATCGCGAACAGCACCCGGGACTGACCGAGCATCAGGATCATCACCACCGAGGTGAGCCCGGCCAGCGCGCCCAGCGAGATGATGCTCGAGAAGACCGGCATCCCGTTGGCCGAGAACGCCCCCGCGAGGGGCGCGGTCGCGCTCAGCTCGGTGTAGTTCTGCATCCCCACGACCACCAGCGAGACCGCCACGTACAGCGCGGTGCAGATCGCCAGCGAGCCGAGGATCCCGCGGGGCATGTCCCGCTCGGGGTCGCGGGTCTCCTCCGCGGCGGTGGCCACGATGTCGAAGCCGATGAAGGCGAAGAACACGATCGCGGCGCCGGCGAGCACGCCGCCCCAGCCGAACGTGCCGGGGCTGAAGCCGGTGAGCACCGAGATCAGTGGCGTGTGCAGCCAGCTGTCCTCCCCCGCCGCCGCGGGCTGGGCCGGCGGGACGAACGGCGTGTAGTTCGCGGCCCTGGTGTAGAAGAAGCCGACCACGATCACCAGCAGGACGACGACCAGCTTGATCGCCACGATGATGGCGGTGACCCGGGACGAGAGCTTGATGCCGAGGATCAGCACGCCGGTCATCGCCAGGGCGATGAGGATCGCCGGGATGTTGACCGTCGCCGTCTCCCCCGCGATCGACGACGGCAGCGGCGTGCCGATGTCGTCGAGCAGCTGGTTGAGGTAGCCGGACCAGCCGACGGAGACCGTCGCGGCGCCCAGGGCCAGCTCGAGGACGAGGTCCCAGCCGATGATCCAGGCGACGAACTCACCGAAGGTGGCGTAGGAGAACGTGTACGCCGACCCGGCGACCGGCACGGTGGAGGCGAACTCGGCGTAGCAGAGGGCGGCCAGCCCGCACACCACGCCGGCGATGACGAAGGAGATCGCCACGGCGGGGCCGGCCTGGTCCCGGGCGACGATGCCCGTGAGCACGAAGATCCCGGTGCCGATGATGACGCCGACGCCGAAGACCGTGAGGTCCAGGCCCGACAGGTTCTTCTTGAGCCGGTGCTCCGGCTCGTCGGTGTCCCGGATGGAGTCCTCGACGGACTTCACCCGACGGGTGTTGACGGCCACGACGCCCCGTCCTCTCGGCAGATCCGGTCCCAGCGAGCGTGGCACGGGCGCCGCCGGGCCGCATGCCTACGCTGTCCCGTCGGCCCGGTCGGAGAGGAGTGCGGATGCCCGGCACGGAGGTCCCCCGCGGCGCGAGCCGCGAGCTGTCGACGGTGCCCCCGTCGACCCGCCCGCGGCCGGAGGGCCGGCCGCGCACGACGCCGTCCCGGCCGGACGGCGTCGGCCCGGTCGTCGACTGCGCCGTCTACGTCGACGGACGCCGCGAGTCCCCGGTCGAGCCGCACGAGGCGCTGCGGGCGGCCGTCGACGGGGGCGGCTTCGTCTGGCTCGGGCTCTACGCGCCCACCGAGGAGGAGCTCGGCGACATCGCCGCGCACTACGGGCTGCACCCGCTGGCCGTGGAGGACGCCGTGTACGCCCACCAGCGGCCCAAGCTGGAGCGCTACGACGACGTCCTGTTCATGGTGCTGACCACCGCCCGGTACGTGGAGCACGACCGGCTGACCGCGACCAGCGAGGTCGTGGACACCGGCGAGGTGATGGTCTTCGTCGGACCGCACTACGTGATCACCGTGCGGCACGGCGAGCACGGCGGCCTGGCCGACCTGCGCCGCGGTCTGGAGTCGCAGCCGGACCTGCTGTGCCACGGCCCCGCGTCGGTGCTCTACGCCGTCGCCGACAGCGTGGTCGACGCCTTCGTCGACGTCGCCACCGCGGTCGAGGAGGACGTCGAGGAGCTCGAGGCCTCGGTGTTCAGTCCCGAACGCACCGACGACATCGGCCGGCTCTACCAGCTCAAGCGGGAGCTGCTGTCGCTGCGCCGGGCGGTCTCACCGCTGGAGGTGCCGCTGGAGAAGCTGGCCGAGCGGCAGATCGACGTCGTCCCGGAGGCGATGCGCTCGTACTTCCGCGACGTCGAGGACCACGCCATCCGGGTCCGCGACCAGGTCGCCGCGCTGGACGAGCTGCTGACCTCGATCCTGCAGGCGTCGCTGGCGCGCACCTCGCAGGCCGACAACGAGGACATGCGCAAGATCAGCGCGTGGGCCGGCATCATCGCCGTCCCCACGGCGATCGCCGGGATCTACGGGATGAACTTCGAGTACATGCCGGAGCTGCGCTGGCGCTACGGCTACTTCGTGGTGCTGCTGGTGATCGTGTCCGCGTGCGTGCTGCTCTACCGCGGCTTCAAACGCAACGGCTGGCTCTGACGCGCCCTCGCTGTGCGCTCGGTGTGGTCTCCCGCCGACCGGAGACCACACTCAGCGCACGATGGCCAGGGCCGCAGCGATGCGCCGCACCAGCTCGTCGGGCCGGTGCAGGTCGGCGGCGGTCACGAACACCACCCGCCAGCCGGCCGCCTGCAGCCGGTTGAGCCGCTGCCGGTCGCGCGCGAACTGTCCGGGCTCGGCGTGCCAGACCCCGTCGTACTCGACGGCCACCTTCTGCTCTGGCCACGCGAAGTCGACCCGGGCGACGAACCCACGCGCATCGCGCACCACGTACTGGGCGATCGGTGCCGGTAGCCCGCCCCGTGCCGTCAGCAGACGCACGCGGGTCTCCTGTGGCGACTCGGCCAGCCCGTCGGCGAGCCGGCAGACCTCGCGGGCCCGGGCCGCGCCCGGACCGCGGGCCGTAGCGGCGAGGCCACGCAGCGGCCCGAGGTCGACGACCCCTGATGCGACGAGCCGGTCCACCGCGACGACGGCGTCGTCCCCCGGCAGAGCCGCAGCGATGCGGACCGCCGTCGCCTCTGGCGTCGTCACGGCCACCCCACGACGGCGGGTGACCCATCCGGGAGGCAAGCGGCTCCGGCGTACGTGCAGCCCTGGCACGCGCACCGGGTGGTGTCCGGGTGGCACGGTCAGCTCGACGTCGGCTGCGGCGTCGACGAGGCCCACATCCCACAGCACCGCAGCGCTGCACCCCGTCACCACGGAGCCGGGCACGAGGAGCGAGGTCGCCGCACGAGCGCGGAGGGCGTGTGTGACCGCGACGTCGCGGTGCACGTAGAGGTCCGGCCACACCCTCCGCCAGGCCGGGCCACGGAGTTGGTTGCGGGTGAGGAGTCCGCGCCCGATGACCACCGAGGCCCGGAAGACCCTCCCGCGGAGCACGTCGGGCACGGAGGGCGGCACGGGCACCGGCGCACCGTGCCCGAACCGGTGCCGGACCCCGTGACTCGTCGTCCACAGCCGCACCGGTGTGCACGGATGGTGCTCTCCCGCTGGCGCGAGATCACCGGATGCGCACACCGGTGGCGGTCAGGAGTCCTTGGCGGCGACGACGGCGTCGTAGACGGTGCGGCGCGGCTGCCCGGTACGGACGACGACGGCGCGGATCGCGTCCTTGCGGGTGGCGCCCGCCGCCTCCTCCGCGGCGACCTCGGCCGCCAGTTCGGCCGGCGACAGCGACACCGGGGCCGCGGGAGCGCCGCCGACGACCAGGGTGATCTCCCCGCGCACGCCGTCGGCGGCCCACGCGGCCAGCTCGCCCAACGCCCCCCGGCGGACCTCCTCGTGGGTCTTGGTCAGCTCGCGGCAGACGGCGGCGGGCCGGTCGCTCCCGAACGCGGCCGCGGCGTCGGCCAGCGCGTCGGCCAGCCGGTGCGGCGACTCGAAGAAGACCATCGT
The DNA here is from genome assembly GCF_002802985.1 of Geodermatophilus chilensis. Classification (GTDB taxonomy): domain Bacteria; phylum Actinomycetota; class Actinomycetes; order Mycobacteriales; family Geodermatophilaceae; genus Geodermatophilus; species Geodermatophilus chilensis. The sequence goes on along the minus strand of NZ_NVPT01000088.1, from coordinate 18,660 downwards.
GCGGCGCTCGTCGACCAGCCCGGTCAGCCGCGACCGCCGCTCCCCCGCCTTGCGCGGCAGGAAGCCCTCGAAGCAGAACCGGTCGACCGGCAGGCCCGACACCGCCAGCGCCGTCGTCACCGCCGACGGCCCGGGCACCGAGGTCACCTCGACGCCGGCGTCGATCGCGGCACGCACCAGTGTGTAGCCGGGGTCGGAGACCGACGGCATCCCGGCGTCGGTGAGCAGCAGCACGGTGCGCCCCTCGGCCAGCGCGGACATCAGCCCGGGCAGCTGGGAGCGCTCCACCGACTCGTGGAAGGTCACCACCCGGCCCGACAGCTGCACCTCGAGGTCGGCGGCCAGGCGGTGCAGGCGGCGGGTGTCCTCGACGGCGAGCACGTCCGCGGTCGCCATCGCGGTGCGCAGCCGCGGGCCGACGTCCCCGGGCTGTCCCAGTGGCGCTCCACCGAGCACGAGCCGTCCGACCATGCCCCGAGCCTGTCACGACCGGCCGGCCCAGGTCGCACACCTACCCTGGCCGCATGGCGGTGCTGGCTCCCGAGCGCACGGACCGGGAGCCCGGCGACCTCCCGGCGGCCCGGACGCGCCGTCGCCCGTTCCCCCGGCCGCGGCGCGACACGACCCCGCCGCTGCCCGCCGATCGCCGGACCGCCTGGGTGCTCACCGCGCTGCTGGGCCTGTTCGCCCTCGGGATCCGGCTGTGGGGCATCGGCTACCCGGGGGACCTGCTGTTCGACGAGGCCTACTACCCGCCCGAGGCGCGCGAGTTGCTCGAGTGGGGCCACGAGTACAACCGCGGCTACACGTTCATCGTCCACCCGCCGCTGGGCAAGTGGCTGATCGCCAGTGGCATCGGGCTGTTCGGCTACGACTCCTTCGGCTGGCGGTTCCCCTCCGCGGTCGCCGGGAGCATCGCCGTCGTCGTCCTCATCCGGCTGGCCCGGCGGCTCACCGGCTCGACGCTGCTCGGCCTGGTCGCCGGCCTGCTGCTCGCGCTCGACGGCCTGGCCTTCACCCTCTCCCGGATCGGCCTGCTCGACGTGTTCCTGCAGGTCTTCGTCGTCTCCGCGGTGGCCTGCCTGGTCGTCGACCGCGACCGGGTCCGGGCCCGCATCAGAGCGGGCACGACGACGGCGACCGGCTTCGCGCTCGGCCCGCGCGGCTGGCGGCTGGCCGCCGGGTTCCTGTTCGGCTGCGCCTGCGCGGTGAAGTGGAGCGGGGTGTACTTCCTCGCCGCCTTCGCGGTGCTGAGCCTGTTCTGGGACCGCGCCGCGTGGCGCGAGGCCGGCGTCCCCCGCCCGACCGTCACCGCCGCACGGCGCGGCCTGCCCGGGGCGCTGTGGGCGCTGGCCGCCGTCCCGGTGCTGACCTACCTCGCCAGCTTCACCGGCTGGTTCCTCGGCGAGACCTCGCAGGGCAAGGCGTGGGCGCAGCAGAACCCGGAGACGGCGTTCCCATGGGTCCCCGACGCGCTGCGCTCGCTGTGGCACCAGCACGCCGAGTGGCTGGCCTTCCACAACGGCCTGTCCACGCCGCACCCGTGGGAGTCCGGGCCGTGGAGCTGGCTGGTCAACGGCCGGCCGATCCTGCTGTGGAACCCGCAGGGCCTCACCGACGCGGCCGGGGACCCGGTCATCCGCTACATCCTCATGGTCGGGACGCCGACGCTCTGGTTCGCCTTCGCGCCGGCCCTGGTGTGGCTCGCCTGGCGGCTGGTCGCCCGCCGGGACCCGGCCGCGCTCACCGTCGCCGTCGCGATCGCCGCGGGCTGGGGCACCTGGTTCCTCAACCCCGAGCGCACGATGTTCGTCTTCTACACGGCTCCCCTGCTGCCGTTCTTCGTCCTGGCCGTGGTCCTGGCGCTGCAGGACGTGCTGGGCCGCCCCGGCGCCCCGCGGCTGCGCCGGCAGGTCGGCCTCGGCGTCGTGGCGCTCTACGTCGGCGTGGTCGCGGCCACCTTCGTCTTCTTCCTGCCCGTGCTCACCGGTGAGCCGCTGACCCGCGGGGAGTGGCTCGACCGGATGTGGTTCCCGTCGTGGTTCTGACCCTCGGAGGCCCTCGATGACCGATCGACCCGTGCGCACCGCGGTGGACGGCGACGTCTGGCGGGTCACCCTCGACTCGCCGGGCACCGGCAACGCCGTCGACCCGGCCATGGCCGCGGCACTCGGCCGGGCCCTGCGCACCCGACCACCGGACACCCGGGCGGTGCTGCTGCTGGCCGAGGGCGAGCGCTTCTGCGTCGGCGGCGACGTGCGCGGCTTCGCCGCGGCCGACGACCCGGGCGCGGCGGTGGGCCGGCTGGCCGCCGACTGGCACGAGGTCGTGCGGGCACTGCTGGCCGCTCCCGTGCCCGTGGTCGCCGGCGTGCACGGCGCGGTCGCGGGGGCGGGCGTCGGGCTGATGGGCGCCTGCGACGTCGTGGTCTGCGCCCGCTCGACCCGGATCCGGCCCGCCTACGGCGCCATCGGCTTCTCCCCCGACGGCGGCACCTCCTGGACCCTGGCGCACGCCCTCGGCCCGGCCCGCGCCCTGGACCTCGTGCTGACCAACGGCACGCTCGACGCCGCGGAGGCACACGCCTGCGGCCTGGTCGCCCGGGTGGTGGCGGACGACGACCTGCGGGACGCCGCCGTCGCGCTCGCGCACACGCTGGTGGCCGGGCCGGTGCGGGCGATGGTGCGCACCCGGGCGCTGGTCCGCGGCGCCGCCGTGCGCACGCTGGAGGAGCACCTGAACGACGAGGCGCGGCTGATCGCCGAGTCGGCGGGCGATCCCGAGGGGCGCGAGGGCGTGCGGGCGTTCGTCGAGAAGCGGCCGCCGGACTTCCGCGGCGCCCGCTGACCAGATCCGGCAGCCAGGTTGCGTCCGGGCGGGCCGGGTAGCCCCCGTCCGGAGCGGGCCGGGACATCCGGCCCCCGGCAGCACCGGCACGAGGAGGCGGCCATGGGCCTGCCAGCACGCGACGAGGCCAGCGAGTGGGTCGGCTGGACCGTCGTCGACCGCGACGGGACCGAGCTCGGCGCCGTCACCGCCGTCCTCGCCGACGAGTCCACCGGCCGGCCGGAGTGGGTGTACGTCGAGGTCGAGGGCGCGAGCGCCGTCGTCCCCGCGCTCGACGCCGACGGCGCGGAGGGCCGGGTGACCGTCGCGGTGACCCGCGCCCAGGTCACCGCAGCGCCGTCGGTCGGCGGCGCGCGCGAGCTGTCCACGGCTCAGGAGGCCGACCTCTACCGGCACTACGGCATCGCGGCGTCCAGCCAGACCTCGGAGACCCTGCTGCCCGCGGCGGCTGAGACCGGCGCTGCGGCAGGGACCGGCGCCCCCGCCGACACCACCCCGGCAGCCGACACCATCCCGGCAGCCGACACCGCCTCGGCACCGGACACCGCGGGGTCGACCGGCCGCGGGACGGTGGCGGCCGCGGTCGCCCTCGCCGCGGTGGCGGGCGTCGGCGTGGTCCGCGCCCGCGCCCGCGCCCGGCGCCCCGTCGTCCGGCAGTCCTGGTCTCAGCGCCTGTGGGCTCGCCGTCCGTGGGCGCCACGGCCGCCGTCCCGCGCCGACCTGGCCGCCGCACAGGTCCGCGCCGTGTCCGCGGCGACGGCCGAGGGCGCCCGCCACCTCGGCCGCACGGCCGCGCCGCTCGCGGTGGCCGCCGCCGAGTCGGCCCGGCACTGGGCGGTGCGGGCCGGGGAGGAGGTCCGGCACCTCGGCCGCACGGCCGCCCCGCTCGTCCTCGCCGCGGCCGAGTCCGCGCGGCACCGGGCGGTGCTCGGCGCCGAGGAACTCCGTCACCTGGGCGCCGTGGCCTCGCAGGCGGCGGTCGCCGCCGTGGCGCGGGCCCGCAGCTGACCCGACGCGCACAGCAGAGAGCCCCGCGCCGGGCAGACCGGGCGGGGCTCTTGCGGGTGTCGGGGTGGAGCTGAGGGGATTCGAACCCCTGACCCCCTCGATGCGAACGAGGTGCGCTACCGGACTGCGCTACAGCCCCTGACGGAGACGAGCGTACCGTCCGCCTCCGCCGGCGCCGCCACCGGGTTGGCCCTCCTGCAGGGCCCCGCCGCGGCCCCGTCCCGGGTCGGCCCCGTCCAGAGGCTCGCCGCGAGCCTGCGAGCGGCGAGGAGGACGGGGTCCTTCTACGAAGGGTGGGGAGGACGGGGTCCTTCCATGGTGGGGGGCAGGAGGGTCCTCTCTCAGCCGTTGGCGACCCGGCGCGGCTGGTAGACGTCGATGTCGGCGAAGCCGATGTCGTCGTCGTCCAGGCCCACGACCGCGCTGTTCTGCCAGCCGGCCGGGGCCGCGGCGCGGGCGGCCACGACCCGGCCCGGGCGCAGCGGGTGCACCGGCGCCAGCGGCAGGCTCGGGTGCGGCAGGCCGACGGTGGAGTGCACCGGCGCGGCCGGCTCCTCCTCGGCGGGCGCCGGGCGGGGTGCGGGCACCGGGCGCGCGGCGGGACGGGCGTCCGGCCGGCGGACGGAGCGCCCGGCGGCCCGGGCAGCGCGGCGGGCGGCCAGCCGCTCGCGGCGGGCGGCGGCCCGCAGCACCATCAGGTAGGCGACGACCGCGAGGTCGAGCACGCCCTGCGCGATCCACAGCCACGGCGTCCAGACCAGCGCGCCGACCAGCGCCAGCAGCGTGAGGGCCACCAGGCCGGCCAGCGTGCGGCGGCGGACGGCGTGGACGTCGACCCGCAGCTCGCCGGAGGTCAGCAGCGCGGCTCGGTCGATGGAGACCCGCTCGGTCTCCGCGAATACCGCGGGGTCGACCGTCCGGCGCCGCTGCAGCGTGCGGCCGGCGTCGGCCCCCGTGGAGCCGGCCGCCGAGGAGTCACCGCGGGTCACCACCATGGGCACCAGCACGACGAACCACAGCACGACCAGAGCGGCCAGCAGCACACCCGAACCCATCCTGAACACCACCCGTCACATGCGTCACCTGCCGGGCGAAGTTACGGCCTGCACTCCTCCGTTGGAGGGAGGCGCGCGGCGTGTCCGGGAGTGTCGTGTGACTGGAGTGTCCTGCTGGGGTCCCGGATCGGCGTGTCGACACGGGGACACCCCGCCGTCCGCCGGTCAGCGTGGTAGGCGGGACCGCCACCGCGCGACCGCGCCACCGGGCACGTCCTCGGCCAGCAGCGCGAACGTGTCGTGGTCGCGCCAGTCGCCGTCGATGTCGAGGTACCGGCGCAGCAGGCCCTCGTGACGGAACCCCAGCCGGTGCACCAGCCCCCGGCTGGGCCCGTTCTCGGGACGGATGTCGGCCTGCAGCCGGTGCAGCCGCGCGGGCCCGAAGGCGTGGTCGCACACCAGGGCCACGGCCAGCGAGGCCATCCCCCGGCCGGCGACGGTGCGGTCGATCCAGTAGCCGAGGTTGCCCGAGCGCAGCGCGCCGCGGACGACGTTGTCGATGGTCACCTGACCGGCCAGTCGGCCCTCGACGCGGATGACGAACGGCAGGGACAGGCCCATCGCGGCCCGGCGCAGCACCGCCCGCCGCATCATCCGGTACGCGCCGGGCGTGTGCCGCGCGGCCCACGGCCCGGCGGCGGTCGGCTCCCATGGCGCCAGCCACGCCTCGTTGGCCAGCCGGACCCGGCTCCACTCCTCGGCGTCCCGCCGGCGCGGCGGGTGCAGCTCGACCGGCCCCCAGGCCAGGTGCGCGGGCCACCCGGGCCGCAGGGAGGGGTCGACCACGGCGTCGCTCAGCCGCCGAGCAGCAGCGGCATGACCGTGACCAGCCCGCCGGCAGCCACCTCGGTGACGTCCTCGTCGACGACGATCAGGCAGTTCGCCCGCGCCATCCGCGCCAGCATCGCCTCCCCGCCGTCGCCACCGCCGTCCCCCAGGGGCTCGACGACGTAGCCGCCGTCGGGGTGGCGCATGACCTGGCCGTGCAGGTACTGCCGGTAGCCCAGCGGGGAGAGGAGCCGCTCGGCGGCGATCGCCTGCACGGTGCGGCGGAACAGCTGGCGCTTGCCGAGCATCATCCGGATCGCCGGGCGCACGAACACCTCGAAGCCGACCAGTGCCGCGACCGGCTCGCCGGGCACGCAGATGACCGGGACGGAGTCCCGACCCAGCCGGCCGAAGGCCTGCACGGGTCCGGGGTGCATCGTCACCTGCGAGAACTGCATGGGCCCGAGCGCGCCGAGCGCCTCCTGCACCGGGTCGCCGTCGCTGGCGAAGGTGCCGGCGATCAGCACCAGGTCGCTGCGCAGCAGCTGGCTCTCCAGCACCTCGGACAGCCGGCGCGGGTCGGCCGGGAGGATGCCCCACCGGTAGGCCTCGGCGCCGGCGTCGCGCGCCGCGGCCGCCAGCGCGTAGCTGTTGACGTCGACGACCTGGCCGGGGCCGGGCGGCGTGGTGATGTCGACGAGCTCGCTGCCCGCGGAGAGGACCGCGACCCGGGGCCGGGGCCGCACCTGCACCCGGTCGCGGCCCACGGCGGCGAGCAGGCTGATCTGGGCCGGGCCGATGGGAGTGCCGACCTGCACCGCGGTGGTGCCCGGCGCGACGTCGTCCCCCGCGCGGCGCACGTAGCTGCCGGCGAGCGGGCCGGCGTGCACGGCGACGGTGGCCATGCCGCCGTCGGTCCACACCACCGGGACGACGACGTCCGCGCCGGCCGGCAGCATCGCGCCGGCCGCCACCTTCTGCGCCATCCCGGGGCCGATCGACGCCGGGCCGCTCGGGCCGGCGACGGTCTCCCCCACCACCGACAGGCGCGCCGGCTCGGCGGGGGTGGCGCCCTCGACGTCCAGGGCGCGGGCGGCGTAGCCGTCGAGCGCGGCCTGGTCGAACGCCGGCAGCGCGCGCTGGCTGACGACCTCCTCGGCGCACAGGAGGCCCTGCGCGTCGAGCACGGCCAGCTCGATCGGGTCCGGCTGCGGCACCGCCGAGAGGATCTCGTCGAGGTGCTGCTCGACCCCGCGCGGCGCGGCCGGCTCGGCCGAGGCGAGCGGTGGTGGCACGGCGCCGCGGTCGATCGCCGTCGTCTCGTGCACGGCCGCGCCGTCGACGGCGGGCGACGGCGCGGGGACGTCGCGCACCGGGGTGCCGGAGCGCAGGTCCAGCGCCGTGGTGTCCCGGTACCCCGGGACCGTCCCGTCCCTGCCGTCCTCGGTCATGCCCACCACGGGGATCGATGCTCCCCCCTGAGGGCCTCCGCTCAGGCCTGCGACGCGCCCGCAGCGGGCAGGTCGGCCACGAACTCGGCCAGCCAGGCACGGAATCCGGGACCGAGGTCCTCCCGCTCGGCGGCCAGCTGGACGACGGCCTTGAGGTAGTCCAGCCGGTCACCGGTGTCGTAGCGGCGGCCGGAGAAGACCACGCCGTGCACCGGCTCACCGCGCTCGACGAGGGTGGCCAGGGCGTCGGTCAGCTGGATCTCCCCGCCGCGGCCGGGCGCGGTCTCGCGCAGCACGTCGAACACCTCGGGGGCCAGCACATAGCGGCCGATGATCGCCAGGCTGCTGGGTGCCTCGTCGACCGGCGGCTTCTCGACCAGGCCGGTGATCGCCACGACGTCGGTGCCACCGGGCTCGACGGCGACCGCGCCGTACTTGTCGATGTTCTCCCGGCCGACGTCGAGCAGCGCCACGACCGAGCCGCCGTGCTCGGCCTGCACCTGCAGCATCTGCTCGAGCAGGTGGTCGCGGGCGTCGATGATGTCGTCGCCGAGCAGGACGGCGAACGGCTCGTCGCCGACGAACGCGGCGGCCTGCAGCACCGCGTGGCCGAGACCGCGCGCCTCGCCCTGCCGCACGAAGTGCACCTGGGCGACCTCCGTGGAGGCGTGGACGGCGGCCAGCCGGGCGGCGTCGCCCTTCTTCTCCAGGGCGGTCTCGAGCTCGGGCTGGCGGTCGAAGAAGTCCTCGATCGCGGCCTTGTTGCGGCCGGTCACCATGAGCACCTCGCCGAGTCCCGCGCGGGCGGCCTCCTCGACGATGTACTGGAGCGCGGGCCGGTCGACGACCGGCAGCAGCTCCTTGGGCACCGCCTTGGTGGCCGGCAGGAAACGGGTCCCCATCCCGGCGACGGGGATGACGGCCTTCCGCGTCGGGCGGGTGCTCGGAGTCGGCATGCGCGCGAGCCTAGTGACCCACCTCCGGCGCCCCCGCGTGGTGCCGTCGGGACACCTCGGCCGGGGAAGGGCTCGCCGTCGGCGACACGCGCGCGGACACGCCGTCCACGTCGCCCGTGCGCGGGCGGTCGGACCGGGACCGCAGGCGGGGTGGCTAGCCTTCGGCGGTGACCCCCGCGGACGACGTGACCGAGTCCAAGGTCGCGCTCCGCGCCCGGTTCCTGGCCCGCCGCGAGGCCCGCCCGGCCGAGGAGCGCGCCGCCGCCAGCGCGGCGGTCGCGACCGCCCTGCTGCGCGGACTGGCCGGCACCCGCACGCTGGCCGCCTTCGTGCCCGACCCCACCGAGCCCGGCGCGGGCCGGCTGCCGGCGGCCTTCACCCAGCTCCGCTCGCGGGTGCTGCTCCCGGTGGTCCCGTCCGAGGGCAGCGAGCTCACCTGGGCGGTCGACACCGGCCGGCTGGCCCCGGGCCGCTTCGGGCTGCTGGAGCCGGTCGGACCGCGGCTGGGACCGACCGCGATCGGCGCGGCCGAGGTCGTCGTCGTCCCCGCGCTCGCGGTCGATCGGAGCGGGGTGCGCCTGGGCCGCGGCGCCGGCTACTACGACCGGGCGCTGCAGCACGTGCGGCCCGACGCGCGGCTGGTGGCGCTGGTCTTCGACGACGAGCTGGTCGACGCGCTGCCGGTCGAGCCGCACGACCAGCGCGTCACCGCGGTGGTCACCCCCTCGGGCGGCTGGCTCGACCTGGCCTGAGCCGGCCTCAGTCCCCGTCGTCGGCAAGCAGCGGGACGTCGGAGACCAGGTCGATGTGCGCGGTCATCGCGGCCGCGGCCGCCGGTGCGTCCCCGGCCCGGATGGCCTCGGCGATCGCGCGGTGACCGGCGAGGCTGCGCGACGGTCGACCCTCCTGGGACAGCGACTGGATCCGGCTCTCCCGCACCACGTCGGCGATCTCGGCCATCAGCCGGCCGAGCAGCGGCGAGTGCGCGGCCGCCGTCACCGCCGCGTGGAACCGCTCGTCCCCGCTCACCGCGCGCCCGCCACCCCGGACGTCCTCGGCCATCGCGTCCAGGGCGGCGTCGATCGCGGCGAGGTCGGCGTCGCTGCGGCGGCGCGCGGCCAGGGCCGCCAGCCGCACCTCGAGCGCCTGCCGCGCCTCGATGACGTCGCCCAGGTCGTCGCGGCGCGCGCGCAGCGCCGCCAGCACCGCCTCGGTGCGGGGCGCGGCGAGCAGCACCGTGCCGTCGCCGTGGCGCACCGACACCACGCCGGTGACCTCCAGCGCCACCAGCGCCTGGGCCAAGGTCGCGCGGCTGACACCGAGACGGGCGGCGAGCTCGCGCTCGGCGGGCAACCGGTCGCCCGGACCGAGGCCGCTGGCGTGGGCCCAGGAGATCAGCTGCTGGACGACCTGCTCGTACAGCCGCGGGGACCGGCGGAGCGGCTGCAGGCCGCCGGGAGCCGCGGCGGCGGGATCACCGGGCGCGGACACGGGTTCCCTCACTGCATGCTGTCGGCGTGGCGCATGACACAGTGTCCCCCACGTCAGTGGCTAGGCCACTGAGCCACCGCCCCGGGTGTCCCCCAGCCCTCCGACGCCGTAGGAGCTCCTCGTGTCACCGGAGATCGTCACCATCCTGGCGCTCGTCGTGATCTTCGCGATCGCGACGTTCCTGCCCATCAACATGGGTGCGCTCGCGTTCGTCGCCGCCTTCGTCGTCGGCACGCTGTCGGTGGGCCTGACGACCGACGACATCCTCGGCGGCTTCCCCGCTGAGCTGGTGCTGACCCTGATCGGGGTCACGTACCTGTTCGCGATCGCGCAGAACAACGGCACCGTCGACCTGCTCGTGAGAGGCGCGGTCCGGCTGGTCGGCGGCCACGTCGCCGCCATCCCGTGGGTGATGTTCTTCGTCACCGCGCTCCTGACGGCGATCGGCGCCCTCTCCCCCGCCGCGGTGGCGATCATCGCGCCGATCGCGCTCGGCTTCGCCGCCCGGCACGGGATCAACCCGCTGCTGATGGGCATGATGGTCATCCACGGCGCCCAGGGCGGGGGCTTCTCCCCGATCAGCGTCTACGGCGTCACGGTCAACGAGATCGTCGAGACCGAGGGGCTGCCCAACAGCGCCGTCGCGGTGTTCCTCGGCAGCCTGTTCTTCAACCTGGCGATCGCGGCGGTCCTGTTCGTCCTCTTCGGCGGGCGTCAGCTCCTCGGCCGCAAGGTCTCGGCCGCCCCGGCGGCGGAGGAGGTCCACGCCGAGCACGGCCACGGACGCGGGCCCACGGTCCGCGGTCACGGCGCGGCGCCCGGTCCCGCCGTGGGCGGGGACGACGACCACGAGGACCACCCCGACCGGCCGCAGCCGATCACCTTCGAGCAGGTCCTCACGCTCGTCGGCCTGGTCGTGCTGGCGGTCCTGGCGCTCGTCTTCAAGCTGGACATCGGCTTCGTCGCCATCACCGTCGCCGTCGTCCTCGCACTGTTCTCCGCCCAGCGGCACAAGGGCGCGGTCAGCCAGATCAGCTGGTCCACCGTGCTGCTGATCGCCGGCGTGCTCACCTTCGTGTTCGTGCTCCAGGAGGCCGGGACCATCGACTTCGTCGGCGCGGCGGTCACCGGCCTCGGCGTCCCGTTGGTCGTGGCCCTGCTGCTGGCCTACATCGGTGGCGTGGTGTCGGCCTTCGCCTCGTCGACGGCGATCATCGGCGTCGCCATCTCGCTCGCGGTGCCGTTCCTCCTCGCCGGCGAGATCGGCGCGGTGGGCGTGATCGTGGCGCTCTCGGTCGCCTCGACGATCGTCGACGTCAGCCCGTTCTCCACCAACGGCGCGCTGGTCCTGGCGGCCGCGCAGGACGTCGACAAGGACCGCTTCTACAAGCAGATCCTGGGCTACGCGACGATCGTCGTCGTCGTGGGGCCCCTGCTCGCCTGGCTCGTGTTCGTCGTGCCGGGCTGGCTGTAGACCACGGAAGGAGAGGCACCGTGACCGGACCGCTGGACGGCGTCCTCGTCGTCGACCTGACCCGCGCCCTCGCCGGGCCGCACGCCGGGATGATGCTCGGCGACCTCGGCGCCCGCGTCATCAAGGTGGAGAACCCCGGCAGCGGGGACGACACCCGCGGCTGGGGCCCGCCCTTCCTCCACCCGGAGGGCGCCGAGCGGGAGTCGACGTACTTCCTCTCGACCAACCGCAACAAGGAGTCGGTCACCCTCGACCTCAAGGACGACGGCGACAAGGAACTGTTGCGCGAGCTCGTCCGCCGCGCCGACGTGCTGCTGGAGAACTTCCGTCCCGGCACGCTGGACCGCCTCAGCTTCGGCACCGACGTGCTCGAGCAGCTCAACCCGCGGCTGGTCACGCTCTCGATCAGCGGCTTCGGTCACGACGGCCCGGAGGGCGGGCGGGCCGGCTACGACCAGATCGCGCAGGGCGAGGGCGGGCTGATGTCGCTGACCGGCTCCGGCCCGGACGACCCGCAGCGGGTCGGCGTCCCGATCGCCGACCTGCTGGCCGGCATGTACGGCGCCTACGGGGTGCTCGCCGCGCTCCACGAGCGGCAGCGCACCGGGCGCGGCCAGGTCGTGCGCACCTCCCTGCTGGCGGCCATCGTCGGCGTGCACGCCTTCCAGGGCACCCGGTGGACCGTCGCGGGCGAGGTCGGCCGCGCCCAGGGCAACCACCACCCCTCGATCGCGCCCTACGGCCTGTTCCACTGCAAGGGCGGCAGCGTCCAGCTCTCCTGCGGGTCGGAGGGCCTCTGGCGGCGGCTGTGCACCGAGTTCGGCCTGGACGCCGACGCCCCGGGCCTGGCCACCAACGGCGAGCGCGTCGCCCACCGGGACCAGGTGGTCGAGCTGCTGGAGCGGGCCTTCGTCGACCTGACCCCCGAGGAGCTGCTCGCCCGCCTCGCGGGAGCCGGCATCCCGGCGGGCAAGGTGCGCACCCTCGACGAGGTCTACACGTGGGACCAGACCCTGTCGCAGGGCCTCCTGGTCGACGTCGAGCACGAGACGCTCGGCCGGCTGCAGCTGCCCGGGCCGCCGCTGCGCTTCTTCGCGCCCGGTCCGGACGGCGAGTCCGAGACCACCCGCCGCGACCACGCCGCGCCGCCGGTGCTGGGTTCCTCGAACGAGGCGATCCGCGCCTGGCTGTCCTCGTGACGGCACTGGACGCCCGTGCGCTGCGGGACCTCGTCCTCGACCCCGGCTCCTGGCAGAGCTGGGACGCCCCGATCACGATCGGCGACGTCCCGGAGTCCTACGCCGCCGAGCTGGCCCGGGCGGCGGAGCGCACGCGGCAGGACGAGTCGGTCATCACCGGCGAGGGCCGGCTGCGCGGACGACGGGTCGCGGTGATCGCCGGCGAGTTCGGCTTCCTCGCCGGCTCCATCGGCGTGGCCGCCGCCGACCGGCTCATCGCCGCGGTCGAGCGGGCCACCGAGGAGGGGCTGCCGTTGCTGGCCGCGCCGGTGTCCGGCGGCACCCGGATGCAGGAGGGCACCGTCGCCTTCCTGCAGATGATCGGGATCACCGCGGCCATCGCCCGTCACAAGGAGGCCGGGCTGCCCTACCTGGTCTACCTGCGGCACCCCACGTTCGGCGGCGTCCTCGCCTCGTGGGGGTCACTGGGTCACGTGACCATCGCCGAGCCCGGGGCCTCGATCGGCTTCCTCGGCCCGAGGGTCTACCAGGCGCTCTACGGCGAGCCGTTCCCCGAGGGTGTGCAGACCGCCGAGCACCTCGCCGAGCACGGGCTCATCGACGCCGTCGTCCCGCACGAGGAGATCGCCGAGGTCGCCGACCGGGCGCTGCGGGTGCTCGCCGCCCGGCAGACCTGGCACCGGGACGTCGCCGACGCCGAGCGGCCCACCTCGGAGGACGGCACCGACGCCGACGACCCGGAGGACGGACGCAGCGCGTGGGAGGTCGTCACCGCCTCCCGCCGCGAGGACCGGCCCGGCGTGCGGCGACTGCTGCGGACGGCGGCCACCGACGTCGTCGGCCTGTCCGGCACCGGCGCCGGCGAGAAGGACCCCGGACTGCTGCTGGCCCTGGCGCGCTTCGGCGGGGCGCCGTGCGTCGTCCTCGGTCAGGACCGGCGCGGGCAGTCGCTGTCGGCGCCGCTCGGGCCGGCCGCGCTGCGCGAGGCGCGGCGCGGGATGCGGCTGGCCGCCGAGCTGCGGCTGCCGCTGGTCACCCTGATCGACACCCCCGGCGCGGCGCTGTCGAAGGAGGCCGAGGAGGGCGGGCTGGCCGCGGAGATCGCCCGCTGCCTGCAGGACCTGGTGATGCTGCGGGCGCCGACGCTCGCGGTGCTGCTCGGCCAGGGCACCGGCGGCGGCGCGCTCGCGCTCGCGCCGGCCGACCGGGTGCTGGCCGCGGCCAACGGCTGGCTGGGCCCGCTGCCGCCGGAGGGCGCCTCGGCGATCGTGCACCGCACCGTCGACCGGGCCGGCGAGATGGCCGCCCACCAGGGGGTGCGGGCCACCGACCTGTGGCGGGCCGGGATCGTCGACCGCGTCGTCCCCGAGCGGCCCGACGCCGCCGACGAGCCGGTGGCGTTCTGCCAGCGGCTGGGCCGGGTGCTGGGCGAGGAGCTGGCCAACCTGCTCGGGCGGGACGACGGCGAGCGCTTCCGCACCCGCCTGCACCGCTACCGCCACCTCGGCCGCTGAGGTCCGCCGATGATCAGCTGAGCTGATCATCGCGGGTCCTGGCTCATCCCCGGTGCTGAGCCAGGACCCGCGACGGTGAGCCAGGACGTCGGCCGGGTGCGTCGCCACCCACTTGCCCGTGCTGGCCGCACTGCCCGGCGCGCGGCTGCTCGTGGTGGGTCCGTGGGGGCTGCGGGAGGCCCGGTCGGCCGACCTGGAGCCCACCGCGAGCCGGCGGCAGTTCCTCGACGACCCGGCGTCCTTCCTGCGTCACCTGGGCTGACGGTCACTCCGCCAGACCCAGGCCCGGGCGCGACGCGAGGCGCCGTCCGCGGCTTCGCCGCGGCGGTCAGCCGGCGTCGGCCCCCGTGCGGAGGCGCAGCCGGTGGTCGGGGTCGAGCTGCTCGAGCACCGCCTGCAGCGCGTCACCGAGGGCGCGGGTCTGCTCGTCGGTGAGCGGGTCGAACAGCGCCGCGCGGACGGCCTCGACGTGACCGGGCGCGACCGAGCGGACGACGTCCCACCCGGCGTCGGTGAGGACGGCGACGTTGCCCCGCCCGTCCTCGGCGGAGCGCTCGCGGCGCACCCAGCCGTGCTCCTCCAGCCGGGCGACGGTGTGCGAGAGCCGGCTCTGCGACTGGTTGGCGCGGCGGGCAAGGTCGCTCATCCGCAGGCTGCGCCCAGGCGCCTCGGACAGCATGGCCAGGACGACGTAGGCGGCGTGGCTGAGGCCGGCGTCGCGCTGGAGTTGGGCGTCGAGCACCCGCGGGAGCAGCTCGGCGACGCTCAACCACGTCCGCCAGGTCCGCTGCTGCTCTTCGTCGAGCCACCGCTGCGCCACATCCGGAACCGTACTGGTGCGCGACACGCCGAGGCCCCTTGGAGGTCAGCCCTCGACGCGGATGGCGAGGGCCGCGATGTCGTCCTCGCGGTCGTAGCGGACCGGGGCCAGCACGCGGTCGAGGAGCGCGTCGACCGGCAGGTCCTGCAGCCCGCTCAGCGTGCCGACGAGGGCGGCGAGGCCGGCGTCGATGTCCTGATCGGTGCTGCGGCGCTCGATCAGGCCGTCGGTGTAGAGCAGCAGCGTGCTCCCCGCGGGCAGGTCCGCCGCGTGGTCCCGGCGCGGCCGGGCCGGGTCGATGCCGACGAGCATGTCCGGCGGGGTGCGCAGCTCGTCCACCACGCCGTCGGGGCGCAGCAGCAGGGGCGGCGGGTGGCCGGCGTTCGTCCAGCGCAGCCGCCGTGAGCCGTCGGGCTGCGTGGGCTCGATGCGGGCCAGGATGATCGAGGCGATGGCGGCCACGGGCAGCCGGACCATCGCCCGGTCCAGGCGGTGCATCGTGTCGGAGGGGACCTCGCCGCGGTCGACGGCGTAGCCGCGGAGCAGGGTGCGCAGCTGGCTCATGTCCGCAGCGGCGGCGATGTCGTGGCCGACGGTGTCGCCGATCGCCAGCACCGTCACGTCGTCCACGGTGCAGAAGCCGTCGAACCAGTCACCGCCGACCCGGTGGTTGCTGTGTGCGGGCAGGTAGCGGCCGGCCAGCTGCAGCCCGTCGGGCTCGGGCAGCTGCGGCAGCATCGCCCGCTGCAGCGTCTCGGCGACGCTGCTGCGCTCCTCCAGCAGCTGCTGGGTGCGCCGCCACTCGCGGGCGGCGACGTCGGCGGCCTGCGCGGCGCGCGCGGTCATGATCCGCAGCTGCAGCTCCGAGGAGCAGGCGCCGGCCAGGTCGGTGAGCACCGCCAGGTCGGTGTCGGTCCAGTGCCGCGGCTGCGAGTCGATGGCGCACAGCGACCCGATCACCCGTCCGTCGGCGTCGACCAGGGGCATCCCCACGTAGGCGACGACGTGCAGGTCGGGGACGGCGGGGTTGTGCCGGACGAGGGGGTGGCGCCGCGCGTCCTCGATGACCAGCGGCTCGGCCGAGGCGACCACGTGCCGGCAGAACGAGTGGCTCAGCGGGGTGCGGCGCCGGCTCTGGTACGGCTCGGGCAGCCCGGCGGCGCCGGGGAAGACCTGCTCCTCGGCGCTCACGAGCGTCACCAGCGCGACGGGGACCGACAGCTGGTGGCGGACCAGCCGGACGAACCGCTCGAACGCCTCGTCCGACGCGGCCGGCAGCAGCGTGCCAACCGGCAGCGGGGACGGCGCCGACGACGGCCCGTCCGAGGACGACGCGGCGGGGGCGGGGCTCATCGGGAGGGTCACGGGTGCCTCCCGCCTGTGAACGCGCCCGGCCACGACCGGTGGGGTCGCGACTCCGTTGCGCCGTCCCAGCCTAGCCAAAGGGGACGCGCGCGGGCTCGGGGGCCGACGTCCTGAGCTGGGGGGACGCGCGCCGCACCGGGGTCATCGGAGCGGGATCTCGTGTCCCGGACCGCGCTCGTCGTCCCCCCGTGGGCCGTGCCACCGGCGGTCGGCCTCGACGATGGGGACGTCGTTGATGCTGGCCTCGCGCCGGCGCATCAGGCCGCGCTCGTCGAACTCCCAGAGCTCGTTGCCGTAGCTGCGGAACCACTGCCCCTCGGCGTCGTGCCACTCGTACTGGAAGCGGACGGCGATGCGGTCGCCGGTGAAGCCCCACAGGCTCTTGCGCAGCACGTAGTCGAGCTCGCGCGCCCACTTGCGGGTCAGGAAGTCGACGATCTCCGCCCGGCCGGTGAGGAACTCGTCGCGGTTCCGCCAGATCGAGTCCTCGGTGTAGGCCAGGCTCACGCGGTGCGGGTCGCGGGTGTTCCAGGCGTCCTCGGCGGCCTGCACCTTGGCGAGCGCGCTGTCGCGGTCGAACGGCGGGAACGGTGGGCGCGACTCGGTCACGGTGACCCTCTCTGCTCGGGGGCGGCCTCCGGATCCTGCCCCGTCCGGCGGCCGGTCGCCCGCCGGCGTTCGCGGCACCTCCTCCGGGTGAACGGGTCCACCGGTGGGCCCACGCCGCCGGCGCAGCAACCGGTGCACCACCTGCTCCAGCGCACCGGGCGGGTGGGCGGTGAGGAGGACACGGCCGCTCGCGGCCGTCAGGTGGCCACGCGGAGGGACCGCCTGCGCGGAGGACCGAGGCGCGCGGTCACCACACCCGGCCCCTGCCGTGGAGGTGCGCGGCGAGGGTGTCGGCGAACCCCTCGGCGACGGCGAGCTGTTCGCGCAGCGCGGTCACGCGGGCGGTGGCGGCCTCGTGGAACATCCGCAGCCGGTCCAGCAGCGCCTCCCGGTCCTCGCCGGCGTGCGCGAGGTCGGTGAGCAGGGTGAGCAGCTGCTGCATCTCCTCCAGCCGGAAACCCAGCGGCTTCATCCGCTTGATCACCTCGAGGCGGGCGACGTCGTCGTCGCTGTAGAGCCGGAACCCGCCCTCGCTGCGCGCGGTGGGGACGACCAGCCCGTTCTCCTCGTAGAAGCGGATGGTGCGCAGGCTCAACCCGGTGCGCTCGGCCACCTGGCCGATCTGCAGGAGCCCTGTGCGCCTCATCGGCGTCAGTGTGCCCCGGCGAGCTGGCCGGTGTGCCGCTCGTAGCGGTCGGCGGAGTGCCCGGTGAGGCCGACGATGTCGACGGTCTTGCCGCGCTTCTCGTACTTGTGGGTGATCGCGTCCAGGACCGCGACGGTGGAGGCGTCCCACACGTGCGCGTTCGACAGGTCGATGACCACGTGGTCGGGGTCGCCGGCGTAGTCGAACTGGGTGTAGAGGTCGTTGCTGGAGGCGAAGAACAGCGCGCCGTGCACGGAGTACACCCGGGTGCCGCCGTCGGGGTCGGTGACGCCGGTGACCTCGGCCAGGTGCGCGACCCGGCGGGCGAACAGGACACAGGCGGCCAGCACTCCGGCACCGACCCCGATCGCGAGGTTGTGGGTGATCAGCGTGCCGGCGACCGTGGTGAGCATCACGATCGTCTCGCTCTTCGGCATCCGGTGGATGGTCCGCAGGCTGTGCCAGTCGAACGTCGCGACCGAGACGAAGACCATCACCGCCACCAGCGCGGCCATCGGGATGATGGCGACGACGTCGCCGAGGGCGACGACCAGGACCAGCAGGAGCGCGCCGGCGAGGAAGGTCGACAGCCGGGTGCGGGCGCCGGACCTCACGTTGATCATGGTCTGGCCGATCATCGCGCAGCCGCCCATGCCGCCGAAGAGGCCGGAGGCGACGTTCGCGACTCCCTGGCCCCAGGACTCCCGCGTCTTGTCGGAGTGGGTGTCGGTGAGGTCGTCGACGAGCTTGGCCGTCATCAGCGACTCCATGAGCCCGACGAACGCGACGCCGAGGGCGTAGGGCGCGATGACGGTCAGCGTCTCGAGGGTCAGGGGGATGTCCGGAAGTGCGAGGAACGGGAGGCTGTCGGGCAGTTCGCCCTGGTCACCCACGTTCGGGATGGCGAAGCCGGCGGCGACGGTGAGGCCGGTGAGCACGATGATCGACACCAGTGGCGCGGGGACGACCGTGGTGAGCCTGGGCAGGGCGAAGATGATCGCCAGGCCGGCCGCGACCAGCGGGTAGACCAGCCACGGCACGTCGATCAGGTGCGGCAGCTGCGCGGTGAAGATGAGGATCGCCAGCGCGTTGACGAAACCGACCATG
The DNA here is from genome assembly GCF_002802985.1 of Geodermatophilus chilensis. Lineage (GTDB taxonomy): Bacteria > Actinomycetota > Actinomycetes > Mycobacteriales > Geodermatophilaceae > Geodermatophilus > Geodermatophilus chilensis. The sequence goes on along the minus strand of NZ_NVPT01000088.1, from coordinate 350 downwards.
ACGCTGCGCGGGATGAACCGCATCAGTCGGGCGACACCGGCTGCGGCCAGCAGGACCTGGAAGACGCCGCCCAGGACGACCGCGGCCAGCAGGTACTCCAGGCCGTACTCACGGGCGAGCGGGGCCACGACCAGGGCGATGGCGCCGGTCGCAGCGGTGATCATGGCCGGGCGGCCACCGGTGAAGGCGATGACCACGGCCATCACGAACGACGAGAACAACCCGACCCGGGGGTCGACGCCGGCGAGGATGGAGAAGCTGATCGCCTCGGGGATGAGCGCCAGTGCGACGACCAGGCCGGCCAGGACCTCGGTGCGGGCCACCGTCGGAGCGGTCTCTTATACACATTT
>NZ_NVPT01000087.1 GCF_002802985.1 Geodermatophilus chilensis | reverse complement strand
GCGCCTGTAGTAACACGACCCCATCGCGGCCTGCCCGCATCCCTCCAGGTCAATCAGCGAATTGGGCCGGTCGCGTGCTCACGATCTTCGGAAGTCCGGTCAGCTGGGCGCCTATTCGTCGGGTGATCGTCCTCACGCGCGCCGCTGACCTGAGGTCGGACCGGCCGCCGCTACGTTGATGCGACATTGTCGTGTTTCCGTTGACAGGTGGAGGGGGCGGGTTGGCGAAGGTTCCGGGCTCGGCGGGGCTGGTGCTGGTCGACGGCGTCGTGCACCTGGACGAGCCGGCCGCGGTGTTCGAGGCGATGCTGACCGGCTGGGCCAAGCAGCAGAAGTCGCGGATGCTGGCCGATGCGACGGTCGCCTCGCGGCTGTCGCTACTGCGCCGGTTCACCGAGTTCGCCGGCTCCTATCCGTGGGCGTGGACGGCGGCGGACGTGGAGGACTTCACCGCCTCGCTGACCTCCGGTGAGCAGCGGCTGGCGCCGGCCACGATCCGCGGCTGCCACCTGACGCTGCGGATGTTCTGCGACTACCTCACCGACGCCCGCTACGAGTGGCCCCGACAGTGCCGCGACCGGTTCGGCCAGGTGCCCACCCAGGTGTGTCACGAGTGGAACACCGTCGCGCACCTGACCGACTACGAGGGCCGGCCGGGCCGGCGCCCGCTGTCCTACGACGAGCTGCAGCAGCTGTTCGACCACCTGGACTCCCGGGTCGATGCGATTGCCGGCTCCGGGCGCAAGGGCGCGCTCGCCGCACTCCGCGACGCCCAGATGATCAAGACCTGCTACGCGTTCGGGCTGCGCCGCAACGAGCTGTGCCGCCTCGACGTGGCCGACCTGCGGCCGAACCCGCACGTGCCCGACTGGGGCGGCTACGGGTCGGTACACGTGCGCTACGGCAAGCGATCCGCGGCGGCGTCCCGCGGCGGCGCACCGTGCTGCCGGTCCCGGAGTTCGGCTGGGCGATCGCCGGGCTGCACCAGTGGACCGAGCAGGCCCGCCCGATCCTGCGGCCCGCGGACCACCCGGCGCTGTGGGTCACCGAGCGGCTGACCCGGGTCTCGACCAAGCACCTGGACAAGCGGTTCGCGGCGCTGCGCGCCGAGGCCGGGCTGCCGGCGGAGCTGACCCTGCACTGCCTGCGCCACTCCTACGTCACGCACCTGATCGAGTTCGGTTACCCGGAGCGGTTCGTCCAGGAGCAGGTCGGACACGCCTACGCCTCGACCACGGCGATCTACACCTCGGTCAGCAACGACTTCAAGAACCAGACACTGCGCACGGCACTGGCCCGGGTCTACACGCCGCCAGCAGCCACCGAGCCGATCACGACGACGAGGACGACGACGAAGACGACCGGGACGGAGACACCCCGATGACCCGCCGAGTGGAAATGCGCTGGCACCTGCGGCAGGTGATGGCCGGCCGCGGCATCTTCCAGACCAGCGAGCTGGTGCCGCTGCTGGCCGACCGCGAGGTGCACCTAACCCGGCAGTACGTGCACAAGCTGGTCACCACCCCGCCGCAGCGGATCAACGTCGACCTTCTCGCCGCGCTCTGCGACATCCTCGACTGCAAGCCCAGCGACCTGCTCGAGCCCGTCGTCGTGCAAGCCGAGCGGGCCAAGACCGGCACCGACGCGCCGCAGGAGGGTTTGGGCATCGGCGAGCTGCGCCCGATCCGGGCCACCGTCCGCCGCCCCCGCGAGGACCGGTGAGCGCGCCGCGCGGCTGGTCGACGACGACCTGCGGGCACTGCCGTGAGCTGCGGCCCTGCCATCGGAGGATTCTCGGGCAGTGGGTCTGCCAGACCTGCGTGCTGCGTTTCCGCCGCGCCCCGGGGCCCTGCCCGGGCTGCGGCGGGCTGAAGGTGCTGGCCTTCTACGACGCCCGACGCCGCCCGGCCTGCGCCGGCTGCACCGGCCACGACCCGGTCTACGCCTGCCCGGCCTGCGGCCGTGAGGACAGCCCGTTCGGCCGCCACTGCGGACCCTGCACGCTGCGCCAGCAGCTCACCGAGCTGCTCGCCGACCCGAGCGGAAGGATCCATCCGCAGCTGCAGCCGGTCTTCGACGCGCTGCTGGCCGGGCCGCGGCCGCAGACCACCCTCTACTGGCTGACTCGCGCCTCGGCCCGCCCGGACATCCTGCGCGACATGGCACGAGGAGAGCTGGAGATCTCCCACGCCGCCTTCGACGCGCTGCCCGCCGACCGGGCGGTCAACTACGTGCGCGACCTGCTCGCCGCGCTCGGCGTGCTGCCGCCCTACGCCCCGGCGGTCGAGCGCATCGTCCCGTGGCTGCGCGGCATCCTCACCGAGCTGCCCAAGCAGCACGCCGAGCTGATCGACCGGTTCGCCCGCTGGCAGCTGCTGCGCCGGCTGCGGCTGCTCGCCGAGCGTGACCGGGTCACCCGCGGCGGAGTGCAGCACGCCCGCGCCGCGATCCTCGGCGCCGCCCGGTTCCTGCGCTGGCTCGACGAGCAGGACACCACTCTGGCCACCGCGACCCAGGCCCAACTCGAGGACTACCTCGTCTGCTTCCCCGGCCGCGGTTCAGCCTGAAGGTGTTCCTGAACTGGACGCACCGCAGCGGTCTCGGCGCCGAGCTCCAGATCCCCGCGCACGAGCGACCGCTACCGCAGGTCACCCTCTCCGACCAGCGCCGCTGGCAACAGGTCGAACGGCTGCTGCACGACGACGACATCCGCCTCTACGTCCGCATCGGCGGACTGTTCCTGCTGCTGTTCGCCCAACCACTGGCCCGGATCTGCCGCATGCACGCCGACCAGATCACCCAGCGGCCCGACGGAGCCGTGACGGTCACCTTCGACGCCGCCCCCATCGAGCTGCCCGACCCGCTCGACCGGCTCGTCCTGGACCAACTGGCCCGCCGCGGTCAGGCCTCCTACGCCAGCCGCCCGGACCGGTGGCTGTTCCCCGGTGGCCTGCCCGGCAAGCATCTGGTCACCGAGAACATTCGCTCTCAACTCGTCGCGCTCGGCATCCAGCCCTCCGCCGCCCGCAAGGCGGCGATGTTCGACCTCGCCGCTCAGATGCCGGTGCCGATCGTGGCAGAGCTGCTCGGTCTCTCCCCCAACACCGCCACCCGCTGGGCAACCCTGGCCGCCCGCGACTGGAGCCAGTACGCCGCCATGCGCCGCGCCTGACACCACGAGGCACGCCCGACGATGGCACGCCCGTCCTCCCCACCGCCGTCGAGGACAGCGCTACTGCAGAGGCCTGACCGCACCCGTAAACACGCGGAAGGCCACCTCGGAGGGGGCAATAGGAGCTGGTTCAGATATGCGCCTCCACCGACACCCGCCCGGGAGGCAGCTGGTTGGCCAGCCATGCCGGTCGCCGTCGAAGACGAACACCAGGTCGCGGAACAGCTTGGGGGGTGGCGACAGGGGGCGGTCCGCGCGCTTCGGCTCCGCCAGCACCCGGCCGCGTGAGGCCGAGGCAACGAGGACCGCTCGGCGTGCTGGCTCGTCGGCCGGCTCCCCTGCAGCCCGTGCGAGCGCGGTCGTCGGCACGGGCCGCAAGTGTCGAGGGCCCCGCCCCCCACCTGGCCATCGGGCGAGTCCCGGCTGTTGCAACCGGAGAATCACGCCAGGAGAACTGGAGGTCGGCTTCCTACGGTCCGCGGCTGTGATGACGCTGCACAAGCTGACCGCGGGCCACGGTGCTGATGTGCACGACCAGGTCGAGCGCCGAGGCGCACGAGCGGTACGCGTGCTCCGGGGTGACCGCGGCGCGGCCGCGCATGCACAGGTTGGCCAGCCGCTCGAAGGCGTGGTGGGCCGAGCGGGCGTGTAGAGTGCAGGCCGAGCCGCCCTCGCCGGCCTCCATCACCTCGATCAGCGGCCAGGCCTCCTCGCCGCGCACCTCCCCCAGCCACACCCGGCTGGCGTTCATCACCAGCGCCTGCTCGACCAGCTCGGTCAGCGTCACCTCACCCAGGCGGCGGCCGTCCGGGCCGCGCTCGCCGGTGCCCTCCCGGGCCTCGAACGGGACCACGCGCGGATGCCGGTCTGGCAGCTCGTGCAGCAGCAGCTCGAAGTGCTTCTCGATCGTGGCCAGGTTCTCGCTGACCGGAAGCTCGTTGGCCAGCGCCCGCAGCAGCAGCGTCTTGCCGGCGCCCTGTCCGCCGGTGACGACGATGTTCTTGCGGGCTCGCACCGCCGCCCGCAGAAACTCCGCCAGCGGCCGGTCGATCGCCCGCAGCCCGACCAGGTCGTCGAGGTCGACGTTGCGGATCCGGTGCCGGCGGATGACCAGCTGCGGGCGCGGCACCGTCTCGATCACCGCCGCCAGCCGCGACCCGTCCGGGAGCCGCATGGTCAGCAGCGGGCTGGCCGTGGTCAGCGTCCGCTCGGCGCGGCCCAGCCGGGCGGCGATGTGCTGGAGCTGCCGCACCAGGTCCTCGTCGGAGTCGGCGATCGGGTCGACGCGGACGTCGCGGCCGTCGGCGTAGCCGACCCACACGTTGTCGTGCCCGTGCGCCTCGATGTTCTCCACCTGCGGGTCGTCCACGTAGGGCTGCAGCCGGCCCAGGCCGAACTGAGCGGCGAACACCGCTTCGGCGATCGCCCGCTCGTCGTCCGGAGTGGGCACCGCCTGCCCGGCGCGCATCCGCTGCCGGACCAGCTCGTCGATCCCGTCCTGGACGAGCGTGCGGGCCAGCTCCTGCTGCGCCACCACGCTGAGCGTCGGGCGGCGCTTGAGCTCCTCGGCCAGCGCCGTCGCCGTCGCCTCGTGCAACCGGCGCACCAGCGTCCAGTCCACCGCGACCGGTGATGCGTCGAATCGTCGTGGCACGGCCTCAGCGCTGAGGAACCCGGTGAGGTCAGCGGACACGGCTGCTCCCGACCGTGGTCGCCGACGCGGGTACGGCCGCCTGCGGTGGCGTCAACCGGGATTCGTGCGCCGCGGCGAACTCGATCAACCGGGTCGCGACCGTCCGGGCGGCGCGCAACAGCGCCGACTGGGCGAACAGCCGACCGGCCGGTGCGCCGTCGCTGAGCACCGCCGCCGCCTTAGCGTCCCGCGGCAGCACGCCGACGACCGGAACGCCCAGCGCCTCGCCGATCTCCCGCTCGCCGTACGGCTCCCCCGGCCCGATCACCAGCGCGCCCAGCATGCCCAGGCAGGCTTCCCGCTCTCGGAGTTCGGCGATCGCCTGCGTCGCCGCACGCACGGCGCGCAGCGAGGAGCCGGTGGTCAGCACCACGACGGCAGCCCGATGGACCACGGCGGCCGGAAAGTGCTCGGCGCGCAGCCGCCCGCAGTCGGCGACCACATCGATCGCGCCGTCCTCTACCGCCGCCAACGCGGCGGCCAGGCGGTCCCAGTCCACGTGGCGGGCGCTGGCGGGGTCGGCCAGACCGGGCAACAGCCGCGCTCGCCCCTCGGAGTCGAGCCGCAGCAGCTGACTGTCCAGGTGGCGAGCCGGCCCACCCCGCCGCGCCGCGAGCTCCAGGTCGGCCAACCCGCCCGCGGACATCTCACCTCGGCCGTATCCCGCCAGCACGTCCCCGCCGGCCGGATCCAGCTCGGCCAGGACCACCGGCCGCGGCCAGGACAGCGCCAGCGCCAACCCGCTGGTGGTCACCCCGGGTGCACCCTTGGCCGAGCACAGCGCTATCAACACCACAGCCGCCCGCGCCTACTCGCCGGCCACCACGACGATGGCGATCAGACCGGCAGCGGCGCGGGCGGCGACGTCCGGCCCGTCGGCCGCGTCGACCAGCACGTCGACCACTCGCAGCCCGTCGGTTCCCGGCGGCCCGGTCCGCACCACGGTCGCGTTCACCACGCCCGGAGCCCCTACCTCGGTCGCGGCCGGATCGCTGCCTACGGCCACGGGCACCAGGAGGACGTCGTCGCCCGGACGCAACGCGGTCGTCGGCAGCTGCACCGCCGACACCCCGACCCCGACCAGCTGCTGGCCGGGAGCCGGCAGGCGCTGATCGGTCAGCGCGTCGCGGGTGAGCAGCGAGCCCGGCGCCAAGGTGGTCGCCGCGACAAGACCGATCACCTGGTCGCGGTCGCCGTACGGAATGGGCTCCAACGCCGGATCAGCCGAGATCCTCGCTTCCACCAGATCGGCGGCAGTGATGGGCTGCCCCCAGGGCACCTCACGCGCGATTGCGATCACCGGGGACGTCTGCCCCAGCGACGTCGCCAGATAGGCCGCACCCAGTGCACCGAGGACCACCATGGTCACGGCCAACGCCAGCAGGCCGGGACGGCGGCGACGACGCGGCGGTGGCAGCACCGGCGGCCGGGACAGCCCGTTGACCGCCGCAGGAGGGGGCGGTGCGCTCGTCCTGGGCGGCTGAGTGCGCGTCATCGGCTGCTCCCAGCCTGGTTGAGGACGTGCAGCTCGCCGACGAACAGCTCGGCCGACGACGACAGCTCCAGCGTCTCGGTGCCCGACAGCCCCCCGCCGGACCACGTGACCGTCCACGTGCTCGTCGCCGTGATCGGCCACGGGCCGCCACCGGACACGTGCCGGCTCGATGCCTCCGCATAGACGTGGCCGCAGTCCGGCGACTCACCCTCGGCGCCCGGCGAGTACGGCGTCCCGGCGCCACAGACCACCGTGGTGCCGTCCCCCATGTCCCAGACGATGCGACTGACCTCGCCTACGGCCGCCACCGTGACGCCCCCGGCCGACACCGACTGCCGGGTGGGCCCGAGGAACTCCTCCCCGCGCTCGGTCCACATCCACACCGGCAGACCCACCAGACCACTGGTAGACCCGGGTGGCGGCGCCATCCGGATTTCCGGGGCACGCATGACGAGGGACGCGATCGCCTGCTCCGCCAGAACACGCGGGTCCACGGGCGGCCCGCCAGGCGGAGCAGAGCCGTTCGGTACGAACACGAGCATCGTGGTGAGGCCCGACCCGTCCACCCGTGGACAGACCTTCGCGTACATCGCTCCGTCGGCCGGAGACTGTCCCTGCCACAGGGCGCTCGTCGGTGGCGGCTGCGGCTGCGCCACCGTGTACGTGCACGGGTCCCGGGCCGGGGTGTCTCCGTCAGTCGGCTCTCCGCCACCAGGATTGTCACCGCCGGCTACGGGGCCGGCGTCCGCATCCTGACCGGGAGAGGTCGCCTCGACCAGGCAGATGCCGGTCTGCGCATCCTGCTTGGCACAGTCGACGGGTGGGGCTGCCATGGCGCCGTCCAGCCCGCCGGGGACGGCGAGCATTACGGCGGCCAGCAAGGCCACGCGGGACGCCCTCAGCACGGTCGATCCGTCAGCGGGTCCAGCTGGTTGACCAGCCACGGAGATCCAGGTTCGGCCTCGTAGCGAATCACGGTGATGTCCCATACGTACCGCGGCGGAGTCCCGGGTGGCACGACCTCACCGGTCCCCACATTCACCACTCGCGTGCTCTGGCTGTCGTAGCAGCCGGTGAACTCCACAGTCGGCCCCTCGGGAGACGCCAGGTCGACGCCGGTGACCTGCAGGTCGACCTCGGTGTCGCCTTCCTGGCGGAGGCCGATCGTCGCGTAGTCCCGTACTGCCGTGACGGCGAGCAGGGCGGCGGGGTCGCCGGCGAGTCGCCGGATCTCCGGTTCCCAGTCCCTGGCGCCTGGGTCCTTCTTGGCCGCGTCGGTCACGCGCAGCATCTCTTCGAAGACCGTGGTGGCAGCTTCTGCCGCCTCGTCTTCAGGGGTCGGCGCGTCGCTCGTTGCGGGAGCGGTCGTTGAAGACCGCGGCGACGAAGACGCCGTCGCGCTCGGCGACGAGCCCTCCGGGCCGGCCTCACCTTCTGTGCAACCGGCAAGCGCCAGCAGCGCAAGGAGTGCGCCAGCCGTCCACCGCCGCGTGGTCATCGCGCGTGCCCTCACCGGGTCGGCAGACCACCCCTCCGGCCCGGGGACGACCGCCATCGGCCCGGAAACGAGGCTCGAGCGTGTGCCGGCCCACGTCACGCTCGACTCCGTCGTGCGAGCCATGGGCACCTCCCCGGGCAGTGGTTGCGGGAAATTACCACCGAGATCGCCCGTGGAGGCAACCCCCTTTCTCCGGCAAATCTCCTGTTCAGCTGCCGAAGGACGCCAGGGCCGCGTGGTCACTGCGTGAGCGGCGGACGGCGGCCTCCACGCGAGGGACGTCCACGCCGAGGACCTCGGCGATGGCAGCGATCACCCTGGCCGAGGGATCCGCACCGGGGCGGCCGTCCTCCAGCCGCACGTACGTCATGACGGACACGCCAGGAGCAGTCACTTCGTTCGTGGCGAGTCCGGCGGCCAGGCGAAGAGCCGCCAAGGGCGGGTCACCCGAATCAACGCCGAGCAGATACACCGGGTCGACGCCCAGCGCAGCCGCCAGCCGGGGGACGTAGCGGGGCCGCGGACGCTCCAGCCCCATCTCCCACACCCGGATGCGCGCCGGACTGGAGAGCTCGAGTTTCGTCGCCAGTTCTTCTCTGGTCAGCCCCATGGCCTCACGAGCAGCCTGCAGGCGGTCGCCGCGAAGCAGTGGCCGCGCCATGGCAGTGCTCCCCACGTCACCCGTTCGGTGGACACCCGCCCGTGTGACGTCGAACCCTAGCCGCAATCCCCACGCCATCCGAAAGCCTCGTCGGCCGGACACGAGCTCGCCGACCGGAGAACTACAGGAGCGGAACCGGAGGACTTTCGGTTACTGCTCGGACGCTCCCCCGAAGCGCCTCACCCGCGAGTCGACGAACCCCCGTGCCCGGATGCCTGCCGCGTCGGTGTTGTCGGACGTCGGCGGCACACTCGGCGCTCGTGGAGCACTCTCCTGGGGCCGTGACCGCTCGACTGTGGCCCCTACTGGTCGCTGTCCACCGGGCCCTTACCGCCGGCGTGGCCGTCAGCGCGGCCATCCACACCGCCCACGGCTGGAGCCCCGCAGCCGACCGCCACCTGGACCACCAGCTGGTCCGTCGCGAGGCGATGGAACGGCTCAAGCCTTGGGGCGCCTCCCCCGATGACCTGGCCGACGAGCTGACCGACCCACTCACGGTCCGGCAGCTGGAGCTCATCAACACCAGCACCGCCAACCTGGGCCTACCGATGAGCGGATTGCTGCTGCGCACGCCCACCGACGTACTGCGCGTCTGGCGGTCCGACGACGGCAGCCTGCCCGACGCCGCCACTGATGGCTTGCGCGCCTTCTACCGCCAAGCCCCCAGCCGACAACTGCAACTGACCCTCGACGACGACCCGACCGGGGCTCGGACGGCGCGCGGCCACCTAGCGCTGCTGTGGGCCGACGCCGGCGCCGCCCTCATCCGCTTCGACCTGGTTCGCCCCGGCGGGCACATCGGCCGCCGCGTCCAGGTCGACTGGCACATCGACCTCCTCGACCGCATCGATCGCACCGCGGCCTGACCCGACCTACGGTTCGCGGCCCCGGGACGGAGGACCGGGGTCGCCGGCTGCAGTGCACTCGAGGCCGCCCCCCATCGTCGTCGACGACCGCGGAGTCCGGGGGTGCAGCCCGGGATCGGCAACCTCGTAGGTCGAGCGGTTCGCGCCGGGACCCCCCTAAATCAGGAGTTTTTCATGGCTTGTTCCGGGCCTCGCCCAGCACACACGCCTCTCAACTGGACGTTTGAGCCGACGGGGGGACTCGAACCCCCAACCGCCCGATTACAAGTCGGGTGCGCTACCAGTTGCGCCACGCCGGCGGGACACGGGACCGAGTCCCGGGACAAGGATAGGGACAACGCGGGGGACAACTCCGCCGCGTCGTCGCTGGCGCTCGTACTGGGGGTGACAGGGACCTGAGCCCGCGGCCACCTCCTGGGGGAGGCGCAGCCCAACTGGTTTCGGGCCCCGACCGTTGAGCCGTCCGAGGCGGAGGTAGGGCGCCCGACGGCACCCACGTCCTCGCGACGACGCAGCAGGGGCTCCTGCGGTCCACCGACGCCGGCTCCTCGTGGTCCCCGGTCGACGGAGCCCCGTCCCTGCAGGTCATCACCTGGCCCGACAGCGGCAGCGCGGTCGGTGTCGACCCGGCTGGGGCCGTCTGGACCAGCACCGACGCCGCTGGCGCCCGGCGGGAGGTGGCGCAACTCGGCGCCACTCCCCAGGCCGTGGCCGCGACCTCCGCCGGCGACGGGTCGGCACGGATCGTGGCCGCCGAGGGCTTGCTGGAGTCCCACGACGGTCAGACTTCCACCGTCGTGCCGGGCCACTGAACCCCGCGGGGCGGGCGCCGGCCGGTCCATCCGAGCCGCCGGGCATGCCCGGCGGCTCGAATGGACGCCTTCGCGGAGGGGGACGCCGACAGCGATCAGCTCTTCCCGGGTCGGCGCAGTGCACACCGAGCAGGCCCCCGGGACCGGCGTGGCGGCCGCCCAGCCTTCGACCACTGGAGGCCGGAGTCCGGACGGCAGGCCGCCGTCAGGCGCCGGGTGTGCTCAGACCTGCCCGGACAACCACGTGAGGAAGTCCGCGACCTGCATCTCCTGGGTGGTGATCCCCGAGGTCGCGGCAACGCGCAGCTCCGGGTGCACGGCTCGCGACTGGGGCTCCAGGAACTCGATGATGCCGGCCTGGTGGTGCGGGACCATCATCCGCACGAAGGCCACGTCGAAGTCCTCGCCGGCGGAGACCTGGCGAAGTTCCTCGACCATCTGGCTGGTCTCCGCTTCCAGCGTCTCCATCTCCTGGCGCGCCTCCTCCGGCGCCTGGGCCATCGCCTCCTCCGGTGTCAGCCCGTACCACTCGTCCAGCCAGCGGGTGAACTGGTCGATCTGGTGCTGCTGGTTGGCGATGATGTTCTCCGCGTGGGTGCGGATGTCCGGGCTGGTTCCTCGCTCCAGCTCCAGTTGTGCCATCTCGATCGCGGCCCGGTGGTGCGGGATGATCTCGGCCAGGAAGGTGGTCTCCAGCTCCTCCCCCTCGAGCTTGGCGAGGGTCTCACCGAACAAGTAGGCGGTTGGTGAGGTGGGCGGCACGCCCAGCGAGTCCTCTTCGGCTGACGGCGCAGCCGCGGGGGCGTGAGCGGGCACGGACCCGGGGATCGCAGCCGCGGGAGCCGCGGCTCCCAGCGGGACAGCGATCACCGCGGCGACGATGCCTCGGGTAAGGATGGTCTGCTTCAAGAGGGAGCTCCAGGTCTGTAGGCATGGGCAGGCATCCGTGATGCCTGCCCTGACAGCGGACCTCAGCGGCGCTACCCCGCCATCCGAACCGGCATGCGGCTCAGCCAGTACTGCGCGAGACCGTTCCGGTTGCCGCGCCGGGTCTGAGCCCAGCGGAGTCAGCCGCTCACCTCCGCAGGCCCCGACACTCGGCTCCGGTCCAGCTACAGCGGCCTGCTGTGAGCACGGCTCCTCTCACCGCCTGGCCGTCCGTCGTCGTAGGTCAGGTTCCGCGCCGCTGTTCGCAGCAGGCCGCATGTCTCAGCAGATGCCCCGGCAAGGACGGGCTGCCCTGGAGCTCGAAGATCACGAACGAGCGGGGTCCTGCCCGAGGCGCTGGTCGAGAGGTACTCCGTCACCTTCGGCAAGCGCCATCAGATCGGGGGCTCCTTCTCCTGGCTGGAGAAGCGCTCTTGCGTCGAAGACCCGCACGCCAGTGGAGCTGCTGGACCTGGTCTTCGCCGGACTGCTGCACAAGACCAAGCTGGACCCACCTGGCCTGCCGGCACTCCGAGGTCGCCGCCGACCTCGCGCACACCCTCTCCGACCTGCCCGACACCCCGGTCAACGAGGACTACGAGGAGTCGGGCGCCGAGAAGGCTGCCGTCTGACCTGACGCGACTACCCATCGTCCCGGAGCTCCGGACGACCGCGAGTCGCCTCCCCCGCGGCTCACCGCTCGGAGCCCTCATGCCTGCGCACACCGCCGGCCGGTACGACTACACCCGCGTCCTGCGTCGCACCGACGCGGCCCTCGCCCCGCTGCTCCCCACCGGCGTCGACCAGTCCGTGACTTCGCTGACGAGATGGCCGGCCACCTCACCGCGACGCTGCCGGCCATCAACGGCATCTAGCAGCGGGTCGACCCCGACCCGGCCACCACCGCGCAGATGCTCGGGGGTGTCGCCGCCTCCGCCTCCGTGGCCAGGCGGCCGCGCGCCGTGTCACCGACGTCCCCCACCCTGGTAGAGGCTGCCAGCATCGCTGCTATCGACCCGCTGGCCCTGCGGGACCAGATCACCCGGTGGCTCACGCGTTCCAGGCGACGCCGACCCGCGTTCCAAGATCAGCCGTATCGCGTACCGAGTTGGAGCACGGCATCGAGCGGTGCAAGCGACGAGAGAGCAGGTCAACCGAGTTGTTCCCATACCCCCACGCCGGCGGGACACGGGACCGAGTCCCGGGGTCAAGCATAGGGAGAGTGCGGGGAGACTCCTCGACGTCCACCGGGATCCGCTGCTCGGGGCCCGGTCAGCCCTTGAGGCGCTTCATGGTCTGGTGGGAGACGGCGCGGGCGACGGCCGGCAGGCCGATCAGCTTGGCGAACTGGAACGCCTCGAACGCCTCGGCGTCGGCGACCGCCACGTGCACGAAGTAGTCCGGCTTCCCGAACAGCCGGCGGACGGCGACGACCTCGTCGAAGGCGACGACGGCGTCCTCGAACTCCTCGACCGTGCGCCGGTCGTTGGCCGCGATGTCGACGGCGACCACCACCTCGAAGGCGCGCCCCACGGCCCGCGGCTCGATGACGGCCCGGTAGCCCGCGATGACGCCCTCGGCCTCCAGCCGCTTGACACGGCGCAGGCACGGGGGCGGGGTCAGGCCGACGCGGGCGGCCAGCTCGACGTTGCTCAACCGACCCTCGCGCTCGAGGTGGAACAAGATGTCGCGATCGATGCGGTCGAGGCGCGGTGGATTGCGCATCCAAGGACCGTAGCGACACGATAGGCAATCGGGTGAGCCGCGATCCGTCCTACCGTTTCGTCGTGCTCCCACAGTCGCTCGCCGGTCCCGCTCCCGGGGTGCCGCTGCCACCCGAGAGCCGACGGGCGGCCGTGCGGGCCGTCGTCCGGCCGGCCGCTCCGGTCGCCCTCGGGATGGTCCCGCTCGGCATCGCGTTCGGGCTGCTGGTGCTGCACAACGGCCTGGCGTGGTGGTGGGCGACGGTCTTCAGCGCCGTCGTCTACGCCGGGTCGCTCGAGTTCCTGCTGGTGGCGATGGTCGCCACCGCCGCACCGCTGGCCCAGGTCGCCCTGACGACGGTCATGGTGAACGGACGGCACGTGTTCTACGCGCTGTCCTTCCCCCTGCACCGGGTCACCGGGCGCGCGGCGAGGACCTACAGCACCTTCGCGCTGACCGACGAGTCCTACGCGATGACCGCCGGCCCCGACGGGCAGCGGTGGTCGAGCACCCGGATCCTCGGCCTCCAGGTGCTCCTACACCTGTCCTGGGTGGCCGGCGCGACCCTCGGCGGGCTCCTGGGGACGGCGCTGCCGCTGGACGCCCTGCACGGCCTCGACTTCGCCCTGTCCGCCCTGTTCATCGTGCTCGCCATCGACGCCTACCGGGCCCAGCCGGACCTGCGCACCGCGGCGCTGGCACTGGCGTGCGCGCTGGGGGCGCTGCTCGTCCTTCCCGCCCAGATGCTGCTGGTCGCCTACGGCGCGTTCACCGTCGTGCTGCTCGTGCGGTGCGGCCTGGCGCGACGGGGCGAGCGCGGCCGTGCCGGCACGGAGGTGCTCCGTGCCTGAGCCGGCGTACGTGGCCGCCGTCGTCGGCGTCGCCGCCGCACTGACGTGGGGCCTGCGCGCCGCACCGTTCGCCGTCCTGGGGCGGATGCGCGACAGCGTCGCCGTGCACCACCTCAGCCGGCACATGCCGCTGGGGGTGATGCTGATCCTGGCCGCGTACACCCTGCGCGACATCCCCACGACCACGCCGATGGCCGCGCTGCCGATCGTCGCCGCCGTCACCGTCACCGTCGGCCTCCACCTGTGGCGCCGCAACGCCCTGGTCAGCATCCTCGCCGGCACCGCCGTGCACGTCGCGCTGGCCACCGCGCTCGCCGGCGTCTGAGGAGGAGATCGCAGCATCACGCACCTCGCGCCCGCCTCCCCCGGCGACGCGGTCACCGCCACCGCCGTCGCGCGCGCCGTCGTCGGGCGCAGCGGCATCCACGACGTGGCCGTCACCCGGGACACGGACGGCCGGCTCGCCGAGCTGCGCGCGCGCAGCTCCCGGCCCCGGCCGGCACCGCCGGCCGACGGCGGGGGACCTCGGGCGCGCCGGGCTCAGGCGGCGGGGTCGCCGTGCTTCAGGTCGCCGCTGGGGTCGCTGCCGGCCAGCGGGAGGCCGGAGAGCCACCGGGCGAAGCCGTCGGGGTCGCGCCGCTCGAGCTCGTCGAGGGTCTGCTGCCGCCGGACGACGATCGCCTCCCGGGTGCGGGCGTCGAGCGGGCCGGACAGCGCCGTCGTCGTCCGGACCCACTCGCGGCCGAGGGCCTCGGTGGACAGGGCGGACACCGGCGACAGCGGGACGGCCGGCGGAGAGGCCGCGGCGACGGTGGCCGCGGACGTCCTCCGCGAGCTGCGGACCAGCCAGACGACGGTCCACGTGCCCGCAGCCACCCCGGCCACCAGCAGGGTGAGCACCGCCCCGCCGAGGACGGCGGTGCCCGACAGGACGAGCAGCACCGCGACGGTCGCCACCCCCGCCTTCCAGGCCGCGTCGACGACGGCCTGCCGCCCGGGCCCGGACTCACGGGCGACCCCCGCCGCCAGGCAGGCGGCCACCACCGCGGCCAGCCCCACCGCGACCACGCCCGGCGGTCGCAGGGCCAGACCGCCCACGACGGCCAGCCCGGCGCCGACGACGGCACCGGCCCAGAGCAGAGGGCGGGGAAGCGGACCACGGGTGGACACGGCGAACCCTCCAGGGCGGGACCGGACACGGGATCCCGGGCCGGCACCGACGAGCGGCGACCCGGGGCCCCGTCCCTACCCAACCCGCACGCCACTTGCACCCTCCGTGGCGGAACGGTCTTCCCCTGCGGGCCCGAGGCGAGGACCCTCGACGGCACTCCACGGGGGACGACCGTCATCCGGAGGTGCCCGTGTCCACGACGACCCCCACCCCAGCCGGGACGCTGCCCGCGCCCGGCCCGGCGGACGACCCGAAGCCGCCGCCCGTGGTGGTCGGCGCCGACGGCAGCGAGTGCGGACTCCGGGCGGTCCGGTGGGCCGCCGAGGAGGCCGTCCGGCGCGGCGCACCGCTGCGGATCGTGCACGCCACCCCGCACCTGGGGCACCGGGGCGTGGCCGGCTCCCCCGCCGGCGACCTGCCCCGCGCGCGCGGGGCCACCGCGCAGGCGTACACCGTCGCCCGCCACACCGCGCCGTCCGTCGACGTCTCCACCAAGCTGGTGCCCGGCGAGCCGGTGCAGGCGCTGCTGCACGCGGCGGAGGACGCCCAGCTCGTCGTCCTCGGCATCACCACGACCGGCGCGGCCGACGAGATGGTGCTCGCCTCGGTCGCGCAGAAGGTCGCCGCCCGCTCGCCCCGGCCGGTGGTCGTCGTCCCGCGGTCCCGGCCGGGCGGCACCGGCTCCCGGCCCCACGTGGCGGTGCTCGGCCTCGGCGAGCGGGAGGACGACGAACCGGTGGCCGTCTTCGCCGCCGAGGAGGCGCTGCGGGCCGACCG
The DNA here is from genome assembly GCF_002802985.1 of Geodermatophilus chilensis. GTDB lineage: Bacteria > Actinomycetota > Actinomycetes > Mycobacteriales > Geodermatophilaceae > Geodermatophilus > Geodermatophilus chilensis. The sequence goes on along the minus strand of NZ_NVPT01000087.1, from coordinate 7,897 downwards.
GCCGCTGCTCGTGCTGCACACCCGGGCGGACGACGACGGCGCGTGGGCCGCGGACTCCGCGCAGTGGGCCGAGCGCTGGCCCGACCTCCGCGCGACGCACACCCCGGTGCCCGGCCCGACCGGCGGCCGGGTGCTGGCCGCCGCCTGCCCGACCCCGCTGATGGCGATGAGCGCGGGCCACGGCGGGCTGCTGCACCGGCCGCTCGACGGGCTGCACCGCTGGCTGCTGCGGCACTGCACCTCGCCGATGGCCTTCGTGCCGCCGATGCACCGGGTGACCGGCAAGGAGCCGTGCGAGGAGATCATCGCGGTCGGCTGAAAGAGGACCCCCCTCCCCCACGCCACTCGGCCCTCTCCAGGGGCCCGCCGCGAGCTTGCGAGCGGTGGGGAGGAGGGGGTCCTTCCACCTGCAGGGGAGCCGCCGTCCTCGCCACCTCCGCGAGCACGGGACGAGCAACGTGGCGGGGCAGGATCACCGCCCGTGGGTTCCTCCGTCGTCGACCTCGGCCCCCGGCTCGCCGTGGCGCTGGTCGCGCTGACCGCGCTCGCCGCGGTGGCCGGCCGCCTCTCCGGCCTCGGCCAGGACCGCCCGGTCGTCGTCGCGGCGCTCCGCGCGACCGTCCAGCTGGCCGCGGTGTCGGCGGTGCTGCTCGTCGTCGTGCGCTCGCTGGCCCTCTCGGCGCTGTTCGTGCTGCTCATGGTCAGCGTCGCGGCGGTCACCGCGGCCGGACGGGCCACCGGGCTGGAGCTGCGCAGCCCCGGCACGGCCCGCCGGGTCGGCACCGCCGCCGTCCCGGTGCTGGTCGGCGCGCTGCCGGTGGTGACCCTCGTGCTGGCCAGCGGCACCGTGCCGCTGCGCGGCGAGGCGGTGATCCCGATCGCCGGCATCCTCGTCGGCGGGGCGATGACCGCGACGTCCCTGGCCGGCCGTCGGCTGCGGGAGGAGCTGACCGCCCGGCGCGGCGAGGTCGAGGCCGCTCTCGCGCTGGGGCTGGTGCAGCGCGACGCCGTCCGCGAGGTGCTGCGGCCGGCCGCGGCCACCGCGCTGGTGCCGCCGCTGGACCAGACCCGCACCGTCGGGCTCGTCACACTGCCCGGCGCGTTCGTCGGGGTACTGCTCGGTGGCGGCAGCCCGCTGGAGGCCGGCGCGGCCCAGTTGCTGGTGCTCGTCGGCCTGCTGGCGGCGCAGGTCACGGCCGTGTGGACGGTGGTGGAGCTGGTCGCCCTGGGTCGGCTGCTCCCCGACGTCCCCCGCTGAGACGTCCAGGGACCTCACAGGGGACCACCAGCGTCGGGTCAGCAGCACGGACGACCGTGGTCGTCGGAAGGCGGTGGACCGACCGCCCACGAGGAGGACGAGGACACGTGAACCCCTACGGCACCCCCCACCCGGCGCCGGGCCCCTGGGCGCCGCCGACCTGGCCCCAGCAGCCCGCCGGCGGGCAGGCGGCGCCGGGTCAGCAGGCGACGGAGACGGCCGCTCCTGGGTACGACAGCCTCCCCGGGCAGCAGCCGGGCCTGCACGGGCAGCCGGGTCCGGTCCCGCCGGCGCCCGAGCAGGCCCGCCGGTCCGGCCGGTGGCGGATCGGCGTCGCCGGTCTGCTCGCCGGGGCACTGATCGGTGGCGGCGCCGGTGCCGGGGTGGCCCTGCTCGCCGACGGCTCGGACGGCAGCAGCAGCGGCAGCGGCACGGCCGCCGCCCAGAACGTCACCATCACCAACCCGGAGACGGCGACCGCGGTGACCGCGGCCGCGGCCAAGGCGGCGCCCAGCGTGGTCACCGTCTACGTCACCGGGGCCTCCGGTTCGGGCAGCGGCTCGGGCGTCGTCCTCAGCGAGGACGGCTACGTGCTGACCAACAACCACGTGGTCGGCCTGGACGCCGCCGGCTCCAGCATCGTCTCGGTGCGCACCGCCGACGGCACGCTCTACGACGCGACCGTCGTCGGCACGCAGCCGGTCTACGACCTGGCGGTGCTGAAGCTGGAGGGCGCCTCCGGCCTGACCCCGGCGGAGTTCGCCGACTCCGACGAGGTGCAGGTCGGCGACCTCGCCGTCGCGATCGGCGCCCCGCTGGGCCTGTCGGACACCGTCACCGACGGCATCATCAGCGCCAAGGGCCGGGCCGTGGCCACCGGGTCGACCGAGGGCGACGCCACCGTGATCGACGCCCTGCAGACCGACGCGGCGATCAACCCGGGCAACTCCGGCGGCGCGCTGGTCAACGGCGCCGGCGAGGTGGTCGGCATCAACACCGCCATCGCCACGGTCGCCTCCGGGGCGCCGGGCCAGTCGGCGGAGAGCGGCAGCATCGGCGTCGGCTTCGCCATCCCGGGCAACACTGCCAAGAGGATCGCCCAGGAGCTGGTCGCCGACGGCTCGGCCGACATCACCTACCTGGGCGTGAGCGCCCAGACCGCCGCGGACGAGGACCAGGCCGAGGTCGGCACCGGCGCCCAGCTGGTGCAGGTGCAGCCCGGGACCCCGGCGTCCGACGCGGGCCTGCAGGCCGGCGACGTCGTCACCGCCGTCGGCGACCGGGTCGTGACCACCTCGACCGAGCTGACCGCCGCCGTCCGCAGCGCCGCCCCCGGCGACGAGGTCACCCTCACCGTGCGCCGCGGGCAGGACACCCAGCAGGTCGACGTCACCCTCGGCGCCACCGAGGGCTGACCGGCCCCGGAGCCCACGGGGGCCGGGTGGGACCGCGCGTCCCGCCCGGCCCCCGTCCGCTCCTAGGCTGGGACGGGTGTCGTCGAGTCCGAGCGCCCCGCTGGCCGCGTCCCTCGACGACCCGGAGCGGGCCCGCGACCTCGCCCGCATGAAGCGGCTGGCGACCGGGCTGTTCCTGCTCGCCGCCGCCGTCTTCCTGACCTGCCTGCTGCTCGGTGAGGAGACCGGCGCCTGGGTCGGGTACGTGCGGGCGACCGCCGAGGCCTCGATGGTCGGGGCACTGGCCGACTGGTTCGCCGTCACCGCGCTGTTCCGGCACCCCCTGCGGCTGCCGATCCCGCACACGGCGATCATCCCGCGCAAGAAGGACCAGATCGGCGCCAGCCTGGGCGCCTTCGTCCAGCAGAACTTCCTCACCCGCACCGTGGTCGAGGACAAGCTGACCACCATCGACGTGCCCGGCCGGCTGGGCGCGTTCCTCGCCGCGCCGGGGCGCGCCGAGCGCCTGGCCGGGGACGCCGGTGCGGTGCTGCACTCGGTCGCCGGCCTGCTGAAGGACGACGACCTGCGGCCCGCCGTCGCCGACCTCGTCGACCGCAAGCTGCACGCGACGCCGGCCGCCCCCGTGGTGGCCCGCGTCCTCGAGCTCGTGGTGGACGGCGACCGGCACCAGGAGGTGCTGTCGGCGGGGCTGCGCGGGCTGGCGCGCTTCCTGGAGGACAACCGCGTCGTCTTCCGCGCGCAGCTGGGGGACGCCTCCCCCGCGTGGGTGCCCGACTGGGTCGACGACCGGGTGTTCGACCGCGCGTTCGCCGGCATCCAGGCCTTCCTCGACGAGGTCGGCGAGGACCCCCGCCACGAACTGCGGCGGGCCTACGACGCCCGGCTGCGCGTCTACGTGCACGCGCTGCGCACCGACCCGGCGACGGCGGCCCGGGTGGAGGACCTGAAGAAGGAGCTGCTCGAGCACCCCGCCGTCCGGACCTGGTCCGGGTCGCTGTGGACCAACCTCAAGGACGCCGCCCTGGCCGCGGCCGCCGACCCCGACTCGGCGCTGCGGGCCCGCGTGGCCGAGCTGATCCGCGAGGCCGCCCGGCTGCTGCAGACCGACCCGCGGGTGCGCGAGCTGGTGCAGCGGCACGCGCACGGGATCGCCGGCTCTCTCGTGGAGCGCTTCTCCGGAGACGTCGCGGACCTGGTGGGCAGCACCGTCGCCCGCTGGGACACCGAGGAGACCAGCCGCCGCATCGAGCTCCAGGTCGGCCGTGACCTGCAGTTCATCCGGATCAACGGCACCGTGGTCGGCGGCCTGGCCGGGCTGGTGATCTACACGGTCGCCCAGCTCATCGGCTGAGAGAGGACCCCGTCCTCCCCACCCTTCGCGCGCTCAGGGCGGTGCCCTGGACGGGGCCGGCGGAGCCCGGGACGGTGCCGGCGGTGCCCGGGACGGGACCGATCAGCGAGCGGCGCGCCGGTCTCGCACGGCAGCGGCGAGGGCGAGCGCTCCCCAGGCGGCGGCGGAGACGCGCAGTGCCGCCGCCCGGCTACGGTCCGGCACGGCCGCGGGCAGGCCGGCCGCGTCGGCGCAGTCGCTGAGCACCCGGGCCGCAGCGGCCAGGTCGCGGAGCCGCCCCCTCGGTGCGGCGAGCATCGCCAGGCCGATCACGGCGTCCCGCGCACCGAGGGCGCGGACGAGGGCCCTCGTCTGCGCGGTGTCCGGCATCCCGGTGGGCCCGGTGAGCAGCCGGGGCGCGAGGACCAGCGCGGCCGAGAACGTGGCCGTGGCGGCTCCGACGACGGACGTCAACGAGGGCATGTCCCCAACCAACCAGCCCGAGCGGCCGAACGGTGTGCGCTCCGGCGCAATCCCACGGTCAGGAAGTGCCCATCAGCGCACACCGTTGCCTGCACCTACCGCCGGGCACTCGCCGCGGCGTAGAGGGCGATGCCGGCGGCGACGCTGACGTTGAGCGACTCGGTGTCCCGCGCGATCGGGATGCGCATGACGACGTCGCAGCGCTCGCGCACCAGCCGCGACAGCCCCGCGCCCTCGGCGCCGACCACCAGCGCCAGCGGGTCGGCGAAGCCGTCGAAGTCGTGCACGTCGACGTCGCCGTCTCCCGCCAGGCCGACGGTCATCAGCCCGGCGTCCTGGTAGGAGCCCAGCGCCCGGGCCAGGTTGACCGCACGGGCCACCGGCAGCCGCGCCGCGGCACCGGCGCTGGTGCGCCAGGCCGACGCGGTCATGCCGACCGAGCGCCGCTGCGGCACGACGACGCCGTGCGCGTCGAACGCCGCGGCCGAGCGGACGACGGCACCGAGGTTGCGCGGGTCGGTGACGCCGTCCATCGCGACCACCAGCGGCGGGCGGCCCGAGTCGCGGGCGAGGTCGAGCAGGTCGTCCGGGTGGGCGTACTGGTACGGCGGCACCTGCAGGCCGATGCCCTGGTGCAGCGCACCGCCGGACATCCGGTCGAACTCGGCCTTGCCGACCTCCAGCAGCGGCAGCCCCCGGTCGTTGGCCAGGTGCAGCGCCTCGGTGATCCGCTCGTCGGTCGCGGCTCGGGTGTCCCCGGTGACGACGTACAGCGCGGTCGCCGGGATCTGCGCGCGCAGCGCCTCGACCACCGGGTTGCGGCCCAGCAGCAGCTCGGGCGCCTCCTCGGCGCGCTGCCGGCCGCGATCGCGCTCGGTCCGGCGCCGGGCGTCGGCGGCCGCACGCCGCTGGGCGGGGTGCCCCGGGCGCATCTCCGCCGGCGGGGTGGCGCCGCGGCCGGCCAGCGCCCGGCGGCCCTTGCCGCCGGTGCCCCCGGAGGCGCCCTTCTTGTGCGCGCCGGTGGTGCGTCCCCGGCGCTGGCTGTTGCCGGCCATCAGCGACTCAGCTCCCATCGCGGTCCCTGCGGGGTGTCCTCGACCTGGACACCGAGTGCGGCGAGCTGGTCGCGGATCGCGTCCGCTGCTGCGTAGTCCTTGCGTGCGCGGGCGGCCTGGCGCTGCTCCAGCGCGAGGGCGACGAGCCCGTCGGCCACCTCCGTCAGCCGGTCGTCGCCGCCGGCGGCGGTCCAGTGCGGGTCGAGCGGGTCCAGCCCGAGGACGCCGAGCATCGCCCGCACCGAACCCAGCGTGCCGGCGACCGCCTTCTCGTTGCCCTCGGCCAGTGCGGTGTTGCCCTCCCGCACCATCTCGTGGACCGCGGCCACGGCGGCCGGCGTGCCGAGGTCGTCGTCCAGGGCGTTGGTGAAGTCCGCGCACAGCACCGGACTCCCGGCGTCGGCCCCGACCCGCTCGGCGGCGCGCTTCACGAACGACTCCAGCCGCCGGTAGGCCGCGCCGGCCTCGGCGAGCGCGGCGTCGGTGAACTCGATCGTCGACCTGTAGTGCGGCGCGACCAGGTAGTAGCGCAGCTCGACCGGCCGCACCCGTCGCACCACCTCGTCGACCAGCGCGGTGTTGCCCAGCGACTTGCTCATCTTCTCGCCGCCGAGGGTGACCCAGCCGTTGTGCAGCCAGTACTGCGCGAACCCGTCGCCGGCGGCGCGGGACTGGGCCTGCTCGTTCTCGTGGTGCGGGAAGCGCAGGTCCAGCCCGCCGCCGTGGATGTCGAACTCCGGCCCGAGGTACCGCTCTGCCATCGCCGAGCACTCCAGGTGCCAGCCCGGCCGGCCCCGGCCCCACGGCGTGGCCCACGACGCGGTCTCCGGCTCGCCGGGCTTGTGCGCCTTCCACAGCGCGAAGTCGCGGGGGTCGCGCTTGCGCTCGTCGGTGTCGGTGTCGGCGGCGGGCTCGAGGTTCTCCAGCCGCTGCCCGGTCAGGGCGCCGTACTCGGGGAAGGAGCGGACGTCGAAGTAGACGTCGCCGTCGACGGCGTAGGCGTGCCCGCGCTCGATGAGCCGGACCATGAGCCCGACCATGTCCGGGACGTGCCCGGTGGCGCGCGGCTCGTAGGTCGGCGGGAGCACGCCGAGGACGTCGTAGGCGCGGGTGCAGGCCAGCTCGTTGGTGTACGCCCACGCCCACCACGGCACGTCCCGCTCGGCGGCCTTGGCGAGGATCTTGTCGTCGATGTCGGTGACGTTGCGGACGTAGGTGACCTCGAGGCCCGACGCGGTCAGCCAGCGGCGCAGCACGTCGAAGGAGAGCGCGGCGCGGACGTGTCCCACGTGCGGCGGCCCCTGGACGGTGAGCCCGCAGACGTAGACGGAGGCCTGCCCGGCACGCAGGGGCGTGAAGTCGCGGACCGCGCGGGCGGCCGTGTCGTACAGGCGGAGGCTCACTGCGCGAAGTGTACGGAGCGCAGCATCAGCTCGGCGCGGAGTCTACGGAGCGCAGCATCAGCTCGGCGCGAAGTGTACGGAGCGCGGCGTCAGCCGGGCGGGGAGTCCACGGACGTCGTCCGGACCACCAGAGCCGTCGCCATCGCCGCCCGGCCCTCCCCCCGCCCGGTGAGGCCCAGGCCGTCGGTCGTGGTGGCCGTGACGCTCACCGGGGCGCCCAGCGCCTCGCCGAGCACCCGCTCGGCCTCCGCGCGGCGCGGGCCGACCTTCGGGGTGGTGCCCACCAGCTGGACGGCGGCGTTGCCGACCCGCCACCCGGCAGCGGCCAGCGTCTCCCGGACGTGCGCCAGGACGGCGGCCCCGCGCGCCCCGGCCCAGCGCGGGTCGTCGGTGCCGAGCAGGCCGCCGATGTCGCCCAGCCCGGCGGCGGACAGGACGGCGTCGGTGAGCGCGTGCGCCACGACGTCGCCGTCGGAGTGCCCCGCGCAGCCGTCGACGCCCGGCCACTCCAGCCCGGCCAGCCAGCAGGTGCGCCCGGCCTCGACCGGGTGGACGTCGACCCCGACGCCCACCCGCGGCAGCTCGGCGCCGTTCACCGGCGGACCTGCATCTCGGCCAGCGCCAGGTCGTGCGGCACCGTCACCTTCGCGGCCCGCTCGTCGCCGGCGACCGTGACGACCGGCACCCCGGCGGCGCGCACCACCGCGGCGTCGTCGGTGAGCTCGACGCCGTCGGGCAGCCGGTCGTAGGCGTCGACGAGGACGGCGCGGGCGAAGCCCTGCGGGGTCTGCACCCGGCGCAGCCTCTCCCGCGGCAGGGCGCCGGTCACGACGCCGTCGCCGTCGACGCTCACGGTGGTGTCGACGACCGGCAGCACCGGCACGACCGCAGGCGCGCCGCCGGCCAGCGCGGCGAGCACGCGGGTCAGCACTTCGGGCGGGGTCAGCGGG
>NZ_NVPT01000086.1 GCF_002802985.1 Geodermatophilus chilensis | reverse complement strand
TAGATAAGAAGGAGGGTGATGTATGGTGTTTTTATTTTCTAGCTGGAGACGGCATACGAATTCGACTCCGGTCTCGTGGGATCGGAAATGTGTATAAGAGACGGGGTGGCCGGTCAGGACGTCGGCTACGCGGAGGAGACCGGGGCCGCGCCCGGGAGGGGGCCGTCAGTCGTCCTGCTGGGCGGCGGCCCGGCGCTCGGCCCCGGTCTCCTCCGCGTAGCCGACGTCCTGACCGGCCACCCGCCCGACGAACGTGTCGGACTCGCCGGTCCCGGTGGTGGCCTGGGCATCGGGGGCGTCGTCCGGCCCGCCGCCAGTGGCGCGGGTCAGCGCCTCGGCGTCGTCGCGGTCGACGTCCTCCTCACCGGGCCGAGGGTCTGTGTCCATGTCGCCGTCCTCCCGGGGTGTCTGCTGATCGGTCCTGCCGTACCCCGCGGGCTCGATCAGCTCACCGGAACACCCGGGCGTTGGGCGGCAGCGGTCCGGTACCCCGGCATCCAGACCTCCGGCGCGTCCCGGTGGGCCCGTCCAGGCCCATCCACACCGGGCGTCACACGCGACCTGGGCGCTTGGCGGGTTCTGCCAGCGCTCCCTCACCACTTCGTGGGATCTGTCGCACAACCTCGGGTCCGGATCCGCCGATGGTGGCGGCATGGCACGCCGCCTCTCCCTCGCGAGGACCCAGACCCAGCGCCGGGTCGCCCCCGCAGCCGCGCCGGCCCCCTGGTGGCGGGACGCGGTGGTCTACCAGGTGTACCTGCGCTCGTTCGCCGACAGCGACGGCGACGGCATCGGCGACCTGCGCGGGCTGCGGCAGCGGCTGCCGTACCTGTCCTGGCTCGGCGTGGACGCGGTCTGGATCAACCCGCACTACCCCTCGGGCGGCGCGGACGGCGGCTACGACGTCGTCGACTACCGGGCGGTCGACCCGGACTACGGCGACGTGTCCGACCTCGAGGCGCTGGTGGACGACGCCCGCCGGCTCGGCCTGAAGGTCGTGCTGGACGTCGTCCCCAACCACACCTCGGACCAGCACCCGTGGTTCCAGGCGGCGCTGGCCGACCCGGACTCCCCCGAGGCCGGGCGCTACCACTTCGCGCCGCCGTCGGAGGAGCCGCCGAACAACTGGCAGTCGCTCTTCGGCGGGCCGGCCTGGTCGCGCACCCCGGACGGCCGCTGGTACCTGCACCTGTTCGCCTCCGAGCAGCCCGACCTCAACTGGCGCGACCCGGTGGTGGCCGAGGACTTCGAACGGACGCTGCGCTTCTGGCTCGACCGCGGCGTGAGCGGCTTCCGCGTCGACGTCGCCTACGGCCTGTTCAAGGACGCCGGCCTGCGGGACAACCCGGGCGCCTACTCCCCCACGCTGTTCGGCCACGGCCCCGAGCAGGCGATGACCTGGAACCAGCCCGAGGTGCACGACGTGTGGCGCCGCTGGCGGTCGATCTGCGACGAGTACCCCGACACCATGCTGGTCGGCGAGGTCTGCCTGGCCGACCTCGAGCAGGTCGCGCTGTACTCCCGGCCCGACGAGCTGCACCAGTCGCTGTCGTTCCGGCTGCTGAAGTCGCCGTGGGCCACCGCGCCCTTCGCCGAGGCGATCGCCAGCGCCCTGGACGCCTACGGGCGGGTCGGCGCGCCGGTGTCGTGGGTGCTGGGCAACCACGACAAGGAGCGCCAGGTCACCCGCTTCGGCGGCGGCGAGGTCGGCGCCGCCCGGGCCCGCGCCGCGGCGCTGCTGACGCTGGCGCTGCCCGGTTCGGCCTACCTGTACGCCGGCGACGAGCTGGGCCTGCCGCAGGCGCACGTGCCCGACGCGGCCAAGCAGGACCCGATCTTCCACCGCAGCGGGGGCGCCCGCGCCGGCCGCGACGGCTGCCGCGTGCCCATGCCGTGGAACCCGACCGAGGGCGTCGGCTTCTCCCCCGAGGGCGCGGCCGAGCCGTGGCTGCCGATCCCGGCGGACTGGGGCCGCTACGCCGTCTCGGTGCAGACCGGCCAGGGCGGCTCGACGCTGACCCTGCACCGGCGCGCGCTGGCGCTGCGCAAGGCGCACCCGGCGTTCGCCTCCGGCTCGGCCACCGTGACCACCCGCGGCGACGTGCTGACCATCCGGTCGGTCGGCGGCGGCGAGGCGGTGCGCTGCGTGGTCAACATGGGCGGCGAGACGGTGCTCGCCGGCTGCCCGGGCCAGGTGCTGCTCGCCTCCACCGCGGCGGTCCGGCGCTCCGGCGGCACGGTCGCGCTCCCGCCGGACAGCGCCGTCTGGGTGCTCGAGGACTGAGCCCGTCGCACGACGCCGCTCACCGGGCCCGTTCCCGGGGCGTGGGCCGGCGGGCGGCCTACGACCCGCTGCCGGGCGTGCAGCAGGCGCCGGCGCACCCGCACCCGGCACCGGCCACGTCGCGGTCCTCGCCCGGGTGTCCGGGGGCACAGCAGCCCTCGCCGCGCCACGCCTCGATGCCCTCGCGGACGGCCACGACGGCGATGACCAGCCCGGCGACCGGGTCGGCCCAGCCCCAGCCGAGGGTCGCGTTGAGCACCAGTCCGAGGAGCAGGACCGCGGACAGGTAGGTGCACAGCAGCGTCTGGGTCGAGTCGGCGACCACCGCGCGGGAGCCGAGCGCGCGTCCGGTGCGGCGCTGCGCCCAGGACAGGAACGGCATGACGACCAGCGAGGCGAGGGCCAGGCCGATCCCAACCGGCGAGGCATCCGGCTCGCCGCCGGAGACCAGCGCCCGGACCGACTCGACGGTCACGTACGCGGCCAGCGCGAGGAACGAGAACGCCATCAGGCGCAGCGCCTGCCGCTCCCGGGACTCCGGCAGCCGGTGGCGGAACTGCCACAGGACGATGAGCCCGCTGGAGACCTCGACGACCGAGTCGAGGCCGAACCCGACCAGCGCCACGGAACCGGCCGCCAGCCCCGCAGCGACCGCGATGACCGCCTCGATGACGTTGTAGACCACCGAGGCACCGGCCAGCAGTCGCGCCCGACGTCCCAGTGCCGTCCGCCGGGCTGCGCTCGGGGCCGGCTGCGCGTGGACGGCGCTCACCGGTGGGCCGCCTCGCCGTAGGTCGGGCACAGCGCAACCGCGTCGCCGGTGACCGCGAGCAGCCGCTCGGCGGCGGCCAGCACGTCGAGCAGTTCCGGTGCAGCGGCCAGCGACCACATCGACGCCCGTCCCTGCGGCCGCGAGGCCACCAGCCCGCAGTCGCGCAGGCAGGCCAGATGCCCGGACACGGTCGACTGGGCCAGGCCGAGGTGCTGGGTCAGGTCGACGACCCGGTGCTCCCCGAGGGCCAGGTGGCGCAGGATCACCAGCCGCGTCGGGTCACCCAGGCTGCGGAACACGCAGGCCGCCGTCGACAGCGCGGCAGCCTCGTTGACGGCCGGCTCACTTGTGGCGCTCGAAGTCGATGTCATCGCCATGGACCGATGATGCCGTAGAGGCGGCTGCACCGCCAGGACGCACCCCCACACGGACACGACACGGTGGGGCCACCTCGTCCTGGTCGCCCCTCGGGGTCACGACTCCGGCCGGGAGCCGTGCCGCATGGACCGCCGACGGTCGTGCGCGATGCTGACCAGCTGCGCGACGGCGAGAGCGCCCGTGCTCGCGGCCGACCACCAGACCCCTGCGACGGCCGAGACCAGCCCCAGTGCCGCGAACACCCCGATCAGCCACCAGCGGACGTGCTCCCGCGGGCTCCTCGTGTCCACAGACCAGGTGGCACCACCGGCCCCGCGTGGGGACGAGGAGGTCGGCCATCCGCCGTCACGTCGGCCGGGTGGGCGTTCCCGCGGGAACGCCCTCGGGGGTGACACCTCGTCCGCGTTCCCGCGGGAACGTCTCCGCGGGAACGTCTCCGCGGGAACGTCTCCGCGGGAACGTCTCCGCGGGAACGTCTCCGCGGGAACGCGGTGCCGATGTGGGCCGGCGCTCCTGCGAGCAGGACGCCGGCGGGCCGACCCGGACGGGGCCGACGTTGCCGACGAGCCTGCGCGGTGTACAAGGAGGAGGCACTCACCCGCACTCCGAGGAGCTCCATGGCCCCCCTGACGAGCAGCCCGGCGACCGACCTGACACCGGCGCTGCGCCGGGCGGGGGTCGGCGACGTCGACGACTCCGGCCTGACCCGGGCGCTGTACTCCTCCGACGGCTCGCTCTACCGCGTGCTGCCGCGCGCGGTGGTGCGCCCGCGGCACCCCGACGAGATCGAGGCGACCCTCGCCGTCTGCCGGGAGCTCGGCGTGCCGTTCACCGCCCGGGGTGCGGGCACCTCGATCGCCGGCAACGCGGTCGGCCCCGGCGTGGTGATCGACACCAGCCGGTACCTGTCGCGGGTCCACGCGGTCGACCCCGAGGCGCGGACGGCGACCGTCGACCCCGGCGTGGTGCAGGCGGCGCTGCAGACCGCGGCCCGGCCGCACGGGTTGCGCTTCGGCCCCGACCCGAGCACGCACAACCGCTGCACGATCGGCGGGATGATCGGCAACAACGCCTGCGGCTCGCGCGCCCTGGGCTACGGCCGGACGTCGGACAACGTGGTCGGCCTCGACGTGGTCACCGGCGCCGGTGAGCGGCTCACCCTCGGGCCCTCGACCGCCTCTCGGGCGCGAGAGGCGACGGGGGACGGCGGGGTGCTCGGCGAGCTGCAGCGGCTGGTGGACGGCGAGCTGGCGGCGATCCGCACGGAGCTCGGCCGCTTCGGCCGCCAGGTGTCGGGCTACTCGCTGGAGCACCTGCTGCCCGAGCGCGGCTTCGACGTCGCCCGCGCGCTGGTGGGCAGCGAGGGCACGCTCGCGGTGGTGCTCGGCGCGACCGTGCGGCTGGTCACCGACGCCCCGTTCCGCGGCCTGGTGGTGCTCGGCTACCCCTCGATGGCCGACGCCGCCGACGCCACCCCGGGGCTGCTGCCGCACGAGCCGACCGCCGTCGAGGGCCTGGACCAGCGGATCGTGCAGCGGCTGCGCGACGTCCCCGCGGCCGTCGTCCCCGACCTGCCCCGCGGCGACGGCTGGCTGATCGTCGAGCTAACCGGCGACTCCGTGGCCGAGGTCGAGGCCAAGGCGAAGGGCGTGCTGGCCGACGCCGGCGCGCTGGACTCGCTGGTGGTCACCGACGTCGCCGAGGCGGCGGCGATCTGGCGGATCCGGGAGGACGGCGCGGGCCTCGCCGCCCGCACCTCCGACGGCCGCCCCGCGCACGCCGGCTGGGAGGACGCCGCCGTCCCGGTCGAGCAGCTGGGCGCCTACCTCCGCGAGTTCGAGGCGCTGCTGGACCAGCACGGGCTGCAGGGCGTCCCGTACGGCCACTTCGGCGACGGCTGCGTGCACGTGCGGATCGACTTCCCGCTGGGGCGCGGCGAGGACCGTGGCCGGGAGGCCTACCGGGCCTTCGTGACCGACGCCGCCGCGCTGGTGGCCCGCTACGGCGGCTCGGTGTCCGGCGAGCACGGTGACGGCCGGGCGCGCAGCGAGCTGCTGTCGTCCATGTACTCCCCCCACGTGCTCGGCCTCTTCGAGCGGGTGAAGGGCCTGTTCGATCCGGCCGACGTCCTCAACCCCGGCGTCCTGGTGCGCCCGGCGCGGGTCGAGGACGACATCCGCGTGGCCGCCGCGCCGCGGCGGACGACGGATCTCGCGCTGGCCTACCGGCACGACGGCGGTGACTTCTCCGCCGCGGTGCACCGCTGCACCGGCGTCGGCAAGTGCCGGGCCGACCTGCAGGTCGGCGGCGGGGTGATGTGCCCGTCGTGGCCGGCGACGCGGGAGGAGAAGGACACCACCCGCGGCCGGGCCCGGGTGCTGCAGGAGATGCTCGCGCCGGGCGGGCCGGTGCGGGACTGGCGCTCGCCGGAGGTGCACGAGGCCCTCGACCTGTGCCTGTCGTGCAAGGGCTGCTCGCGGGACTGCCCGACCGGCGTGGACATGGCCTCCTACAAGGCCGAGGTGCTGCACCAGAGCTACCGCCGGCGGCTGCGCCCGCGCTCGCACTACACGCTGGGCTGGCTCCCCCGCTGGGCCGACGTCGCCGCCCGCGCGCCCCGGCTGGCCAACGCGGTCACGCGGTCACGCCTCGGCGGCCGGGTGGCCAAGTGGGGCGCCGGCGTCGACCAGCGACGCTCGCTCCCGTCGTTCGCCTCCCGCACCTTCCGGGAGGCGTGGGCGGAGCGGCCGGCGGTCGACGGCCGTCGTGGGGCGGGTGGGCGAGCAGTGGCCCTGTGGGTCGACTCGTTCACCGACCACTTCGCCCCCGAGGTCGCCGAGGCCACCGCCGCGGTGCTCGAGGACGCCGGCTACCGGGTGCAGGTGCCCCCGGCCGAGGCGTGCTGCGGGCTGACCTGGATCACCACCGGCCAGCTGGACGCCGCCCGCCGCACCCTGGGCCGCACCGTGGAGCTGCTCGCCCCGCTGGTCGACGCCGGCGTCCCGGTGGTGGGCGTGGAGCCCTCGTGCACCGCGGTGCTGCGGCACGAGGCCCTGGAGCTGGTCGGTGGGGCGGCCGCGGAACGGGTCGCCGCGGGCACCCGCACGCTGGCCGAGCTGCTCCGCCAGACGCCGGGCTGGACGCCGCCGTCCCTGGTCGGGGTGGAGGTCGTCGCCCAGCCGCACTGCCACCACCACGCCGTCCTCGGGTGGGCCACCGACGAGCGGTTGCTGCGCGAGGCCGGCGCCACGGTGACCCGGGTGGGTGGCTGCTGCGGGCTGGCCGGCAACTGGGGCGTGGAGCGCGGTCACCACGAGGTGTCGGTGGCGATCGCCGAGCACCAGCTGCTGCCCGCCGTCCGCGCCGCCGGGCCGGACGCCGTCGTGCTGGCCGACGGGTTCTCCTGCCGCACGCAGCTCGACCAGCTCGCCGACCGCGAGGCCGTGCACCTGGCCCAGCTGCTGACCCGGGCGGCCCGTGCCTGACCTCCGGTTCGACGACCTGACCGTCGCGGAGCTGCGGCGCCGCGGCGGCCTCAAGTGGTCGCTGTACCCCGGGGCTATCGGGTCGTTCGTCGCGGAGACGGACTTCGGCACCGCGCCGGCGGTCACCGAGGCGCTGCACGCCGCCGTGGACGCCGCGGCCTTCGGCTACCTGCCGCCACCGCTGCTGCAGGCCATGTCGGAGGCGTACACGGCGTGGTCGGCCGACCGGTACGGCTGGGCAGTCCCACCGGAGCGGGTGCGACCGGTGGCCGACGTGCTGGCCGCCCTGGCCGCGGCGATCGAGCACTTCTCCCGCCCGGGCAGCCCGGTCGTCCTGCCGACGCCGGCCTACATGCCCTTCCTGACTCTGCCGCCGGCGCTGGGCCGCGAGGTCATCGAGGTGCCGATGGCGCGGGACGGCGACCGGTACGTCTACGACCTCGACGCGCTGGACGCGGCGTTCCGCACCGGCGGGCACCTGCTGGTGCTGTGCAACCCGCACAACCCGATCGGGCGGGTGCTGGAGCCCGCGGAGATGATCGCGGTCGCCGAGGTGGTGGAGCGGCACGGCGGGCGGGTGTTCTCCGACGAGATCCACGCGCCGCTGGTGTACCTCGGGCACCGGCACGTGCCCTACGCGTCGCTCGGCGAGGTCCCGGCCGGGCACGCGGTCACCGCCACCTCGGCGTCCAAGGCGTGGAACCTGCCGGGCCTGAAGTGCGCGCAGCTGGTGCTCTCGAACGACGCCGACGCCGAGACGTGGGCGCGGGTGGGGCTGCACGCCGAGCACGGCGCCTCGACCCTCGGCGTCGTGGCGAACACCGCCGCCTACACCGGCGGCGCCGGCTGGCTGGACGACGTCCTCACCTACTTGGACGGCAACCGCCGACTGCTGGCCGACCTGGTCGCCGAGCACCTGCCCGGCGTCCGGTGCACCCCGCCCGAGGGCACCTACCTGGCCTGGCTCGACTGCCGGGAGCTGGACCTGCCCGAGCCGGGCGCGTTCTTCCTCGAGCGGGCCGGGGTGGCCCTGACCGACGGCGTCCTGTGCGGCGTGGCGGGCACGGGCTTCGTCCGGCTGAACGTCGCGACCCCGCGGCCGGTACTCGTGCAGACGGTCGAGCAGATGGGCGCCGCGCTGGCCGCCCGCTGACCACGGCCGACGGGTCGTGACGGCAGTCGCCTGTACGGCCTGAGCCGCACGGTGCCCTGAGAGCGCTCCAGGGACAGCGGGCTGACACCGCACCCGGTCACCAGCCTCTCGCCGTGACCGGGAGTGTGTGTCCCCATCGCGGCCACGCCTGGAGAGGACACCGTGGGGCATCGGTCTGGATCCATGCGTGCATCGAGTGCGCCTACGAGGAGGACCACGACACTCGAGACGCGACCGACGTCTGCTCCTGCGTCCCTCCGGGCGCTGAGCAGGTGCCCGCAGCCGACTCGCTGGTTGCCCGCTACGAGCGCCGCAGGTGCGGGGCGACAGAGTGTCCGTCGAGGACCAGCTGGGCCAGCGGTGGGCGCTGCTTCGACCACCGGTCGCAACCCGGGAGGAGACCGAACGCCTGCTCCGACAGGTCCAGGAGGACTTGGCGAGCATGTCGATCATCCAGTTCCGCGAGAAGTACGAGTCCGGGTGAGGTGACCCTCGCTCCAGCAGCGGCCGGAGGAGCTCGAGGACGTCGTTGACACAGGCTCTCCGGGAGCTCCTCGACGACGGATGGCGATCGCGTCGGCTCGTGCGGCGGTGACGGCGCGCTGGCCTGCAGTCAGCCGGTCAGCCCGGCCAGGAAGGCGTCCGCCTGCTCCCGTCCCGCGTCGAACAGCCGGCGGATGAACGCGGGCCTGCGGTCGAGCTTGCTGGGCAGGTCGAGGTCGAGGTCCAGGTCGATCTCCCGGATCTCGATGCGCCGGTACGGATCGCCGAGACGGTCCGCCCACTTGTTGACCTTGCGGATGAGGTGCAGCTCCTGCTCGAGCGACAGGTTGCCGGCCAGCTCGTTCCGCCGGTCCGCGATGTCGCCCACCGTCTTCGGCTCGGTGGCCCGGGCGCGCGGGTTGATCCGGATCACCCAGATCTCCTCCGGGCCGGCGTCGGGCAGCTGGCGCACCGGCGGGTTCTGGCTGAACAACCCGTCCCAGTAGTACCGGCCCCGCTCCTCGACGGCGCGGAAGAGCAACGGGACGGCGGCCGAGGCCAGCACGGCGTTCACGGTGATCTCCCGGCGCCGGCTGGAGAAGGCCTTGACGTCACCGCTGAGGACGTCGACGGCGCCGACCAGCAGCAGCGGCTGATCCTCCTGCGGGGACTCCTGCAGCCGGGCCAGCCGGTCGACGTCCACGTGGCGGGTCAGCAGGTCGGTGAAGGCGGGGCCGGCGACGTTCGGATAGGCGTAGGGGCTCACCGTCGGGAGCGCCACCCGCCCCTCCAGCCGGGCCAGACCGACCAGCCAGGCGTTCGCCGCCCTCCCGCTCAGTGTGGTCGCCGCGTTGGCCTCCCAGAAGCGCTCCAGCAGCCGGCCGGCCTCGGCCGCGCCGCCGGTCAGCAGGCCGTACCAGGCCAGCAGCGCGCAGACCGCGCCACCCGAGGTGCCGGACAGCCCCACGACCCTGTGGTTCCCATCGGCCAGCAGACGTTGCAGCACACCGCCGGTGAACGCCGTGTGGCTGCCGCCGCCCTGACAGGCGATCGCGACCGTCCTCATCCGGAACGCCTCCCCTCGGACCCCGGTGCCTGCCCACCATCTCCCAGCCGGACAGGTGCTGCCGCGTGAGCGCACGCGGACGCGCCCCGACCCGGCCAGCCCGTCGACGAGGTCACGGCACACGTGCCTGCTGCCCGCTCCCGAGGAGGTCCGGCGCTGACACGCTGCTGCGTAGGTTGGCCTCATGTCGTGGCGGCCGGACCAGCCGAACCCACCGCACCGTCTCGACCACTACGCCCTCCGCGCCGGTGAGCTCCGCCGCCCGGACGGCACCGACGGCGGTCACGTCCTCGTCCTGCCCGAGGTCCACTGGCAGCGGTTGGGCGGCCGCCTGTGGTGGCGGCGATGGGGAGAGCCCACGACCACCGCAGACGTGTGGGTGTCCGCCGACGAGGTGGACCCGTCGTACCAGCTGGGCTGGTTCTGGGGCGACCTGCTCGACGAGATGCTCGACCGGTGGGACGCCGGGCGCGTGCTGATCGGCCCCGACACCGAGTACGAGGTGTCCTGGCTCGATGACGAGGCCTCGGCCGTGGTCGCCCGTGAGGTCTTCGGCGCGGACCTGGACGAGGAACGGGTGGACCGGGCGGTGGAGCCGAGGTGACCGATCCGGACGGCTTCCCTGCCGTGCCGAAGTACCGGCAGCGCACCTGGATCGGCCGGACCGAGCGCCAGCACCGGGCGGTGCGCCGCGCGGCCCGGCGTGGACGGAGTCATCCCGACCCGGTCATCGCCAAGGCCGCGCGGGACTGGGCACGGGGGGTGCTCGCGCCGTCCCGACGGCGGACACGTGGCCTGTGGGAACTCGTCCTCGCCCTCGTCGGGGACCCCTTCGGCGGGACACTGGGGACGACGCTGGCCGAACGCCGGGTCGCCCGGCGGATCCTCGCGGTGGAGCCGCCGGCGACCGAGGACCGCTGATCGCCAACCGCCGTCGCGGTGGGGACGACACGTGACCTCCCCCGGCTCGCGGCGCGGACCGGTCGACGCATCGACGATCCGCTATGTTGATCACATGCCGCTCCTCACGGACTCAGCGAGTCTGCTGCGTGAGGCCCGCCGACGCGCCGGCCTGACACAGGCCGAACTCGGGCAGCGCGCCGGGGTGACCCAGAGTGTGATCAGCGCCTACGAGTCAGGCCATCGCCAGCCTTCGCTCCCGGTCCTGCTGGGGCTCCTGCGGGCCAGCGGCCATGCCCTCGACGTCTCGCTGGTGGCCACCGACGCCGCCCGGCCGGCTCCGCTGTCCGGTCCGCTCGGTCGCCGGCTGTGCCGGCACCGGCGCCGGATCAGGGCCGTCGCTGCGTCCTACGGGGTCCGTCGCCTGTCCGTGTTCGGCAGCGTCGCGCGCGGCACGGAGGCTCCGGACTCCGACCTGGACCTGCTGGTGGACCTGCCCGAGGTGATGAGTCTCTTCACGCTGGGTCGCCTGCGCCGCGACCTGGAGGACATCATGGGCGCCCGCATCGACCTCGTCCCGGCCGACGGTCTCAGACCGGACGTGCGCGTGAACGTCGAAGCCGACCTGGTGTCCTTGTGAGCCGCCACACGAGGCAGTGCCTGCTCGACGTGCTGGCCGCCCTGGACGCCATCGACGACCACGTCAGCCGCGGAGAGCTGTCGGATGGCCTGGTCTTCGACGCCGTGCGCGTACGCCTGATCGAGATCGGCGAGGCCGTCAAGGGACTACCGGCGGAGGTGCTCGCGACCGAACCGCGGCTGCCGTGGTCGGAGATCGCCCGCATGCGGGACCTCCTGGCCCACCGCTACTTCGACACCACCCATGCCGTCATCGCTGCCACCGTCCGGGAGGACCTGCCTCAACTGCGTCAGGCGATCGACCGCCTCCTCCAGGTCGCCGGAGACTGACCGGACCAGCGGGTCGGCCGAGCCTGGAGGTACTCCGCACCGGCACGCATCAGTTGCTCGGCGGGGCGCCGGTCGGCGGGGTGCCGCCGGGACCACCAGCGGGCGGCGCACCACCCGGGACGCCCGAGGGCGCGCCGTCGCCGCCCGTGCCGCCACCGGTCGGGGTGGTGCCCGTGTCGACGCCGACGGCGAGGCGCACGGTGTAGCCGCTGGTGACGTCACCGGTCACGGTGGCCAGCTGGCTGGCGCCGCCGTCGTCCCCGAAGACGTTGTCGCCGGTCAGGCTGACCTGGGACAGGTTGCTCACCGACGCCTCGTAGCCGGTGGTCGCGTAGACCGCCTCGCAGACGTCCTGCGGCAGCGCGACCTGCGAGGTGGCGATGGCGTTGGTGGAGTCGGTGATGCTGCCCTGGTCCGGGTAGACCTCGAAGTGGATGTGCGGCCAGCGCCCGGTGTAGCTCCAGAGGTCGTCGTCGCTACTGACAGCGACGGTAGAACTCGTCTCCGTGCACGCGCTGGACGTCACCTGGAAGAACGCTGGACTCCGCGCACCCGCAGCTCCCGGGGCACCCGCGCCACCGACGGGTGCATCTGCAGGCGCGGGCGGGCGAACACCGCGGCCGGCAGCGCCATCGGCAGGTGCTCGGCCACCGCCGGACGGGCCAGCAGGAAGCCGCTGGCCGAGTCCACGCCGAGCACGCTGAGCGCGCGCAGCTGCTCGAGGGTCTCGACGCCCTCGGCGATGACGTCGGCGTCCAGGGCGTGCGCGAGGGTCACGATGCTGGAGAGCACCGCCTCGCCGCGCGCCGTCCCCAGGTCCTGCACGAAGGACCGGTCGATCTTGATGACGTCGACCGGCAGGTCGCCCAATCGGGCCAGCGAGCTGTAGCCGGTGCCGAAGTCGTCGATCGCGACCGCCACGCCCAGCGCCCGCACCTGCTCCAGCACCTCGGCCATGCACGAGGAGTCGGCGAAGGTCGACTCGGTGACCTCGATGCCCAGCCGGTCGGCGGCCAGGCCCACGCGGGCGAGGTGCGCGGCGACCAGCCCGGGCATCCGGCGGTCGACCAGCTGCTGCGGAGAGACGTTGAACCACACCCGCAGGCCGGGGATGTGCGCCCAGCGGGCGGCCTGCTCGACGACCCGCCCGAGCACCCACTCCCCCAGCCGCGACACCAGTCCGGCGGCCTCGGCGACCGGGATGAAGTCCAGCGGGGGGACGACGCCGCGCTCGGGGTGCCGCCAGCGGACCAGCGCCTCCACGTGGGTGATCCGCTCGTAGCGCAGGTCGAAGGCCGGCTGGTACTCCAGGAAGAACTCGTCGCGGTCCAGCGCCAGGCGCAGGTCGCGCTCGGTCCGCACGCGGTGCACCGACTGCAGGTGCATCTGCTCGTCGAACCAGGCCGCACGTCCCCCGCCGCCGTCCTTCGCCCGGTGCAGCGCCGCGTCGGCCTCCCGCAGCAGCGTGTCCAGGTCGGCCGGCACGGTCGACGACGAGAGCCCGACGCTGGCGGTGACCGCCAGGCGGGCGCCGGTCTCCACCGGTTCGGAGAGCGCGGCGATCACCGCGTCGGCCATCCGGTCGGCGGCCACGGCGGAGGCGTCCACCATCACCATGACGAACTCGTCGCCGCCGAAGCGGGCCACCAGTTCGGTCGACCCGGCCAGGTCGGCCAGCCGCCTCCCGGCGACCGCAAGCAGGGCGTCGCCGGCCGCGTGGCCCAGGCTGTCGTTGACCAGACCGAAGCGGTCGAGGTCGACGAACAGCACGGTCAGCCCGGCGACCGGCCACCGGTCGAGGACCGTGCCGACCTGCTCCGCCAGCCCGGTCCGGTTGAGCAGCCCGGTCAGGTCGTCGTGGGTGGCCTGGTGCGCGAGGTCGTGCTGCGCCCGTTCGGCGTCCGTGCGCGCCCGGCGCTCGGCAGCCAGCAGCCGCTCGCGCTCCTCCTCCATGGCCCGCCGCTCACCGACGTCCCGGAAGTAGACCCCGAGCCCGCCCCGGCGCAGGGGGAACACCCGCGTCTCCGACCACAGGTCGGCCGCGGCGTAGCGGGCCTCCACCGTCACCGGACGCCCCGTCCGCACGGCCTCGCGGTAGGCCTCCTCGATCGGCGTGCCGAGGAGGTCGGGGAAGCACTCCCACAGGTCGCCGCCGACGACGTCGTCGCGCGAGACGCCCAGCCGGGCCTCGGCCTGCGCGTTGATGTAGGTGATCCGCCAGTCCGCGTCCACCCCGACGTACATGTCGCTGAACGACTCCAGGCTGTCGACCACCTCGGCCGCCGCGCGCCGGGTCTCCGCCGTCCGGGCCGCTTCGGACTCCGCCGCGGTCATGTCGCGGAAGAAGACGTAGGCCCGGGTGGAGCCGCCGTCGGAGAACAGGGCACTGGTGACCTCGGCGGGGAAGGTCGACCCGTCGCGCCGGCGCAACCGCAGCACCCCGCGGTAGGCGCCGTCCCGGCCGCGGACGGCCACGGCCTCGGCCCACGCCGGATCCCGCAGGTCGGCGACGTCCGCCCGCCCGAGCTGGACGAACTCGGCCTCGGACCACCCGAGCAGCTCGCACGCCCGCGCGTTCGCCCGGTGGATGCGTCCGTCCGGCGAGGTCAGCAGGAAACCGTCGATCCCCTGCGCGAACATCGCCTCGTAGACGTCACCGGGCAGCGACGTGTGCTGCAGGACCTGGGACATGGGAACGGAGTCGGCCGGAACCCGCTTCCGCTTGATCGGGTTCCACAATAGGGGTGAGGAACCGTGCGGTCGCCGGTCAGCGACGCAGGGCCCGCACCAGCCGTCGGGCGCCGGTCCAGGTCACCGCGGCGCCGGCCACCCACGGCCCGGCGACGACCACCGGGTCGAGGACGTGGTGCCGGGCGTCCGAGCGCCCGCGCCGCGAACGCAGCCCGCCGCGGGTGAGCTCACTGCGCAGTCCGGACGCCGGTACGTCGGGGGGCCCGGAGGCGAACGAGCGCAGGTGGCTGCCCCAGGCGTCGATCCGGTCGCCGACGATCAGCAGCAGCCAGTGCGCCAGCCGACCCTCGCTGAACCGCCGGTAGGCGAACCGGCGCACCACGCCCGACAGCCCCCTCAGCGGCTGGGCGGTGCCGAAGACGGGGGTGACGAAGGCGTGCTCGATCGACCGCTCCCGCGGCTCCTTCTCCGGCTGCCGCTCCGGGAAGTCCCAGTGCGCGCCGGTGGTCTCCGGCGCGTACCGCAGCTTGGGGTGCGACGGCCGGTCCGCGGGGTCGAGGTCGGCCCCCCAGCCGGGGATCCGGGCCCGCAGCTGCTCGGGCGTCTCGCGGGGTGCGCGCTTGTCCCGGACGTAGGCGCTCGGGACGTCGGGGTCGGTCATCGTCGCTCCTCCCTCAGGCCGCATCGGGCAGGACCAGCGGCTTGATGCAGCCGTCGAGCTTGGCGGAGAACACGTGGTAGGCCTCGGCGATGTGCTCCAGCGGGAACCGGTGGGTGACCATCGCCCGCGGCGTGAGGTGGCCGTTGCGCACGTGCTCGAACATGCGTGGCCACTGGCGCTTCACCGGCGTCTGGTTCATCCGCAGGGTGAGCCCCTTGTTCAGGGCGTCCCCGAACTTCACCGCGCTGGGGATGGGCCCGTACGCGCCGACGACGGAGACGGTGCCGCCCTTGCGCACCCCGTCGATCGCCCAGTTCAGCGCCACCGGGGAGCCACCCTGCAGCTTGAGCTTGGTGCCGGCCACGTGCTGGAGGAGGTTGCCGTCGGCCTCCGCCCCCACCGCGTCGATGACGACGTCGGCACCGAGGAAGTCGGTCTGCTTCTTCAGCTCGACCACGATGTCGTCGTACTCGTCGTAGTCGAGGGTCTCCGCGTGTGCCATGCTCCGCGCCTTCTCCAGCCGCTCCGGCAGGTGATCGACGACGAGAACCCGGCCCGCGCCCATCAGCCAGGACGACTGGGCGGCGATCAGGCCGACCGGGCCGGCACCGAGGACGACGACCGTGTCGCCCTCGGCAATGTCGCCCAGCTGCGCACCGAAGTACCCGGTCGCGGCGGCGTCGGTCAGCAGGACGGCGTCCTCGTCGTGCATCCAGTCGGGGATCGGCACGGGGCCGACGTCGGCGAACGGGACGCGCACGTACTGCGCCTGGCCGCCGTCGTAGCCGCCGGTGGTGTGGGAGTAGCCGTAGATGCCACCGACGGCGGTGGCGTTGGGGTTGACGTTGTGGCAGTTGCTGTACAGGCCCCGGGCGCAAAACCAGCAGCTGCCGCAGAAGATGTTGAACGGCACCATGACCCGGTCGCCGACCTGCAGGTTCTGCACGGAGGACCCGACCTGCTCGACCACCCCGATGAACTCGTGGCCGAACGTGTGCCCGATCCGGGTGTCCGGCATGAGGCCGTGGTAGAGGTGCAGGTCCGAGCCGCAGATCGCGGCCAGCGTGACCCGCACGATCGCGTCGTTGGGGTGCTCGATGGCGGGGACGTCCTTCTCCTCGACCCGCACCTTGTAGGGCCCCCGGTACACCATGGCCCGCATCGCAGCCTCTCCTCGCACTCGCGGGTGGCGGAGCGACCGCCGCCCGTTCGCCGGGGACGGCTTCCCGGCTCCTCCGACCCTGACCGACCCGGTCCGGCCCGGCCAGTCGAGGGGGTCTGCGGAACCGGTTCCCCGGACGGGTGAGACCCGCCGGACGGCGCTGGAGAGCCCCGGCCGCGGGGTCGAGGACAGCTGCATGTTCCCGGCACTGCACCAACGGCTCACGACGGCCCTGCCCGAGGGCCGGCACCTGCCCGAGGAGGTCTGGAACCGGCGGCACCGCGCCGTCCTCCGGGTCGCGGCCGCGCAGGCGGTGGGTCTGGGCGTCATGGCGCTGCTGCTCGGCCGGTCGCCACTGACCGCCGGGCTGCTCGCGCTCGCGGTGGCCCACCCGCTGGTGTTCACGGTGCTGCGGGGGGCCGGTCGCGGGCTGCGCTCGGCGGCGGCCACGGCCAGCCTGCTCACCGCCTCGGTGGTCCTGGTGCACCTGATGGAGGGCCTCACCGAGGCGCACTTCCACTTCTTCGTCATGGTCGGGCTCGCGGCGCTGTACCAGAACTGGGTGCCCTTCGGGATGGCGCTGGCCGTCGTCCTCGCCCACCACGGCGTCGTCGGCACGCTGTTCCCGCAGGCGGTCTTCGGGCACGGCAGCGCGCAGCACTCGCCCTGGACCTGGACCTGGGCGCTGGTGCACGGTGCCTTCGTGCTGGCCGCGAGCCTGGCCCACCTCGCCGCCTGGCGGCTCAACGAGCAGCAGGGGCTGCGCGACCCGCTCACCGGCCTGGCCAACCGCACCCTGCTGCTGGAGACCGCGTCCCGGATGCTGGCCCGCCGCTCGGGCTCGACCAGCGTGCTGTTCCTCGACCTCGACGACTTCAAGGACGTCAACGACTCCCGCGGGCACGCCGTCGGGGACCAGCTGCTGACCACGGTCAGCCAGCGGATCGCGGGCTGCGTGCGCTCGGTCGACCAGGTGGCCCGGCTCGGCGGCGACGAGTTCGCCGTCGTGGTCGCCGGCTCCGCTCGCACGGCCGCCGAGATCGGCGAGCGCGTGCTCAGCGCCCTGGCCGACCCGGTGGTCGTCGACGGCCGGCCGGTCCACGTGCGGGTGAGCATCGGCGTCGCCGACTCCGCCTCGGCCGGGGACCGCTCGGCCGGCACGCTGCTGCGCAACGCCGACCTGGCGATGTACCTGGCCAAGTCCGCGGGCAAGAACCGCGTGGTCGTCTACGCGGAGGGCATGGAGCGGGCCGCCCAGACCAAGGCCGAGCTCATCACCGACCTCGACTCCGCCGTCGCCGAGGGGCAGCTCGCCGTCCACTACCAGCCGACGGTCGAGCTGACCGAGGGCGCGACCACCGGCTACGAGGCGCTGCTGCGCTGGGAGCACCCCACCCGCGGGCTGGTGCCCCCGATGGAGTTCATCCCGCTGGCCGAGGAGAGCGGCGCCATCGTCGAGATCGGCCGCTGGGTGCTCACCGAGGCGACCGGCCAGGCGGCCCGGTGGTCGCACGAGGCCGGCCGGCCGATCGCCATCGCGGTCAACCTCTCGCCGCGGCAGCTGCTCGACGACGACGTGGTGTCCACCGTGCGCACGGCGCTGGCCGACAGCGGGCTGCCCGCCGGCCAGCTGACCCTGGAAGTGACCGAGGGCGTTCTCATCCACGACGTCGAGGCGGTGGTCGACGTGCTGCGGGCGCTGCGCGGCCTGGGCGTGCGCATCGCGATCGACGACTTCGGCACCGGTTACTCCAGCCTGTCCTACCTGCGCCGGCTGCCCGCGGACGTCGTGAAGATCGACCGCAGCTTCGTGCAGGACCTGGGCTCCGGTGGCCGCTCGACCACCCTGGTGGCCTCGATCATCGAACTGGCCCGCAGCCTCGAGCTCGAGGTGGTCGCCGAGGGCGTCGAGACCGAGGAGCAGCACGCCATCCTCGGCCGGCTGGCCTGCTCGCACGCGCAGGGCTACCTCTTCGGCCGCCCCCGGCCCGCTGCCGTGCAGGGACCCGCCGTCCCCGCGCAGGTCCCCCCGGCACCCCGCCCGGAGGCGCTGGTCGCCGTCCGGTCCTGACCGGCCCCGGTCAGGACGGCCGGTCGCCGACCGCCACCGGCCGGTCCGGGGCGGCGCTGTACTGCGACCAGGAGCCCGGGTAGAGCCGGCCCGGCGGGAGGCCGGCCAGCTCCAGCGCGAGCAGGTCGTGGCAGGCGGTCACCCCGGAGCCGCAGTAGGCCACTACGTCGCTGTCGGCGGTGACCCCGGCCGCGGCGAAGGTCGCCCGCAGCCGCTCGACCGGCAGGAAGCGGCCGTAGGCGTCGAGGTTGGCCCGGCAGGGCACGTTGACCGCGCCGGGCACGTGCCCGGCGCGCGGGTCGACCGGCTCCCGGTCCCCGCGGTAGCGCTCGGGGTCGCGCGCGTCGAGCACCACCGCGGCCGGGTCGAGGACGTCGTCCGTGCCGGCCAGCCGCTGCGCCGGCCACGGGCGCGCGGTGAACACAGCCGGGGCCGGCTCCACGGCGTCCTGCTCCAGCAGCCCGTCCCAGGCCGCGATGCCGCCGTCGAGCAGGGCCGCGTCGTGCCCGGTCGCCCGCAGCATCCAGACCAGCCGGGCGGCGATCACCCCGCCGGCGTCGTCGTAGGCCACCACGGTGTCGCCGTCCCCGATGCCGAGCGCCGCCATGCCCTCGGCGAAGACCTCCGGCTCCGGCAGCGGGTGCCGACCGGCCCCGGGCTCGGCGGGTGCGGCCAGCCGGCGGTCCAGGTCGACGAAGACCGCGCCGGGCAGATGCCCGGCGTCGTAGGCGGCGCGGCCGGACCGGCCGTCGAGGTACCAGCGGACGTCGGCGAGGACGACGTCGCCGCGGTGCTCGTGCAGCCAGGGGACGTCGACGACGGGCGGCAGCATGCCGGCGACCCTACGACCGCGATGGGGTGGACGCCCCGGGCGTCGACGGCCGGGTGGTCGACCTGCGCGGGTCACCGACCGCGAGTTCCTCGGGTGCACTCCCCTGCTCGGCGGGCGTCTCAGCCCCGAGGCACCCAGGTCAGCACGTCGCCCCTGCTGTCCGCCCCGCCCGGCAACGCCTCCGCTGTCTCGAGGTGACGCACGGTCCGCCACTGGCCGGGAGCCCAGGCGCGCAGCACCAGCCCCTCCTCCGAGAACGCGATGAGCGTTCCTGCCTCGGTGGCCAGCATCCCGGCCTCCACCCGTTCGTCCTGGTCTTCCGCGACCTGCACCGTCCACGCCGGCATATCGTGCTCCCCCTGCCCGCGGCGTCCTGTGCGACACCTGCAGTCAAGAATCAACTCGGGGTTGCCCCCGGCCGTCAACCGCCCGGTGCGCGCCCTGGCCCTGCGTGAAGGAACCGCATCGGACGGGATCGGCTCAGGCGCGCCAGACCGGGCGCACCAGCCGGCGCAGGTCCGGGCGGCGGCTCGGGCGGTCCGGCCGGGTGGAGGCCCAGGTGCGCCCGCCGGTGCGCAGGCCTGAGCCGACCCGGCCGGGTCTCCCGGGGACCTCAGGCCGCCGCCCCGCCGAGCACGTCGGCCAGCGTGAGGCGACCGGCCCGCACCCGGTCGACGACGGTCACCGCGTCCAGCCCGCCGGCACCGTCCGGGCCGGCGACCGCTCGCAGCAGGGCGCTCCACCGGGTGGCGTGCCGGTGCATCGACCGCGCCGGGATCGCCCGGCCGCGGGCGGTCTGCCCGCTCTCGGCCAGCTCGCGCGACGCGTCCAGCAGCACCAGCCGCACCGAGCGCCCGGCCCACTGTGCGGTCCGCAGGACGGCGGCCCGCCACCACGGCCGGGTCCAGGGGTCGGTGAGGACGACGACCGGCGCCGGCCCGGCGACAGCGCGCAGCACCCGCACGCGGTGCCAGGCGTGCACCAGCGGCCGGACCACCCGGTACGGGAGGCGGACGGCGACCGCCTGCACCCGGGCCGCGACGTCCTCGGAGTCCAGGCCGACGACCCCGGGCGCACGCTCGGCCAGGAGCCGGCGCAGCAGAGTCGTCTTGCCGCTGCCCGGGAGTCCGCCGACGACCACCAGGACGCCGTGCGGTCCCCCGTGCCCGCGGGCCGGGGCGGGGATCGGTCCGGTGTGCACGGCCACGTGCGGCCACCTCCTCCGTGTCCCCCGCCATGGTCCCCGCCGATCCTCGGCGACGGATGTGGATCGGCTGTGAGACGGCTGTGAGATGCGGCGCTGACCTGCACGTAGGCAAGCCTCAGTTTGCTGGCGGGCCCCTGCCGGCCGTGCCAACCTGGGGCATGACCTCTCTCCAGGACATGCCCCAGGTGCAGGACTGCGCCGTCGACAGCTGCTCGTACAACGCCGAGCACAGCTGTCACGCAGGTGCGATCACCGTGGGTGGCGACCACGCCCACTGCGGCACCTTCGTGGAGATCAGCTTCCGCGGCGGGCTGGACCGCAACGGCCTGGTCGGCGCCTGCCACCGCTCCGACTGCGTGCACAACGACAAGCTCGAGTGCCACGCCTCCGGCGTCCGCGTCGGGCCGAGCACCGACGCCGCCGACTGCCTGACCTACGAGCCCAGGTAGTCCAGGTCCCCGAGCGACTCGGCCGACAGCCGACCGGCCGGGTCGGCGCGCAGCGCGCCGTCGGCCACGGCCAGTGCGGCGACCGGGTCGTCGTCGTCCACCAGGACCGCCCGACCCCCGGTGGCCACCGGACGCAGGGCCGCGAGCACCGCGCGGCGGTCCGGGGCGGTCAGCCCGTCGGTGACCCGGTCGATGAGCACGATGGTGGCCGGGGCCTCGCGCACGGCCTCGATCGCCGCGATGCGCCGGTGCACGTCGTCGTCCGCGGCTGCCGCCAGTCGCTGCACGCGGACGGCCGAGTGTCCGGAGGCGCAGCGGCCGCTGTCGTCGTCGAGCGCGGCCATCACCTGGCGCCGGACGGCCGCCGGGCCCAGCAGCACGGTCACGTCGCCGACCGGCAGTCGCAGCCCCACGCGGATCTCCCTCGCCTCGTGCTCCTGCCCGTCGCCGGGCCCGGTAAGGCGAGGCTAACCTCCGTCGCGCGTCGCCGTCCACCCCTCGCCGTCCACCCCTCGCCGGACAGCAGAGCGGCGCCACCCCCACCGGGGACGGCGCCGCTGTCGTGAGCGCCGGTCAGTCGTCGTCGCCGTCGCGGTCGTGGTGGCCCCACCCGCCGCGGTGGCCACCGCCCCACGGCCGGTCGCCGTCCGCGTTGACCCAGTCGGTGACCTGCTGCTCCAGGTCGGCCAGCCGCTGGTCGGCCTGCTCCTGGGTCAGCCGGCCCTCCTCGACGGCCTCGGCGACGCGCTCGCGCACGTCCGCAGCCAGCGCGTCGACGACCGTCTGCACGTCGACGCCCCGGTCCTCCGCGACCGTCGCCAGCGTCGCGCCGTCGACCTCGAGCGCGGTCCGCAGCTCGTCCTCGGTCATGCCGAGCGCCTCGGCGGCGGTCTCGAGGCCGTGCCAGCCACCGTGGTGACCGTGCCACCCGAGGTCGGCCTCGCCGAGCGTGGTGGCGACCTCGTCGGCCTGCTCCTGGGTGATCGACCCGTCCTCGACCAGGCCGGAGAGCGCGTCCTTGATCCGGTCCACGACGGACGTCGACGTGCCGTCGGTGTCCTCGGTGTCGGCGACGGCGGGAACGGCCACGGCCAGTCCGGTCAGCGTCAGGGCGCCGGCTGCGGCGGCGGCGACCAACTTCTTGCGCACGGTGGTCTCCTCGGTCAGCGGCCGGTGTGTCCAGCCGTCGGGGAGATGGTCGGACGCGAACCTGTGACGGAGCTGGCAGCGCCCGTGGCCTCGCTGGGACCCGGACCCCAGCCGTTCACCGGGCCCTCGCCGGGCGTGCACCTGCGCGTCGTCCCGGCGTCCGACCCGGACAGCAGCGTGGACCCCGACCCGAG
Organism: Geodermatophilus chilensis; assembly: GCF_002802985.1. Taxonomy (GTDB): domain Bacteria; phylum Actinomycetota; class Actinomycetes; order Mycobacteriales; family Geodermatophilaceae; genus Geodermatophilus; species Geodermatophilus chilensis. The sequence goes on along the minus strand of NZ_NVPT01000086.1, from coordinate 2,013 downwards.
CACCTCGAGGACGGAGCACCCCGTGTCCCACTCCCCCGACGCCCTCCCCGGTCCGGTCGCGGCCGGGCTGTCCCGCCGCCGGCTCCTGCAGGGCGCAGCCGTCCTGGGCGCCGGGATCGGCCTGGGCGCGCTGGGGGGCACCGCGCCCGCGGCGCTCGGCGCGCCGGGGTTGCTGCGGTCCCGGCCCGAGGTGCGCTGGGGCGTGCAGACCGGCGACGTCACCGCCCGCTCCGCGGTGGTGTGGTCGAAGACCGACCGCCCGGCCCGGATGCTGGTGGAGGTCGCGGCGACGGCCGACTTCCGCCGTCCCCGCGGGCGCTGGCGGGTGGACGTCGGACCGGACACCGACCACACCGGGAAGGTGCTCCTCGACGGCCTGCCGGCCGGGACGGAGCTGTTCTACCGGGTGCACTTCGACGACGACGGGCAGACCAGCGAGCCGGTGCTCGGCCGCCTGCGCACGGCGCCGCGCGACCGGCGGGACGTCACCTTCGCCTGGTCCGGCGACGTCGCCGGCCAGGGCTGGGGCATCAACCCCGACACGGGCGGCATGACCGGCTTCGAGGCCGTCCGCCGCCTGCAGCCGGACTTCTTCGTGCACTCCGGCGACAACGTCTACGCCGACGGGCCGCTGCAGGAACGCGTCGTGCTGCCCGACGGCCGGGTGTGGCGCAACGTCGTCACACCGGAGAAGAGCAAGGTCGCCGAGACGCTCGACGAGTACCGGGGGCAGTACCGCTACAACCTGCTCGACGCCAACGTGCGCGCGCTGGCCGCCGAGGTGCCGCTGCTGGTGCAGTGGGACGACCACGAGGTGACCAACAACTGGTACCCGGGCGAGGTCCTCACCGACGAGCGGTACACCGTGACCGACGTCGACACCCTGGCCGCCCGCGCACGCCGGGCGTTCGGCGAGTACACGCCGATCGGTGGCGACCGGGTGCAGCGCGCGCTGTCCTACGGGCCGCTGGTGGAGGTCGTCGCGCTCGACCTGCGCAGCCACCGCGGCCCGAACACCGACAACCTCGCCGCGGAGGGGCCGGGCACCGTTCTCCTCGGAGAGGACCAGCTGGCCCGGGTGAGCCGACAGCTGCGGACGTCGCGGGCGCTGTGGAAGGTGGTCGCCTCCGACATGCCGATCGGGTTGGTCGTCCCCGACGGCGAGGTCGCCCAGGAGGGCATCGCCAACCGCGATCCCGGTCGGCCCGCGGGCCGCGAGACGGAGATCGCCCGGCTGCTGTCGGACCTCCAGCGGCACGGCGTCCGCAACGTCGTGTGGCTGACCGCCGACGTCCACTACACCGCCGCACACCACTACTCCCCCGAGCGCGCCGCCTTCGACGACTTCGACCCGTTCTGGGAGTTCGTCACCGGGCCGCTGCACGCCGGCACGTTCGGCCCCAGCGAGCTCGACGGCACGTTCGGCCCGCGGGTGGTCTTCTCGCGGACCGGGGCGCGGGCGGGCGAGGAGCCCAACGACTCCTCCCAGTTCCTCGGGCACGTCCGCATCGACGGCGACAGCGGCGTGATGACCGTGGAGCTGCGCGACGTCGGCGGCCGGGTGCTGCACCGCACCGACCTGACGCCGTCCTGATCCCCGCTCCCCGGCGGGGTCCCGCCGGTCCTGCCGGGCGAGTCGGCGCCCCACCCCACGCGCGACCGACGAGGTCGGTCCCCGGTGGGACGACGGCGTCGATGACGGCCCAGGTCGAGCTCCCCAGCAGCAGCCCGAACGCGAAGCCCCCTGCGCCCCAGGCAAGCTTCACGTTGGCCACGGTCGCCGTCCGGAGCAGCTCGCGGTCGCCCACGGCCAGGGGTCGGGTGGTCACCTGGGTGGCCTTGGGACCCACTGTCACACCCGGCCGGTCAGCCGGTACCGCCGCTCAGTAGGGCGGTGGTTCGGTGACGGCGGTCAGGCCGGACGGTGTGGTGACGGTGAGGGTGCCGTCGGGGGTGAGGGTGTGGGCCCAGCCGGGGGCCTGGTGTTTGCCGCGGTGGTCGCTGGTGCAGTAG
>NZ_NVPT01000085.1 GCF_002802985.1 Geodermatophilus chilensis | reverse complement strand
CATTGCTTGCGTAATCAATAGAGGTAGTTGCTTATATATAGTAGCAGCATGAGCGTCTTGGTAGTGGTTGCATACATGGCTGTTGATGGAATTGCAGTGCGCCCCCCGAGATCTACGCGTAGGTAGTCGCCGGCAGCGTCAGATGTGCATCCGAGAAAGACCCCGCCCCGCAGAGGAGCCAGCCATGACCACACTCGCCCCACCGGTCGAGCAGAAGCGCACGAAGACCATCGTCGGAACGGGCGTCGGCAACGCGCTCGAGTGGTTCGACTGGAACATCTACGCCATCTTCGCCACCTTCTTCGCCGCCCAGTTCTTCAGCGGCGAGAACAAGATCTCGGCACTGCTGGCCACCCTCGCGGTGTTCGCCGTCGGCTTCGTCGCACGCCCCTTCGGTGGCTTCCTGTTCGGGTGGATCTCCGATCGTCGGGGCCGGCGAGCGGCGATGACCCTCTCCGTCGCGTTGGCCGCCGGCGGCAGCTTCGCCATCGGTCTGTCGCCGACCTACGAGTCCATCGGCGTCGGCGCCTCGCTGATCCTGCTCACCGCCCGCCTGGTGCAGGGGCTGGCCCACGGCGGTGAGCTGCCCTCCGCCCAGACCTACCTGTCCGAGGTGGCGCCCCGGGAGAAGCGCGGGCTCTGGGCGAGCCTCATCTACGTCTCCGGGACCATGGGCGTCATCGTGGGCACCGGGATGGCCGCCGTCCTCACCGCCGTGCTCGACGACCAGCAGATGACCGCGTGGGGCTGGCGCATCCCGTTCATCATCGGCGGCTTCTTCGGGCTCTACGCCCTGGTCATGCGGCGCCGCCTCGACGAGACGGAGGCCTTCCAGCAGGAGGTCGGCAACGCGCCCGCGACCCGCCAGGAGCCCATGTGGCGGACCATCCTGCGCCACCGCAAGCAGGCGCTGCTGGTCATCGGGATGACCGTCGGCGTCACGATCGTGTACTACGCCTGGGCGATCTCCGCTCCGCAGTACGCCATCAGCACCCGCGGCATCGACCCCACCAGTGCGTTGTGGGCCGGTGTGCTGGCCAACCTGGTCTTCATCGCGGCCCTGCCGGTGTGGGGCGCGATCTCCGACCGCATCGGCCGCAAGCCCGTCCTGCTCATCTGCGTCCTCGGCCTGGCCGTGACCGCGTTCCCGCTCAACGCGCTGATCGGCGACAGCGCCGTGCGCCTGGGCATCGCCATGTCGCTGGCGCTGATCCTGATCGCCGGGCCCGCGGCCATCGTGCCGGCCGTCTACGCCGAGCTCTTCCCCACCCGGATCCGCACGGTCGGTGTCGGGGTGCCCTACTCCATCGCCGTCGCGACGTTCGGCGGCACGGCTCCGTACCTGCAGACGTGGCTGGGCGAGACGTTCGGGCCGTCCTGGTTCAACGGCTACGTCATCGTGATGCTGCTGATCTCGGCGATCGCGATCGCGTCCGCCCCGGAGACCAGGGGACGGGACCTCACCGGCATGCACTGACCGGCCCCGTCGTCGTGGTGGCGGCCCCGCTCCGCCACCACGACGACGCTCGCCGCACGGAGCGGCGCACCGGCCGCCCTGCCCGTCAGGGCATCGTGACGGGCAGGAACGGCACCACGCGGCTCCCGGCGCGGGCAGCGTGCGGCACAGGGCGAGGGGATGGACATGACCGGCCAGATGACGTTGCTCCTGGTCCTGGACCTGGTCGGCACGTTCGCCTTCGCGCTCAACGGTGCGCTGACCGCCGTGCGCGCCGCCGACCTCGACATCGTCGGCGTCGTCGCCCTCGCCATGACGACGGCGCTCGGTGGCGGGATCGTCCGCGACATCATCCTCGACGACCTGCCGCCGGCCACGTTCAGCGACTGGCGGTACCTCCTCGTCGCTGCAGCCGGCGGTCTGCTCGCGTTCACCGTCGCGCGCCACCAGGAGCGACTCCGCACGCCGGTCACCGTGCTGGACGCCGCCGGGCTGAGCCTCTTCGCGGTCACCGGGGCCAGCAAGGCCCTGGAGTTCGGGCTCGGCCCGGTCCAGGCCGTCATCCTGGGTGCGCTCACCGGCGTCGGCGGAGGGACACTGCGCGACGTCCTGATCCGGCAGGTCCCCACCGTCCTCACCAGCGAGCTGTACGCCATCCCCGCCCTCCTGGCCGCCGCCGTCACCGTGCTGGCCACTGCCACGGGGGTCTACGGCCTACCCGCCGCGGTGAGCGCCGCGGCCCTCTGCTTCGGCATCCGCCTGCTGGGCGTCCGGTTCGGGCTCAACGCACCCGGACCGCGCACCGAGCCACCACGGCGCACCGAGAGCGGCGACTAGCTCCACGGCGGCGGACCTCGCCGGCCGGAGACGACGGCGAGGACCCGTGGTCGACCGCCCTGTCCCCCGTCGTTCACCCGGTCTTCACCCATCGACGCCTGTCGCATAGATGGCCGTCGTTACCATGGCCGTCCATGGACTCCGACGGAAGAGAGACGATGAGCGGACCCGGCTTCGCCTGCTGCACCCCGTTGACCGGCACCGCGATGGGTGCCGAGCAGGCCGAACAGGTCGCTCCCCTGCTCAAGGCGCTCGCCGACCCCGTGCGCCTGCGCCTGGTCAGCCTGATCGCCTCGTCCGAGGCCGGCGAGGCCTGCGTGTGCGACCTCAACGAGGCCTTCGACCTGACGCAGGCCACGATCAGCCACCACCTCAAGGTGCTGCACTCGGCCGGGATCCTGGACCGCGACAAGCGCGGCGTGTGGGTCTACTACGCCGTGCGCCCCGAGGCGCTCTCGGCCGTGGCGACCCTGTTCACCTCGTCGGCCCTGGCCGGCGCGGGCGCATGAGCGACACCGTCGGCGAGACCGCCCGTCCCGGCACCGGCCTCGATGCCCCGGTCCTCCAGCGCCTCTCCACCCTCGATCGGTTCCTGCCGGTCTGGATCATCGCCGCCATGGCCGCCGGCCTGCTCCTGGGCCGCCTGATCCCCGGCCTCGATGACGCCCTCGATGCAGTCGAGGTCGGTGACGTCAGCCTGCCGATCGCCATCGGGCTGCTCTTGATGATGTACCCGGTGCTCGCCAAGGTCCGCTACTCCGAACTCGACCGGGTGACGGGGGACCGCACGCTGCTGGTCGCGAGCCTGGTGCTCAACTGGCTGATCGGCCCGGCGCTGATGTTCGCCCTGGCCTGGCTGCTGCTGCCGGACCTCCCCGAGTACCGCACCGGCTTGATCATCGTGGGTCTGGCGCGGTGCATCGCCATGGTGTTGATCTGGAACGACCTGTCCTGCGGCGACCGTGAGGCCGCCGCGGTGCTCGTCGCGATCAACTCGGTGTTCCAGATCCTGGCGTTCGCCGCGCTCGGCTGGTTCTACCTCCATGTGCTGCCCGGCTGGCTGGGCCTGTCGACGACGTCGGCCGGGTTCAGCGTGTGGGCGATCGTCCTGTCGGTACTGGTCTTCCTCGGCATCCCCCTCGTCGCCGGCTTCCTCACCCGCACGTTGGGCGAGCGGGCCCGCGGCCGGGACCACTACGAGAGCCGGGTGCTGCCCAGGATCGGCCCGATCGCCCTCTACGGGCTGCTCTTCACGATCGTCATGCTCTTCGCGCTCCAGGGCGATGCCATCACCTCCCAGCCCTGGGACGTCGCTCGGATCGCCCTTCCGCTGCTGGCCTACTTCACCCTGATGTTCGGCGGCTCCTTCCTCCTCGGCATGCGGCTGCGTCTCGGCTACGCCAAGACCACGACGCTGGCCTTCACGGCAGCGGGCAACAACTTCGAACTGGCCATCGCCGTGGCGATCGGCACCTTCGGCGTGACCAGCGGCCAGGCCCTCGCCGGCGTGGTCGGGCCCCTTATCGAGGTGCCCGTCCTCGTGGCCCTCGTCTACGTCGCCCTGGGAGCCGCCCGGCGCTACTTCCCCGGCGACCCGACCGTCCCCGACGCCGTACGGAGCACGCGATGACCCACGAGCACGGGGTCGGCGAGATCCGCGCCATCCGCGATGAGATCGACGCCCGCGTCCGCGCGCTCCTGGCCGAACTCCACCCCACCACCGCGTCCGTGTGAGCCGGGTCCCCCGTCCGACTCCCCACCGAAAGGCCCACCGTGTCCGACAAGCCCAGCGTTCTCTTCGTCTGCGTGCACAACGCCGGCCGCTCCCAGATGGCCGCCGGCTGGCTGCGCCATCTCGCCGGTGACGCCGTCGAGGTGCGCTCGGCCGGCTCCCTCCCCGCCGACCAGATCAATCCCGCTGCCGTCGAGGCGATGGCCGAGGTCGGCATCGACATCACCGACCAGCGCCCCAAGGTCCTCACCACCGAGGCCGTCGAGGCCTCCGACGTGGTCATCACCATGGGCTGCGGCGACGTCTGCCCGGTCTTCCCCGGCAAGCGCTACCTGGACTGGGCACTCGAGGACCCGGCCGGCAAGGGCGTGGAGTCGGTGCGCCCGATCCGCGACGAGATCGGGTCCCGGATCCGTGGCCTGCTCACCGAGTTGGACGTCCACCAGGGCACGGACGCCTGATGGGTGCCCGGCCGAGGGTCCTGTTCGTCTGCGTGGGCAACGCGGGCAAGTCCCAGATGGCGGCCGGCCTCCTGTCCGACCACGTCGGCGACGCCGCCGAGGTCTCCTCGGCGGGCACCGAGGCCAGGGCCGCGCTCAACGCGCTCTCGGTCCGGTCCCTGGCCGAGGTCGGCATCGACATCACCGATCAGCGCCCCGAGCAGCTCACCGACGAGGCCGTCCGCGCTGCTGACCTCGTGGTGGTCCTGGGCTCCGACGCCCGGGTCGACGAAGTCGAGGGCACCCGCGTCACCCGCTGGGTCACCGACGAGCCCTCGGAGCGCGGCATCGAGGGCATCGAGCGGATGCGCCTGGTGCGCGACGACATCGCCGCTCGCGTACGGCAGCTCGCGTCGGACCTCGCGATCGCACCCCGCGGCGACCAGCTCATGCCCGGGTGAGCGTCCGGGGCGCACCTCGCCAGGCCACCGCCGCAGCCACGACGACGAGGCCGGCGAGGATCCCGAAGGCGGCCGCGTAGCTGCCGATCGCCTCGGCCAGAGCGGTGCCCGCCCAGGGCGCCAGCGCCGTCGCTGCGGTGATGGGCGCGGCGAAGAAGCCCGACAGCGTGCCGTAGCGGGCGGTCCCCCATCGGTCGGCGACCGCGGTGGCCTGCAGCAGCGTGCACGCACCGCGCACGGCTCCCAGCGCGACGGCTGCGGCGACCAGGGCGACCGCCGGCCCCTGGAGGGCCCCGAGGAGGCCGATGGCCGAGGCCGCGGCGCCGATCAGGGCCACCGTCCGACCGGTGGGGGTGGTACGCGCGCTCAACGGGCCGTAGAGGATGCGGCCGAGCAGCTGGCCGGCGCCGAGGAGACCGAAGGTGGTCGCGGCGAGCGACGCCGAGAAGCCGCGCCCGGTGAGCAGCGGGATCACCGTGAGGCTGGTCGCGTACAGCCCGAAGGCGGTCAGCGTCAGCGCCGCCGACAGGGCCAGGAACTCCCGGCTGCGCACCTCCCGGGGTACGCGGCGTTCCCGGGGGCGCCCCGCACCGCCGGAGGGCGACTCGGGTGCCCAGGGCGGCGTCAGCGTCACGACGTGCAGCGGGATCGTGACGACGGCCAGCACCACCGCGAGCACCAGGTAGGTCTCCCGCCAGCCGAGGTGCTCGAGGAGCGCGTGCGTCAGCGGCGCGAACAGTGTGCTGGCCAGGCCGGCGACGAGGGTGAGCGCGGTCAGCGCGCGGACGCGGCGGTCCCCGTACCAGCGGGTGAGGGCCCCGAAGGCCGCTTGGTAGAAGACCGCGGCCATCGCTCCTCCGGCGACCAGCCAGGCCGCGAGGAACGCCGCGTAGTTCGGTGCCAGGGCGATGGCGACGACCGACGGGACGGCGAGCAGCGAGCCGCCGGTCATCACCCGCCGCGGGCCGTGGCGGTCGAGCCAGTGCCCCACCGGGATCCCCGCGAGAGCGGAGACCACCAGACCGGCCGAGAAGGCCGCGGTGGCCGCGGTCGCCGACCAGCCGGTGTCGGCGGTGATCGACGCCAGGGCGACCGGGAACGCGTAGTAGAGGACGCCCCAGCTGGTGATCTGGGTGACGGACAGCCCCACCAGGGCCCGGCGCGGCGAGTGCCCGGGAGCCGGGACGCCCGCCACGGCGCCGGCGTCCCGTGCGGCCGCGGACGGCGGGTCAGCCGTCACAGGAGGGCGACGAGGCGGCAACCGGTCGCGGCGCCGTCCCGCAGCAGCTGCCGGCGGCCGGCTCCTCGCCCGACCAGCCGTGCTGCGAGCCGGTGGCGAAACCGACTCTCCCGCTGCCCTGGCCGGCGCCCTCGGCGGACTCGGTCGCCTCGCGGTCGCCGAGGGCGGTCGAGCACACCCCGGTCGCGGGCAGCGCGAGCTCGACGCGCTCAGCGGCGGCGGTGTCGCCGGCCAGGGCCGCGGCTATCGAGCGCACCTGCTCGTAGCCCGTCGCGAGCAGGAACGTCGGCGCCCGGCCGTAGGACTTCGTGCCCACGACGAAGAAGTTCTCGTCGGGGTGCGCGAGCAGGGCCGCGCCGTGCGGCGGGACGGTGCCGCAGGAGTGGGAGTTGGGGTCGATCAGCGGGGCCAGGCGCGCCGGGGCCTCGACGGCAGGGTCCAGGTCCAGGCGGACCTCCCGCAGCATCTCCAGGTCGGGACGGAAACCCGTGGCGGCGACCACCGCGTCGACCTGCAGGCTCACCGCAGCACCGTCGCGGCCGGTTCCCGCCACGGCGACCCGTCCGTCGCCGTCGGCCGGGGCGGTCAGCGACCCGATGGTGAACTCGCGGATCAGCCTGATCGCGCCACCGGACACGGCGGCCCTGAGCGTCGAGCCGAGCAGGCCCCGGGCGGGCAGACCGTCGGCGTCTCCCCCGCCGTAGAGGCGCGCCGGGGAACGACCGCGGATCGCCCAGGTGATCTCCGTGCCCGATTCCTCCTCCCGCACCTGCACCAGCGCGAGCAGCGTGTTGGCCGCCGAGTGGCCCATGCCCACGACGAGCGTGTGCTTCCCCGCGAAGCGCTCGCGGTCGGCGCCGAGCACGTCGGGCAGCGGCCCGGCCAGCCACGCACTCACCCGGTCCTCGCCGATGGCCGGCAGGCCGGCGGCGCCCAGCGGGTTGCTCCTCCCCCAGGTGCCCGAGGCGTCGAGCACCGCCCGCGCCGGGATGTCGGTGACCTGGCCGTCAGCGACGGCCCGCACGACGTAGGGCCGACCCGCGCGGCCGACCGTCCGGGTCTTGTCGACGCCCTCCCGGGTCACCGCCAGCACCCGCGTGCCGGTGCGGATGCGCCCGGCCAACTCGGGGGTGGCCGCCAGCGGTGCCAGATAGGACTCGACGAGCTCCGCTCCGGTCGGCAGCGCGTCGCGGTCGGGCGACTCCCACCCCTGCGCCTCGAGCAGGCGCAGGGCCGCGGCGTCGACGTCGTACTCCCACGGCGAGAACAGCCGGACGTGGCCCCACTGCCGGATCGCGGCACCCACCTGGTCGCCGGCTTCGAGGACCAGGGGCTCGAGACCGCGCTCGAGCAGATGCGCGGCTGCCGCCAGCCCGACCGGACCGGCGCCGATCACCACGACCGGGAGCTCGGTGGTCGCCATGCGTGCCATCGTGACCAGCTCCTGAACACTTCGACGGGCGTCTATGGCAACAACGTAACAACATCGGCTGTTGTCAGCAACCCGGGCATGTCATACTCGGGCCATGCGCCGGGACCTCGACGTCCGACTCCTCGACCCCGAGGCGTCCACCTCGGCCGCCGACCGGGCCCGCCTCCTCGCCCCCCAGCTCAAGGCGCTGTCGGACCCGAACCGGTTGCACCTGCTGCTGCTCCTGGCCGAGGGCCCGCGCTCGGTCCGCGAGCTCACCGAGCTCAGCGGCATGGGCCAGACCCTCGTCAGTCACCACCTCGCTCCTCTGCGCGAGCAGGGCCTGGTCACCGTCACGCCCCAGGGCCGCAGCAACGTCTACTCGATGTGCTGCGAGGCCCTCGCCGGGCCGGTCAGGCTGCTGGCCACCCTCGCCGCCCTCACGCCCGAAGGCGCCGAGGCCTGCTGCGCGCCCTGACCTGCGACGAGCAGGTGGGTGCACCGGCGAGCCGACCGCACGCCCACCGGGTGCGCGCGGCTCCCGAGCCACCGGCCGGGCCCCGGCTCAACCGCTGCCCGCCCGCCCGAGCTCGTCGTTGAGCTGCACGGCCCGGCGGAGCGCCCGGCGGCGGCGCACGCCCCAGACGCCCGCGGCGATCCACACCGCGACGGTGAACCAATCGACGTCGAAGCCCTCGCCCGAGGCGATCCGGAAGACCAGCAGGCCGAGTGCGGTGGTCGCCCACACGATGACGAGCACGACCACCACGCCGCGGGTGCGCGGGTTGCGCGGCAGCCGGAGCTGCTCCTGGTCCAGGAGCTCGCGGGCCCACTCGACGGCGGCCCGTCGCAGCCGCGGGTCGGGCAACCGCAGCCCGCGCGGGACGTCGGTCGCGACCCGCGCCGCCTCCCCTGCCGACAACCCGTGCCGGCGGACCAGGTCCCGCCACGGGTCCGGCTCCGCACCCGGGCGCAGCCTCGACCAGTACGGCCGGCGCGCGACCCACCACGCGAGCAGGGGCAGGCCCACGGCGATCACCAGGACGGCGATCAGCGACGTGGTCACCCACAGACCCTGCCCCGCGGCCCCCGGTCCGGCAGCGGCCCGTCACCCGTCCGCGTGACGCCGCCCCCGGCCGGTCGCGCACCGTGACCGCGCACCGGACCCCCCGGCGGGCGCCCGGCCGGGCCAGGATGCCCGGCCATGAAGTACGTGATGACCTACCGGGCGGTCGAGGACTTCCTGCCACTCGCCCAGGAGAGCTACCCGGCCCACTCGGCGCGGGTCGACGAGTTCGCCCGCCGCGGCGACCTGCTGATGGTCGGCGCCTTCGACGAGCCGATGAACGGCGAGGCGATGGGCGTGTTCACCACCCGGGAGGCCGCCGAGGAGTTCATCGCCGGCGACCCGTTCGTCCTCAACGGCGTGGTCGCCTCCTGGACGGTGCGGCCCTGGCACGAGGTGCTGCAGCCCTGAACGGTCACCCGGACGGGTGACGGTCCTCCGCGCGGACGACGCCTGTTCTCCTGACGTGCCGTTGAGGCGGTGTCCGGTCCACGACGGAGGAGGTGCACGGTGCGGATCTCGTTCCTCGTCTACGGCGTGCTCTACGTCGTCGTCGAGATCGTCGGCGCCCAGATCGAGGCGATCGGCTGGCCGCAGCTGACCGCGCTGGACGTCGCCACCGCGGTGGCCAACGCCTGCCTGGCCGTGGCCGTCGGCATCGCCGTCCTCGTCGGGATGGACGTCGGCGGTCGCCGGTGGCACCGCTCGGTGGTGGCCTGGCGCGAGGAGCGCGCCCGGCTCGATGCGGAGTCGTGGGACGAGCCCGGGACGATCACCGTGTCCTCCTGGCGCGCCGAGCCGCCGGCCCTGCCGGCCGGCCGCCCGTGGGAGCCGGCCCCCGGCGGCGACTACGCCGTCCCCCCGCGCGGCCGCCCCTTCCCGGAGGACCCCGGCCGGCTGCTCTGACGGCGGTTCGCGCACGCGTCGCCGACCCGCGCGATGCGCGGCAGCGGTGCGTGCACACGGTGCGCCTCAGCCGGCGAGCATCGCGGCCTTGAGGCCCAGGTCGTGGACGGCGGCCACGGCGGCACCGCCACGGCGGATCGCCCTGGCCAGCGACACGGCGTCGGCCGGGCCCGGCCGCGGGCCGGCGGCGCCCGCGACCAGCCGCCGGACCTCGTCCGCCGCGGCACCTGCGGCGTCCGGGCGCAGGTACACCCGGCCCTCCTGCTCCAGCCGCTCGGCGAGGTCGGCGTCGAGGTCGGCCTCGGCGAGGTCCTCGACGTCGAGCAGGACGATCGGGTCGGTGGAGAGCGTGCCGGTCATGGGGGGAGTCCGTTCCGTGCGAGGCCGGGTCCGTCCCGGCAGGAACGACCATCCGGTCCGCTCCTCAGCGCCCCCACGAGGAAGCCGCACGATCACCGCAAGATCCGACGCGGTCGCCCCAGCGCCCCACCGGACCGGTTCGGCGACTAAGGTCGTCGGCGTCGGGAAGGCCCTGCGCACTGGCAGGACCCCGATGCACCACCTCAGCTAGGAGCGAGCAATGCCCGAAGGAACTGTCAAGTGGTTCAACGCGGAGAAGGGGTTCGGCTTCGCCACCCCTGACGGTGGCGGACCGGACGTGTTCGTCCACTACTCAGCCATCCAGTCCAGCGGGTACCGCTCGCTCGACGAAGGCCAGCGGATCTCGTTCGACATCGAGCAGGGCCAGAAGGGCCCGCAGGCGGCGAACGTCAACCCGCTCTGATCTCCTGATCAGTCGCAGCGCCCCCGTCCGGCTCAGCCGGGCGGGGGCGCTGTCGTTCCGGCCGGACCTCAGCGGGCCCGCGGCACGTACCCCCCGATGAGCGCGGACATGAGCAGCGCGCCGTCGTCCGGCCCGACCGCGTCCGCCGCGTCGGCGAAGGCCCGCCACCGGGCGCGCTCCACGTCGGTCGGTGCGTTCTCCGCCCGGGCGGTGAGCTGCTCGAGCAGCCGGTCCCACTCCCCCTGCGGCGTCGGCCAGAGCCCGGCCAGTCGCCGCGCCTCGGCCGAGATCCCGGTGAACCGCACGATCTCGCCCGCGTAGTTGGTCAGCGCCTCGACGTAGCCCGCCGACACCAGCGCCCGCGCCGCCGCCGCGACCTCCGGCTTGGGCAGCCCGCTCGCCGGCACCACCTGGCCCAGGTACGGGTTGCCGCCGTACTCGGGCCCGTCGACCAGGCGGGCGATCGCGCGCAGCACCGGCAGGTCGCGGGTGAACCAGACGTCGTCGAGGAGCTCGGGCACCGGACCAGTCTCCGCCGGGTGCGGCGCCGCGCCGCCACCCGGGTCGTCCGGTGGCCGGTGGCTCGTACCGTTGAGCCCATGACGACGTCCGCGGAGAACCAGCCGAAGGTCACCAGGAGCGACGAGGAGTGGCGGGCGCAGCTGTCGCCCGAGGAGTACGCCGTCCTCCGCCAGGCCGGCACCGAGCGGCCGTGGACCGGGGAGTACGTCGACACCAAGGCCCAGGGCGTGTACAGCTGCCGCGCCTGCGGGGCCGAGCTGTTCCGGTCGGAGACGAAGTTCGACTCCCACTGCGGCTGGCCGTCGTTCTACGAGCCGTCGTCCGCCGACAACGTGGTGCTCCGCGAGGACCGCAGCCACGGGATGGTGCGCACCGAGGTCCTGTGCGGCACCTGCCACAGCCACCTCGGCCACGTCTTCGACGACGCCCCGCAGACCCCGACCGGCGACCGCTACTGCATCAACAGCGTCTCGATCCGCCTGGAGCCCGCGCAGGGCTGAACCGCGTCGAGATGCGCCTGAGGGCGGTCACCCCGGTGGAGGTGACCGCCCTCAGGCGCATCTCGATGACGTCAGCACGTCATAGATGCGCTGCCGCAGCGAGTGGCGGGTTGCCGTGGTCTCGCCAGCTCGAAGACCACGACAACTCGCCGATGGACGTGTCATGCAATGGATCTGACCAGACTTCGTCAGTGAGACGGCGCTCAGCACCCGTGGTGCCGTCAAGCCGCGACTGCACCGGGCGTCAGGGCAGGTCGGCGACGAGCTCCGCGACCGGCTTGCGGACGCCGGTGTAGAACGGCACCTCCTCGCGGACGTGCCGCCGGGCGCGGCTGGCCCGCAGGTCGCGCATGAGGTCCACGATGCGGTGCAGCTCGTCGGCCTCGAAGGCCAGCATCCACTCGTAGTCGCCGAGGGCGAACGCGGCGACGGTGTTGGCGCGGACGTCGGGGTACCCGCGGGCCTGCATGCCGTGCTCCTTGAGCATGTCCCGACGCTCCTCGTCGGGCAGCAGGTACCACTCGTAGGACCGCACGAAGGGGTAGACGCACGCGTAGCGGCGCGGCTCCTCGTCGGCGAGGAACGCCGGGATGTGGCTGCGGTTGAACTCGGCGGGCCGGTGCAGCGCCATCTGCGACCACACGGGCTCCAGGTGCCGGCCCAGCGCGGTGCGGCGCAGCCGGGTGTAGGCCTCCTGCAGCGCCTCGGGCGTCGAGGAGTGCCACCAGACCATGAGGTCGGCATCGGCCCGCAGGCCGCTGACGTCGTAGGTGCCGCGGACGACGACGTCCTTGCCGGCGAGCTCGTCGAGCAACCCCTGCACCTCGTCGGCGACGGCGGTGCGCTGCTCCTCCCCCAGGGGGTGGGCGAGCCGGAACACCGACCACATCGTGTAGCGGATGGTGGCGTTCAACTCGTTCGCCCGCTTGCCGATGCTGCGCTGGTCGGTCTGCTCGCTCATGTCCCCCATCATCCCCCGCGGCCGGTACGACGCCGCCGCCCGCCCCGGGGAGGACGGACGGCGGTGGGACGCGTCAGCGGGCGGCCGAGCCGGTCTCCCGGCGGTCCCGGACGGACGCGCTGTGGGCGTCGCGGCAGTCGTCGCAGGCGGCCATCCACACGTGGTGGCGCAGGCAGCGGACCGGTCGGTGTACGGGTCGGACGGGGTGGTGCACGGAACTCACTGCAGACCCAACGACCCCGGCCCCGGCCCCATGCCCCGGGCCCACCGTGGCGTCGGCCACGGGCTCACAGCAGCGCGTCGACGGCGGCGTACGCGTCCCGGATGCACGCCGGCACGCCCACGCCGCGGAACGCCGCCCCGGCGACCGCCAGCCCCGGCACCGCGCTGACGGCCGCGCGGACGGCGTCCACCCGCTCCTCGTGGCCGACCAGGTACTGCGGCAGCCCGCCACCCCAGCGGACGACGCGGGTCGCCACCGGCTCGGGCCGGGACAGCTGCAGCAGGTCGGCGACGTCGGCGACCACGGCGGCGGCGAGGTCGTCGTCGTCCCGCTGGAGCTGGTGCTCGTCGCGGAACCGGCCCACCGACGAGCGCACCAGCAGGTGCCCGCCGTCCAGGTGCGGCCACTTGCGCGAGGAGACGGTGACGCCCTTGACCAGCCGGCCGGTCACGGGGGGCACGAGCAGCCCGGACCCGGCGGCCACCTCCTGCGCCGGGAACGCCATGGCGACGACGGCCATCGACGCGTACGGGATGCCCTGCAGCGGCTCGACCGCCCCCGGCGCGACCCCGGCCAGCAGCCGGGCGGCCTTGGGCGCCGGCGCGGTCACCAGGACGGCGTCCGCGCTCAGCCGCTCGGGCACGTTCGCCCGGCCGACCGACAGCTCGAAGCCCGACGGCGTCCGCACCAGGCCGTGCGCCGGGGTGCGCAGCCGGACCTCGGCGCCCGAGGCCGCGACCAGCGCGGCGGGCAGCGAGCCGATGCCCTCGGCGACGGTCACGAACACCGGGCTGCCCGCGTCGAAGCGGCTGCGCGCCCCGGCGTCGCGGGCGGCGGCCGCCGCACCCAGCACGGAGCCGGCGGTGGGCAGGTGCGCGGCCAGCTGCGGCATGGTCGCGGCCAGCGACAGCTCGTCGGCCCGGCCGGCATAGACGCCGCCGAGCAGCGGCTCGACCAGCCGGTCGACGACCTCGTCGCCGAGCCGCGCGCGCAGCAGGGCACCGACCGCGACGTCGTGGCTGGAGAGGTCGCCGTCCAGCGTCAGCGGCGGCAGGTCGGCCTCGGCGGCCACCCGCGCCACGCCGTCCGGCGTCAGCACGCCGTCGAGCCCCTCGGCCGATGCCGGGACACCGAGCACGGTGCCGGCCGGCAGGGGGTGCCGGCCGTCGGGCAGCACCACCGCCGCCTGCGTGGTGGCCGGCGCGACCAGCCGGTCGGCCAGGCCCAGCCGCTCGACCAGCTGCACCGCCTCGGGCACCCGCGCGAGCATCGCCTCGGGGCCGGTGTCGTACCAGTGCCCGGCCAGCTCGACGCGGTCCAGCTTGCCGCCGATCCGGTCGCCGGCCTCCAGGACGACGACCTCGTCGTCCGGGCGCCGCCGGTGCCACTCGAACGCGGCGGCCAGGCCGGTGATCCCGGCCCCGACGACGACCAGCCGGCGCGGGCTCATCGGGCCGAGAGCTCGTGCACCAGCTCGACGACGTGCCTGAGCACCCCGGGGTCGGTCTCGGGCAGCACGCCGTGACCCAGGTTGAACACGTGCCCGCGGGCGGCGCGGCCCTGCTCGACGACCCGGCGCACCTCGCGGTCCACGGTGGCCCGGTCGGCGAGCAGGACGGCGGGGTCGAGGTTGCCCTGCAGCGAGCGCTGCGGGCCCACCCGGCGGGCGGCCTCCTCCAGCGGCACCCGCCAGTCGACACCGACGACGTCGGCCCCGGCGTCCCCGATCAGCGGCAGCAGCTCGCCGGTGCCGACGCCGAAGTGGATGCGCGGCACGTCCCGATCGCCGAGGGCGTCGAACACCGCCCGGGAGTGCGGCAGCACCCGCTCGGCGTAGTCGGCCGCCGACAGCACGCCGGCCCAGGAGTCGAACAGCTGCACGGCCGAGGCGCCGGCGTCCACCTGGGTGTTCAGGAAGGTGGCCGCCGAGATCGCGAGCCGGTCCAGCAGCCGGCCCCAAGCCTCCGGCTCGGCGTACATGAAGGCCTTGGTGCGGGCGTGCTCCTTGGAGGGGCCGCCCTCGATCAGGTAGGTGGCCAGGGTGAACGGCGCGCCGGCGAAGCCGATCAGCGGCGTCGTCCCCAGCTCGGCGACCAGCCGGCGGACGGCGGTGGCGAGGAAGGCCAGCCGGTCGGGCTCCAGCGGCGGCAGCGCGTCGACGTCGGCGACGCTGCGCACCGGGCTCGCGATCACCGGCCCGACCCCGGGCTTGATGTCGATGTCGACACCGGCCACGACCAGCGGCAGCACGATGTCGGAGAAGAGGATCGCGGCGTCCACCGCGTGCCGACGCACCGGCTGCAGGGTGATCTCGGTGACCAGGTCGGGGTCCTGGCAGGCCTCGAGCATCCGGGTGCCGGCGCGCAGCGCCCGGTACTCCGGCAGCGAGCGGCCGGCCTGGCGCATGAACCACACCGGGGTGCGCCGCACCGGCAGGCCGCGGGCGGCCCGGACCAGGTCCGAGTCGGCGGGAGAGGACGCGGGGGTCGGCGCAACGTCGGCAACGGCGGTCACGACGTCCCATCCTCCCAGAACCCACGCGGCGCGTCGGCGGCGCGGGGCGGTCCTGCGACCTACCCTGCGAACGTGGAGCCTTCCAGCCTGGCCGGTGTCGGCCACGGCGCGGACCGAGCCGGCGACGAGCCACCGGCGGAGTTCCGCGCTGCCCTGGAGGCGCTGGCCCGCGTGACCGCCCGCCCCGAGATCGTCCTGGAGGCCATCCCCGCCCCCCAGCGGCTGGCGCCCCACGCGTTCGCCATCGGCGCGCTGGTCACCGAGCCCGACGGCGACGAGGAGGTCGAGGTCGCCAGCGGACGGTTCATCGTGCTGCACGACCCCGCCGGCCACGAGGCCTGGGCCGGCACCACCCGCTGCGTCGGCTACCTGTCGGCCACCACCGACGAGCACATGGTCGACGACGCGATGTTCTCCGAGGTCGCCTGGAGCTGGCTGACCGACGCCCTCGAGGAGTGCGGCGCCGCGTCGCACGCCCTCGGCGGCACCGTCACCCGCACCGCCTCGACCCGGTTCGGCGAGCTGGCCGGCCCCGAGCACTCGGTCGACGTCGAGATCCGCGCGTCCTGGACGGCGGAGGACACCCACCTCGACCGACACCTCACCGCGTGGCTGGACGTGCTGGGCAGCGCGGCCGGGCTGCCGCCGCCCGGCGTCCGGCTGCTGGGTCCCTCCGGGCCACAGGGGGACGGGACTCTCTAACATCGGTGTCCCGGGGGTGTGCGACGCCCCCGCGCCGGCGCCCCTCTCCCGGGGCCTGCTGCGGCTCCCGCCGCGGAACCGCGCGCTGACCACGCTGTCGAGACGGGCGAGAAGGTGGACCTGCCCTGAGCACCCAGCCCATCCCTGTACAGCCCCTGCCTGCGCCGGACGAGGAGCCGACCGCTCCCCTGGCGATCCCCCTGCTCGCCCCGCGCGACGGGCTGCCCCCGGTCATCGAGACCTCCACCGCGCTGGTCGGGTACGCCGAGGCGCTGGCCGCCGGCAGCGGCCCGGTCGCGGTCGACGCCGAGCGCGCCTCCGGCTACCGCTACGGCCAGCGGGCCTACCTGGTGCAGCTGCGCCGCGCGGGTGCGAGCACCGGGCTGATCGACCCGATCCCGCTGCCGGACCTCTCGGTCGTGCAGTCGGCCATCGTGGACGCCGAGTGGGTGCTGCACGCGGCCAACCAGGACCTGCCCTGCCTGGCCGAGATCGGCCTGGTGCCCACCCGCGTCTTCGACACCGAACTCGCCGCCCGGCTGGCCGGGCTGCCGCGGGTGGGGCTGGGCGCCGTCGTCGAGTCGCTGCTGGGGTACTCGCTGCAGAAGGGCCACTCCGCCGCCGACTGGAGCACCCGCCCGCTGCCCCAGGAGTGGCTGGTCTACGCCGCGCTGGACGTCGAGGTGCTCGTCGACCTGCGGGACGCGCTGGCCGCGATCCTCGAGGAGCAGGGCAAGACCGAGTGGGCGCGGCAGGAGTTCGAGGCGATCCTCGCCGCCGGGCCGCCCGCGCCCAAGGCCGACCCCTGGCGGCGGACGTCGGGGGTGCACGGGCTGCGCAACCGGCGGCAGCTGGGCATGCTGCGCTCGCTGTGGCAGGCCCGCGACGAGCTGGCCCGCCGCCGCGACGTCGCCCCGGGGCGGGTGCTGCCCGACGCGGCGATGGTCTCCGCGGTGCAGGCCGACCCACGCACCGAGGCCGCGCTGCTGGAGCTGCCGGTCTTCCGCGGCCGGGCCAACCGCAAGCTCGTCGGCACCTGGTTCGGGGCGCTGGCCCGCGGCCGGGAGCTGCCGGAGTCCGAGCTGCCCCTGCACAGCCGGCCCGGCGACGGCCCCCCGCCGGTGAACCGCTGGGCCGACCGCGACCCGGCCGCCGCCACCCGGCTGCAGGCCGCCCGTGCCGGGCTGGCCGAGCTGGCCGCCACGCACGCGCTGCCGGTCGAGAACCTGCTCTCCCCCGACCTGGTGCGCCGGCTGATGTGGACCCCGCCCGAGCCCCGGGACGCCGAGACCGTGGCCGCGACGCTGCGGGCCGGCGGCGCCCGCGAGTGGCAGGTCGAGCTGACCCGCGACCTGCTCACCGACGCGCTCAACCGCGCCTAGCGAGCCACCCCTCCCGGCGACTGCCGCCGCCGAGTGACGCGCCGCCCTTGGTCCTCCGGTTACCCACGGGTAACTTGATCGGCGCCGTGCCGTACCGGCCGGTACCGATCTGCTGCGGAGGTCCTGTGTCATCTGGAGAGCGGCGGCCACGCTGGCTGCGTGAGGTCGTCTTCGTCGACGGCGTACGCACCCCCTTCGGCAAGGCCGGCCCGAAGGGCGTCTACGCCGAGACCCGCGCCGACGACCTGGTCGTGCGCGTGATCCGCGAGCTGCTGCGGCGCAACCCGTCGCTGCCGGCCGACCGCGTCGACGAGGTCGCCATCGCCGCGACCACGCAGGTCGGCGACCAGGGCCTGACCATCGGCCGCACCGCCGCGCTGCTGGCCGGGCTGCCGAAGTCGGTGCCCGGCTACGCCATCGACCGGATGTGCGCCGGCGCGATGACCGCGGTGACCACGACCGCGTCGGGCATCGCCTTCGGCGCCTACGACGTCGCCATCGCCGGCGGCGTCGAGCACATGGGCCGCCACCCGATGGGCGAGGGCGCCGACCCGAACCCGCGGTTCTTCAGCGAGAAGCTCGTCGACGGCTCCGCGCTGGTCATGGGCTCCACCGCCGAGAACCTGCACGACCGCTTCCCCCACCTGACCAGGGAGCGCGCCGACGCGTTCGCCCTGGCCAGCCAGCAGAAGTACGCCAAGGCCGTCGCCAACGGGCAGATCGGCCCCGAGCTGGTCACCGTCTCCACCCGCTCGGCCGAGCAGGGGTGGGGGCTGGCCACCGTCGACGAGCCGCCGCGACCGAACACCTCCCTCGAGGGGCTGGCGACGCTCAAGACACCGTTCCGCCCGCACGGCAACGTGACGGCCGGCAACGCGGCGGGGCTCAACGACGGCGCCACCGGCTGCATCCTCGCCGCCGAGGAGGTCGCGCTCGAGCTGGGCCTGGACGTCGGCATGCGGCTGGTCGGCTACGGCTTCGTGGGCGTCGAGCCCGAGGTGATGGGCGTCGGCCCGGTCCCCTCGACCGAGCGCGCGCTGGCCCGCACCGGCCTGACCATCGAGGACATCGGGCTGTTCGAGCTCAACGAGGCCTTCGCCGTCCAGGTGCTGGCCTTCCTGGACCACTTCGGCATCGCCGACGACGACCCGCGGGTCAACCCGTGGGGCGGCGCGATCGCCGTCGGCCACCCGCTGGCCTCCTCCGGCGTCCGGCTGATGACGCAGCTGTCGCGGCAGTTCGCCGAGCGGCCCGACGTCCGTTACGGCCTGACCGCCATGTGCGTGGGCCTGGGCATGGGCGCCACCGTGATCTGGGAGAACCCGAACTGGGAGGGCACCGAATGAGCGCGACGTTCGAGGACGAGGTCGTCACCGCCGCCAAGGTCCGCTACCTGCGGGTGCCCGGGCTGGCCGGCGAGATCGCCCTGATCACCCTGGACAACGGTCACGACCACACCCGCCCGTCCACCTTCGGCCGCGGTGGGCTGGCGTCCCTGGACGCCGCGCTCGACGAGATCGCCGCCCACACCCCGGCACCCGCGGCGATCGCGGTCACCGGCAAGCCGTTCGTCTTCGCCGTCGGCGCCGACCTCTCCGGCGTCCCCTCGATCACCTCGGCGGCCGACGCCCGGGAGATCGCCGAGACCGGCCACCGGGTGTTCCGGCGGCTGAAGGATTCGACGGTCCCGACGTTCGCCTTCGTCAACGGCGCGGCGCTCGGCGGCGGCCTGGAGCTGGCGCTGCACTGCCACCACCGCACGATCGCCACGACCGCCGTCGTCGCCTTCCCCGAGGCGTTCCTCGGCCTGGTGCCCGGCTGGGGCGGCACGCAGCTGCTGCCGAACCTGATCGGCATCGACCCGGCGGTCACCGTGATCGTCGAGAACGCGCTGGCCCAGAACAAGGTGACGCCGGGCCCGAAGGCGGCGGAGCTCGGCATCGCCGACGCGCTGTTCGAGCCGGCCGACTTTCTCGAGCGCTCGCTCGAGTGGGCCGTGGGCGTCCTGAACGGCGACGTCGCCGTCTCCCGGCCCGAGGTCGACCGCACGGCGTGGGACGACGCCATCGCCCGTGCGCGGGCGATCGTCGCCGGTCGCACCCGCAACGCCTCCCCGGGCGCGCTGCGGACCGTCGATCTCCTGGACCTGGCCCGCGACGGCGTGGACGGCGAGGCCTTCACCGCCGGCACCGCGGCCGAGGACGACGCCCTGGCCGACCTGCTGATGAGCGACGAGCTGCGGGCGAGCCTCTACGCGTTCGACCTGGTCACCAAGCGGGCCAAGCGGCCGGCCGGCGCGCCGGACAGGAAGCTCGCCCGGAAGGTGACCAAGGTCGGCGTCGTCGGCGCGGGTCTCATGGCCTCGCAGCTCGCACTGCTGTTCGTCCGCCGGCTCGAGGTGCCCGTCGTTCTCACCGACATCGACCAGGCCCGCGTCGACAAGGGCGTGGCCTACGTGCACGGCGAGCTCGACAAGCTGGCCGTCCGCGGCCGGCTGTCGGCGGACAAGCTGAACCGGCTCAAGGGACTGGTCACCGGGGCGCTGGACAAGGCCGCCTTCGCCGACGCCGACCTCGTCATCGAGGCCGTCTTCGAGGAGATGTCGGTCAAGCAGCAGGTGTTCGCCGAGGTGGAGGCCGTCGTCTCCCCCGAGTGCGTGCTGGCGACCAACACCTCGGCGCTGTCGGTGTCGGAGATGGCCTCCAAGCTCGAGCACCCCGAGCGCGTCGTGGGCCTGCACTTCTTCAACCCGGTCGCCGTCCTGCCGCTGCTGGAGGTGGTGCGCGCCGAGCAGACCGACGACGCCGCGCTGGCCACCGCGTTCGCCGTCGGGAAGGCGCTGCGGAAGAGCTGCGTGCTGGTCGCGGACGCCCCGGCGTTCGTGGTCAACCGGCTGCTCACCCGCTTCCTCGGCGAGGTCACCGCCGCCGTGGAGCAGGGGACGCCGATCGCCGCGGCCGACCGCGCGCTGGACCCGCTGGGCCTGCCGATGACGCCGTTCGAGCTGCTCACGCTCGTCGGCCCGCCGGTGGCGCTGCACGTGGCCGAGCGGATGCACGAGGCCTTCCCCGACCGGTTCGCCGTCGGCGAGGGGCTGCGGAGGATGGTCGAGCTGGGCAAGTCGTCGGTGTACTCGGAGCCCGGCGTCGTCAACGCCGACCTCGCCGGCATCGACTCCGGCGACTCGCCGCTGACCGAGGAGCAGGTGCGCGAGCGGGCCGTCGAGGCGCTGGCCCAGGAGATCCGGCTGATGCTCGACGAGGGCGTCGTCCAGGCGGTGCAGGACATCGACCTGTGCATGATCCTGGGCGCCGGCTGGCCGTTCTGGCTGGGCGGGATCTCCGCCTACCTGGACCGCGCCGGCGTCTCGGAGAAGGTGACCGGCTCCCGGTTCCTGCCGAAGGGCGTGGCCTCCCTGCCCGCCTGACGGGCGATTTCCGCGGAAATCGCCGTCACCGGAACGGCCCGGACCCCGCGCGGGGTCCGGGCCGTTCGCCGTCTCAGCGGACCTCGCCGCCGGGTCACCGGAACTTGTGGGTGAGGCTCTCCATCGTGCGGTTCACGGAGGCGATCTTGACGTGCGAGAGCCCGCTCGTCGCGCCGGCCGCCAGCATCGCCTCGTGGGCCGCGCGAAGCGTCGCCCAGACGGCGTCGTCGTCCCCCTCGAGGGTCGTGCCGAGGGCACCCACCTCGTAGCGGAGGCCGGAGGACTGGATGACCCGGACCGCCGCCTCGACGTACGCGTGCGGGTCGTCTGGCGTCCCGGCCGGCGAGGGGGCGACCTGGATCTCGGCTATCACGGCCGCTCCTCGACCGCCTCGGCGACGCTGCCCTCGGTGCGCTCGGCGAGTACCGCCGTCCACTCGGCGATCCGCCGGGCGACGTCCTGCTCGGTGAGGCCGGCGTCGGCCAGCACCTGGCCGACGCTGCCGTGCTCGAGGAAGGCCTGCGGCAGGCCGACCGAGCGCAGCGGGACGTCGATCCCACGGTCCTGCAGCGCCTGGGTCAGCGTGGTGCCCACGCCGCCGGCCCGGCCGCCGTCCTCGACGGTGATCACCAGCCGGTGGGCGGCCGCGAGGTCGACCAGCTCGGCGGAGACCGGCAGCACCCAGCGCGGGTCGACGACGGTCACCTCGATGCCGTGGTCGGCGGCGCGCTCGGCGGCGGCCAGGCACATCGGGACCATCGAACCGACGGCGACCAGCAGCACCTCCCGCTGCTGCCCGCGGCGGAGCACGTCGACCGGGCCGCGCCGCTCCAGCGCCGGGACGTCGACCGGCGGGGTCCCCTTGGGGAACCGGACGACGCTCGGCCCGTCGGTCACCTCGACCGCCTCGCGCAGCGCCTCCCGCAACGTCGGCTCGTCGCGCGGCGCGGCCAGCCGCAGCCCGGGGACGACGGAGAGGATCGACATGTCCCACATGCCGTTGTGCGAGGCGCCGTCGCTCCCGGTGACCCCGGCGCGGTCCAGGACGACGGTGACCGGCTGGCGGTGCAGCGCGACGTCCATGAGCAGCTGGTCGAACGCCCGGTTGAGGAAGGTCGAGTAGACCGCGACCACCGGGTGCAGCCCGCCCATCGCCAGGCCGGCGGCCGAGGTGAGCGCGTGCTGCTCGGCGATGCCGACGTCGTAGGTGCGCTCCGGGAAGCGCTCGGCGAAGGCGGCCAGGCCGGTCGGGTGCAGCATCGCCGCGGTGATCGCGACGACGTCGGAGCGCTCGGCGCCGATGCGCACCAGCTCGTCGGAGAAGGCCGTCGTCCAGTCGCGGCCGGCGCTGGCGGCGCTGGCCCCGCTGTCGGGGTCGAAGACCCCGGTGGCGTGCCAGGCGTCGATCTGGTCGGTCTCGGCCGGCGGGTAGCCGAAGCCCTTGGTGGTGACCGCGTGCACGATGACCGGCCCGCCGAAGGACCGGGCCCGGCGCAGCGCGGACTCCATCGCCCGGATGTCGTGCCCGTCGACCGGGCCGAGGTACTTCAGGCCGAGGTCCTCGAACATGCCCTGCGGCGAGAGGACGTCCTTGAGGCCCTTCTTGATGGCGTGCAGCGCGTCGTAGAGCGCCGAGCCCACCACCGGGGCGCGGTTCAGCGTGTGCCGCACCTGCAGCAGCGCCTGCTCGTAGCCCGGGCGCAGCCGCAGCGTCGCCAGCGCGTCGGCGACCCCGCCGATCGTGGGCGAGTAGGAGCGGCCGTTGTCGTTGACGACGATGACCACCGGGCGGTCCTGGGCGCCGGCGATGTTGTTCAGCGCCTCCCAGGCCATGCCGCCGGTGAGCGCACCGTCGCCGATGACGGCGACCACGGGACGCTGCTCGCCGCGGACGGCGAAGGCCTTGGCCAGCCCGTCGGCGTAGGACAGGGAGGTGGAGGCGTGGCTGTTCTCCACCCAGTCGTGCTCGCTCTCGGCGCGGCTCGGGTAGCCGGAGAGGCCGTCGCGCTGGCGCAGTCTCGCGAAGTCGTCGACGCGGCCGGTGAGCATCTTGTGCACGTAGGTCTGGTGGCCGGTGTCGAAGACGATCGGCTCGCGCGGGGAGTCGAAGACGCGGTGCAGGGCGATGGTCAGCTCCACCGCACCGAGGTTGGGCCCGAGGTGCCCGCCGGTCTTGGCGACGCTGGTGACCAGTGCGTCGCGGATCTCGGCAGCGAGTGCCGGCAGCTGGTCGGCCGGGAGCGCCTTCAGGTCATCGGGGCTGTGGAGCGATCGCAGGAGCGACACGAGGGGGGTGCGTCCTCTCCATCGGCGGCAGGTGCGGCGTCGCGACGGCCGCCGACCCACTGTAACCGCGTGCACGCGGCCCTTCCGGGCGAGCGCAGGCCGTCCCTACAGCCGCGGTACCCAGCGCTCACCGCGCAACGCACCGGCGACCACGTCCACCCCGCGGGCGGCCGACACCAGCCGGGCACCCTCGCGCTCGTACGCGGCGATCGCCGCCTCCATCGCGTCGGCCGGCAGGTCGTCGGCCAGCTCCACCCGGACCGTGCGCCAGCCCGCGCGGGCCGCCTCGAGCCCGGCAGCGACGTGGTCGCGGGCGAAGCGGGCCAGCAGGACCGGGTAGCGGCGCAGCACCTCGTGCGCCCGGTAGTCCGGTGGGACCAGGTCGAACAGCCAGGCCACGGCGGTGTGCTCCCAGTCGGGGGCACCGGGCGGCCGCACGGCGGCGGGCCAGCCCGGCGGCAGCATCGCATCCACCGCACCAGTCTGCCGCACCGATCGAACGGGCGTTCGATCCACCGCGCTGGTCAGCGGCGAGCTCGGCGATCTCGCCCGGCCCCGCCGGCCCCCCTGCAGCGTCCCGGAGTGACGGGGCAGGGGGGTCCTCTTTCAGGAGGTGGGGCGCTTGAGCCAGAACTGCTCGAAGCCCCACGTGCCCGCGCCGCTGGAGTGGTAGCTCACCAGCTCCCAGCCCTCGCTGCCCAGCCGGTTGAGCACCGAGCTGGTGTCACCGGACTGACGCTCCAGCTGCCCGCCGGGGAGCTTGACGCTCACCCCTGCCCGCTGCGACTGCGCGTCGTTGGCCGTGATGACCGAGGCGTACTCCCAGGTGGTCACGAGCAGTCACCGTAGTCGGTCCCCTCCTCTTCCCACGGACCGGCCGACCGATCCCGTCGGGACCCTTCCGTCACGGCGCCACCCGGGTTACCGTCACCTTGCGCGGCCACCCGAACGCTCTGCGTGTGCGGACCGGAGTGCCGCCCTCCCTGGGCTCCACGCCCGACCCCCGTCCGCCACCTGCCGCACGCACCGCCGAGGGGACCACCCGCATGCTCCGCCTGTCGCGCCCGCACCCCGAGGGAGTCCGCTCGCCCCGGATCGCGACGACCGCCCTCGGGATGCTCTCCTTCGTCGGCATGGCCGCCGGGCTGGGCGCCATCGCGGCCGACGACGGCGGGGTGTCCGGACCGGGCACCACGGCCGTGCACAGCGCGGTCGGCGGGTCCGGCAGCGGCGTCGGGGACGCCGTGCGGGCCGGGGAGGTCGGCGACGCCATCCGCGCCGGGGAGATCGGGGACGCCGCGCGCGCCCACGAGATCGGCGACGCGACCCGCACCTGTTCCTTAAACACAGTTTACCCTGCCGACGAATACATACATATATGTCTACATAGTACACGTACCATTTAAAATACAAATTATCTATA
>NZ_NVPT01000084.1 GCF_002802985.1 Geodermatophilus chilensis | reverse complement strand
TCGTCGCAGTAGCGTTGCTGTGCGTCATCTATGCTGTGTTAGTTTCGTCGTTTACTTTCAGGGTCGCGAACACGACCGCGGCCGCGATGTCGAGAGTGTTCGGCAGGGACGGGGCCGTGGCGGGCCCCTGCAGGGGGCCGGCCCGGGAAGGGGGCCACCCGCTCAGGTGGGCAGGGCTTGACCCTGCAGGGCGATCGCCAGCACCGCACCCGCCAGCAGCGGCGGGCCGAACGGCAGCGCGGTGCGCCAGCCGGCCCGCCCGGCGGCCACCAGGGTCACCGACGCCGCGGCGCCGGTGACCAGGCCGAGGAACACCCCGGCCAGCAACGCGCCCCAGCCCACCCAGCCGAGCACCAGCCCGAGCAGGCCCAGCAGCTTCACGTCACCGAACCCGAGGCCCCGCGGGGAGAGGACGGCGGCGCCGGCGGCCAGCCCGAACGCAGCCGCGCCGGCCAGTCCGGCCCGCAGCAGCGCCGGCCAGGTGCCGAGCGCGACGGCGTCGACCAGCAGCGCCGTGGACACGGCCGCGTACGCCGGGACGGTCACCCGGTCCGGCAGCCGGTGGACGGCGAGGTCGACCTGCGCGAGCACCACCCCGGCGACCCCGGCCCACGCCAGCGCCACGGTGCCCGGCCGCACGCCGCCGGCCAGCAGCGCGCCGGCCAGCGCCAGCGCCACGAGGACGACGGTCAGCGCGGTGCGCAGCGGGCCGGCCGGCGCCGCGTCGTCCCGCCGGGCCAGCCGGACCGACACCCGGGCCAGCCACGGCCCCAGGACCAGCCCGCCGACGAGGGCCAGGGCGGTGACCGCGACGGGCGGGAGGTCCGCGGCGGGCACGCCGGTCAGCGGGAACTGACGGCGGCGTCGAGCGCGCCGCGCATCGCCACCAGCGGCGCCGGCTGCCCGGTCATCAGCTCCACCTGCGCGGTGGCCTGCCAGAACAGCACCTCGAGGCCGCCGACGACGGTGCCGCCGACCTCGGTGACCGCGGTCGCCAGCGGCGTCGGCCACGGGTCGTAGAGGACGTCGAGGACGGTCTGCCCCGCCGTCCAGGGCAGCCGCGCGACCGCCAGCTGCCCGCCGACCGGCACGGTGCTGACCACGACCTCGGCCTCGACGACGGCCGAGGCCAGCGAGACCACCGTCGTCGGGACGCCGAGGGTGTCGAGCACCCGCAGCAGGTCCCCGGCCCGGCCGGGCTCGCGGACGACGACGTCGACGTGCGCGGCGCCCAGCGAGGCCAGTGCGACCGCCGCGGCCGCCGCCGTCCCCCCGGCGCCGACGATCGCGGCGCGGTCGACCGAGGTGACCCCGGCCTGCTGCAGGGTGGTGCCGACGCCGAGGACGTCGGTGTTCTCGGCGCGCCAGCCCGCCCCGGTGCGCACCAGCGTGTTGGCCGCGTGCAGCAGGCGCGGCAGCGGCTCCACCACGTCGGCGACGTCGACCGCGGCCTGCTTGCAGGGCATGGTCACCGAGAAGCCGCGCCACTCCTCCCCCAGCCCGGCGAGCAGGACCGGCAGGTCCTCCGCGCCGACGTCCAGGGCGTCGTAGCTCCAGTCGTCGAGGCCCAGCGCCGCGTAGGCGGCCCGGTGCAGCAGCGGGGACAGCGAGTGCCCCACCGGGCGGCCGAGGACGGCCGCCCTCACCCGCCCGGCTGCTCGCGCAGCCACTGCTGGAACAGCAGCACGTTCTGCTGGTGCTCCTCGGCGGTGCGCGCGAAGCGGGTCTCGCCGGTGTCGGGGTCGATGACGACGAAGAAGCGCCAGTCGCCCTGGGCCGGGGAGAGCACCGCCTCGATGGCCTGCTCACCGGGGTTGCCGATCGCCCCCGGCGGGAGCCCGGTGTGCACGTAGGTGTTGTACGGCGAGGGGTTGGCGCGGTCCTGGGGCGTCGTGGTGATCCCGGACTTGCCGTTGGCGTAGTTCACCGTGGTGTCCAGCTGCAGCGGCATGCCGTCGGCGAGCCGGTTCTCCAGCACGCGGGCGACCTTGGCCATGTCCTCGGGCGAGGCGGCCTCGGCCTGCACGATGCTGGCCTTGGTGAGCACGGTCAGCCGGTCGGCCTCGGGCACCTGCAGCGCGTCGAGCGCCTGCTCGGTCCGCGCCACCATGGCGGAGAGCACGTCGGCGGGCGTGTCGTCGGGCTCGATGTCGTAGGTGGCCGGGAACAGGAAGCCCTCGAGCATCCCGTTGGCGTAGGCCGGCAGCCCGATCGCGGCCGGGTCGGTGGCGACGGCCTGCAGCTCGGGCAGCGGCGTCCCGGTCTCCTCGGACAGCAGGGCGAGGGTGGCGGCCACGGTGAGCCCCTCCCGCACGGTCACGCGGGTGACCTGACGGGCCGAGGGGGCCAGCAGCAGGTCCAGGGCGGCCTGGCCGCTCATCTGCGAGCGCAGCGCGTAGACGCCGGGCTGGATGCCGGTCGCGGCCGGCTCGGTCTCGGCCGCGTCGACGAACGGTCCGGGCGAGGCGATGACGCCCTCGGCGACGAGCGTGCGGGCGATGTCGCTGAGCGTGTCGCCGGAGGAGACCCGCACCTCCACGGTGCCGCTGCCCTGACCGGTGTAGTCCTCACCGCCGGGGTTGACCAGCCCGATCAGCGCCTTGCCGCCGTAGAAGATGCCGCCCACGAGGCCGGCGAGGACCAGCAGCGACAGGATGACGGCCAGCGGGCTGCGCCGACGACGCCGGCGGCTGTCCCGCCCGCCACGGGGCGGCTCGTCACCGCCGTACCCGTCGGCGTCGTGCTCGTCGTGTTCGTGGCCCACGTGCTCGGCCCGCCGGCCGCGCCGCCGTCGGCGGACGTCGTCGGAGCCGGAGGCGCCGAGCACCTCCAGGCCGCCGGTGGAGTCGGCGTCGTCCCCGTGGTGCACGTCGTCAGGGTGCGCCCGGGTGTCGGCGTGGTCCGCGCCGGGGACGGCGGGGACGGCGCCCACCCCGACCGTGGCGTCGTCGGCGGCGCCGTCGGGACGGCGGGAGAGCCGGGACCAGGCCCCCGCGGGCATCGGCGGCAGGTCGGGCAGCGGCTCGGAGGGGTGCCCGGACTGCCGGTCACCGGCCTCCGCGACCGGCCCGGTGCGGTCGCCATCGGCCCGGCGACGGCGCGGGACGGGTCCGGAGGTGCGGCCCTGGTCCCCGACCGGCGGCCGGCTGGGCATGGAGGCCAGCCAGGCGGACGCGGGCACGCCGCTCGGGGAGTCCGGCGAGGCGTGCCGACCCCGCCGGCCCGGCGGGGTCGGGTTGGTCACGGGCGCTCCCGCTGCGCGTCCAGATAGGCCTGGAGGATCACCACGGCCGCGGCCTGGTCGATCACCGAGCGCTGGCGGCGGGTGTCCAGACCGTTCGCCCGGAGGGAGCTGGCTGCGGTCACGGTGGAGAGCCTTTCGTCGACGAGGTGCACGGGCACGGAGCCGATGCGCCCGGCGAGTGCCCGAGAGTAGGCACGCGCCTCCTTCGCCGACGCGCCCGACGCACCCGAGAGGTGCCTCGGCTCTCCCACGATCACCTCTGTCACCTCGTGTTCCGCGACGAGTGCGGCGATGCGGTCGAGGTCGGACTCGTCGCGGGCCCGCGGCACCGTCTCCAGCGGGCTGGCCAGGGTGCCGGTGGGGTCGGAGATCGCCACACCGACCCGCACGCTGCCGACGTCGATGCCCAGCCGGCGGCCCTGCCGCCGCGGCCGGGGCGGGATGGGCAGGCCGCCGGGCAGCCCGCCGGAGAGGTCGATCTGCGCGGTCTCGTGCCGCACCGGCGGGAAGCCGGCACGCAGGTCGATCTGCTCGGTCGCGTGGTGCACCGGCTGCTGCGGCGGGGTGGGTGGTGTGGCGCGCGGCCGCGACGGGGGGACGGCGGGCCGCCCCTGCATCGGGCGCTCGCCCGCCGGACCGGTCTGGTCGGGGTGCTGGTCGGGCACTCCGCTCACCTCCCTGCGGCGGTCGCGACCGCCTGTTCGCCGGCCTGCAGGGCCGCTGGGATGCCCGCGGGGTCGGTACCGCCCCCCTGGGCCACGTCTGGCTTGCCTCCGCCACGTCCGCCGACCGGGGCCGCTGCCGCCCGCAGCACGTCGCTGGCGGTGACCCCGCGCTCCTGGGCGGCCGGGTTCAGGGCCGCCACGAGAGCCACCTTGCCCCCCGACTCGGACGCGAGCAAGACCACCGCCGGGCGGTCGCTGGGGAGCCGACCGCGGACGTCGAGGGCCAGTGTGCGCAGGTCCCCGCCGCCGAGTCCGCCCGGCGCGCCGGTGACCACGGAGACCCCGCCGACGTCGCGCGCACCGACGGCCAGCTCCCCGGCCGCGGCCAGGGTCTGCTGGGCGCGCAGCTCGGCGAGCTCCTTGTCGACGTCCCGGAGCCGGGCGAGCATGCCGCTGACCCGTTCGAGGACGGTGTCGGTCGGCGTCTTGAGCAGCTCCCCGAGCTGGCGGACGAGGTCGCGCTCGCGGGCCAGGTAGCGGAAGCCCTCCAGGCCGACGACGGCCTCCACGCGGCGGGAGCCGGAGCCGACCGACGACTCGCCGGTGAGCGCCAGCGTGCCGATCTGGGCGCTGCCCTGCACGTGGGTGCCACCGCACAGCTCGCGCGACCACGGGCCGCCGATCTCCACGACGCGCACCTGCTCGCCGTAGGTCTCGCCGAACAGCGCCAGCGCACCGATGGCCTGGGCCTCGGGCAGCGTCATGTAGCTGGCCCTGACGCGGTGGTCGGCGCGGACGGCGGTGTTGGCGACGTCCTCGATGTCGTGCCGCTGCTGCTGGCTCAGCGCGCCCTGCCAGGCGAAGTCCAGCCGCAGGTAGCCGGGCCGGTTGTAGGAGCCGGACTGGAGCGCCTGCGGGCCGAGCACCTGGCGCAGCGCGGCGTGCACCACGTGGGTGCCCGAGTGCGCCTGGCACGCCGACAGCCGCCACTCGCGGTCGACCTCGGCGGTCAGCTCGGCGCCCTGCCGCAGCTCGCCCTCGAGCACCCGCACCTGGTGGGCGACCAGGCCCTTGACCGGGCGCTGCACGTCGAGCACCTCGGCGCGGCCGCCGTCCCAGGTGAGGACGCCGGCGTCGGCGACCTGGCCGCCGGACTCGGCGTAGAACGGCGTGCGGTCGAGCACGACCCGGGTGATCTCCCCCGGCCCGGCCGGGGCTGCCTGTCCTGCCCCGGACCCACCCCCAGCGTCCTCCTCGGCGGCGAGCTCGGAGACCAGGCCGAGCACGCGCGAGTCGGTGCGCAGCGTGTCGTAGGCCCGCCAGTCCGTGGGGCCGTGCTCGGCGAGCAGCCGGCGGTAGGCCAGGACGTCGACCGAGCCGGTCTTCTTGGCGCGGGCGTCGGCGCGGGCCCGGTCGCGCTGCTGCTGCATGAGCGCGCGGAAGCCCTCCTCGTCGACGCGCACGCCCTGCTCGGCGGCCATCTCGAGGGTGACGTCGATCGGGAAGCCGTAGGTGTCGTGCAGCGAGAACGCCTGCTCGCCGGAGAGGGACGGCATGCCCGCGGCCTTGGCCTCGCGCACGGCGGTGTCGAACAGCGCCGTCCCGGAGGCGAGGGTGCGCCGGAACGCCTCCTCCTCGGCGTAGGCGACGCTGGAGATGCGGGCGAAGTCGGCCTCGAGCTCGGGGTAGCTGGCCTTCATCGCGTCCTTGGACACGGGCAGCAGCTCGGGCAGGGTGGCCTCGTCGACCCCGAGCAGCTTCATCGAGCGGACGGCGCGGCGCAGCAGCCGACGCAGGATGTAGCCGCGGCCCTCGTTGCCGGGGGTGACGCCGTCGCCGATGAGCATCAGCCCGCTGCGCACGTGGTCGGCCACGACCCGCAGCCGGACGTCGTCCCCGTGAGCCGCGCCGTAGGTGATCCCGGCGAGCTCGGCGGCGCGGCGCAGCACCGGCGCCACCTCGTCGATCTCGTAGAGGTTGTTGACGCCCTGCAGCAGGTAGGCCACCCGCTCCAGTCCCATGCCGGTGTCGATGTTCTTCCTCGGCAGGTCGCCGACGATGCGGAACTCCTCCTTGCTCCGCACGTCGTCGATCTGGTGCTGCATGAAGACGAGGTTCCAGATCTCCAGGAACCGGTCCTCGTCGACGACCGGGCCGCCGTCGGGGCCGTGCTCGGGGCCGCGGTCGACGTAGATCTCGCTGCACGGGCCGCCCGGACCGGGCTGGCCGGTGTGCCAGTAGTTGTCCTTCAGGCCGCGGCGCTGGATCCGCTCGTCGGGCAGGCCGGCGATCCGCTTCCAGGCCTGGGCCGCCTCGTCGTCGTCGAGGTAGACGGTGACCCAGAGCCTCTCCGGGTCGAAGCCGAGCCCGCCGTCCTCCACCGAGCCGGTGATCAGGTCCCAGGCGTGCTGGATCGCCCCCTCCTTGAAGTAGTCACCAAAGGAGAAGTTGCCGTTCATCTGGAAGAACGTGCCGTGGCGGGTGGTCTTGCCCACCTCCTCGATGTCGAGGGTGCGCACGCACTTCTGCACGCTCGTCGCCCGCGGGTAGGGCGCGGGCTCCCGGCCGGTCAGGTACGGGATGAACGGGACCATGCCGGCCACCGTGAACAGCAGCGACGGGTCCGGGGACACCAGCGAGGCGCTGGGGACGACGGTGTGCCCGCGCTGGGCGAAGTGCTCCAGGAAACGGCGGCGGATCTCGGCGGTCTGCATGTCCTACTCGATCTGGGAGGCGCGGTCGGCCGGGCTGCGGCGTCCCGCGGGGAGGAGGGGACTCAGCGGTCGGTGGCGTCCCGGCCGGGCAGCTCGACCTGGCCGGCCTCGGGCAGCGGCGCGTCCAGGCCGGTGCCGGCCCGCAGCTCGACCTCCCGCTCGGCCATCGCCGCGCGCACGTCGGCGCCGAAGTCGCCGATCGCGTCGGCCAGGTCGCGCAGGCCCTCGGCGATCGAGGCACCGATGCCGGCCGGGGTCATCTTCTCCGCGGCCGCCGACAGCTTGCGGACGACGAGGGCGCCGATGGTGATCCCCATGGCGAGCCAGAACAGCCGGCGCATCAGGCGGCCCGCCGGGCGGCGCGGCGCGCGCGACGCTCGGCCTTGTCACGGGCGGCGGCGTCGGCGATGGCCTGGCCCTCGCGCTTCTTGCGCGCCGCGCTGCGGACGCCGTAGCTGAACGCGGCCACCTTGATCAGCGGGCTGCCCAGGGTGGCGGCGACGACGCTGGTCAGGGCGGCGACGTTGCTGGAGACGTTCGCGGCGTTGCCGGTGATGTCGTCGACCCGCTCGAGGTTGCTGTTGACGTGGGCCACCGTGGTGGACGCCTGGCTCAGGATCGGGCCGCTCTGCTCCCGGGTCTGGCGGATGGTCAGCGTCGCCTCGTCCAGCGTGCGACCCAGCTTGAGGATCGGGACGGCGAGCAGCACCACCAGCAGCACCAGCGCCAGCGCTGCGATCAGTCCGGCCCACTCTCCTGCGGACACCCGGTCCTCCTGGTTTATCGACGTAGATCTCGGCGTCCGGGCCCCCGCCGGTCGCCGCCGGCGGGCGTCGGCCCGGCGTGGTCACAGTAGTCGGGGGGCCCGACGCCCGTCCGTGCCCCGCCGGGGTCTCAGCGGCCGCGCCGGACGACGACCTCTGTCAGGCTCCGCGCCCCGGTCCGCTCCTCGCTCGTTCCTCGCTGCGATGCTCCCGCGGCTGTCGCCTGACGACGACCTCTGTCAGGCTCCGCGCCCCGGTCCGCTCCTCGCTCGTTCCTCGCTGCGATGCTCCCGCGGCTGTCGCCTGACGATCGCCCGCAGCTTGGCCAGCCGAGCGCCGATCGTCGCCTCCGCGCCGCGGGTGGTGGGCCGGTAGTAGTCCCTCCCCACCAGGGCGTCCGGCGGGTACTGCTGCGGCACCACGCCGTCGGGGTGTGCGTGCGGGTAGACGTAGGTGCCGCCGTGGCCGAGCTTCTTCGCGCCCGCGTAGTGCGCGTCGCGCAGCCCCGGCGGCACCGGCCCGGCCAGCCCCGCGCGCACGTCGGCGACGGACTCGCTCATCGCCACGGTCACCGCGTTGGACTTGGGCGCCGTGGCCAGGTGGACGACGGCCTGCGCCAAGGGGAAGTGGCCCTCGGGCATGCCGATGAAGGCCACGGCCTCGGCTGCGGCGACGGTGGTCTGCAGCGCCGTCGGGTCGGCCATGCCGACGTCCTCGCTGGCGGAGATGACCAGCCGGCGGGCGATGAAGCGCGGGTCCTCCCCCGCCTCGACCATGCGCGCCAGGTAGTGCAGCGCGGCGTCGACGTCGCTGCCGCGGATGGACTTGATCAGCGCGCTGGCGACGTCGTAGTGCTGGTCGCCGGAGCGGTCGTAGCGGACGGCCGCCTGCGCCACCGCCGTCTCGAGGGTGGCGAGGTCGATCTCGGCGAGGCCGGCCGCCACCGCGGCGCCGGCGCCGGACTCCAGCGCGGTGAGCGCCTTGCGCCCGTCGCCGCCGGCGATCCGGACCAGGTGCTCCTCGGCCTCCGCGCCCAGCGTGACCGCGCCGTCGAGCCCGCGGTCGCTGGTGAGCGCGCGGTGCAGCAGCCGGCGGACGTCGTCGTCCGACAGCGGCTGCAGGGCCAGCACCAGGCTGCGCGACAGCAGCGGGCTGACGACGGAGAAGAACGGGTTCTCGGTGGTGGCGGCGATCAGGCTGACGATCCGGTCCTCGACCGCCGACAGCAGGCTGTCCTGCTGGGTCTTGGAGAAGCGGTGCACCTCGTCGATGAACAGGACGGTGCGCCGGCCGGCGTAGGTGAGCTCGCGCTTGGCGCTCTGGATGACCGCGCGGACCTCCTTGACCCCGGCGTCGAGGGCCGACAGCTGCACGAACTGCCGTTTGGTAGCCAGCGAGATGACGTGCGCGAGGGTGGTCTTGCCAGTGCCCGGCGGGCCGTAGAGGACCAGCGACATCGGCTCGTCGGCCTCGACCAGCCGGCGCAGCGGCGCGCGCGGGCCGAGCAGGTGGGACTGGCCGACGACCTCGTCCAGCGACCGCGGCCGCATGCGGACGGCGAGCGGTGCGCCCGGGTCGACGCCCGCGGTTTCCTGCTCCGGCTCGTCGAACAGCGAACTCACGGTTGCGAAGTTACCCGCGGGGCACGACAGCCCCCGTGCAGCAGCGACGCATCGGAGACCGGACCGTCAGTGCCATCGGGCTCGGGGCCATGCCCCTGTCCACCAAGACCGACCGGCCCTCCCGCGAGGACGCCGTCGCCGTCGTGCACGCCGCGCTGGACGCCGGCGTGACGCTGATCGACACCGCCGACGCCTACGCCGCCGACGAGTCGGAGTTCGGCCACAACGAGTCCCTCGTGGCCGAGGCGCTGGCCTCCTACGGCGGCGACACCTCGTCGGTGCTCGTCGCCACCAAGGGCGGGCACACCCGGCGCGGCACGGACTGGGAGCTCGACGGGTCGCCGGCGTACCTGCGCCGCGCCTGCGAGGACTCGCTGCGCCGACTGGGCGCCGACGCCATCGGCCTCTACCAGTTCCACCGGCCCGACCCGGAGACGCCGTGGGAGGAGTCGATGGGCGCGCTGCGCCAGCTGGTGGACGACGGGCTGATGCGCATGGCCGGCATCTCCAACGCCGACATCGCGCAGATCGACGTGGCCCGCTCGATCGTCGGCCCGGCGCTGGCGAGCGTGCAGAACCAGTTCTCCCCCGGCTGGCGGTTCTCCGCCGACGAGCTGGCCCACTGCGCGGCGCACGGGCTGGCGTTCATCCCGTGGAGCCCGTTCGGCGGGGTGTCGGCTGCCGGGTCGCTGGACTCGTCCGCGCCGGCGTTCGCGGAGGTCGCCGAGGAGCTGGGTGTCTCGGTGTACCGGGTGACGCTGGCCTGGCACCTGGCGCAGTCCGAGGTCGTCGTCCCCATCCCGGGCGCCTCGCGGCCGTCGTCCATCCAGGACTCCGCGGCGGCCGCGGACCTGCAGCTGACCCCCGAGCAGCTCGCCCGCCTCGACGCCGCCTGAGCCGTTCCCGCGTGCCGAGTGAGCAGTTGCGGTCGCCGACACGCGCGGACACGCCGACGTCATCGACCACAACTGCTCACTCGGCCGTCGTCCACAGTCGGCCGCTCCGTCCACCGATCCGGCTGAGGCGTCGTCCACGACCGCTGCCGCCGCGACGGTCGCGGCGTGGCCGACTCCGAACTGGGACCCACCTACACCTGGCAGGACGCCCGGGATGCCCGGCTGACCCGCGCGCGGCGGCGGGACGACGGCGTGCGGGTCAGCCGCGGCGCCTACGTCTCCCGGGCCGTCCCGCTCTCCCTGCACGCTGCGTGCTGCGCCGTCCTGCCGCTCCTGCCCGCCGGCGCAGTGGTGTCGCACCGCACGGCTGCGGCGCTGCTCGGCGCGCCCCTGTCACACGACTGGCCGCTCGAGGTGAGCGTGCCGCCAGGCACCTACCGACCACGTCGCCGCCGGCTCCGGGTGCACGTGCGCGACCTCCTGGTCGAGGACGCGACCAGGCACGGCGGTCTCCCGGTCACGAGCGGGCCGCAGACGTGGCTCGACCTGGCGGCGGTGCTGCCAACGCCCGAGCTGGTCGCGGTCGGGCGACGCTCTCTACCGATCCGGGCACCTCGACCACGGCTCACTGGCCGGGCGCCTCGCGCGGGCGGACGGCACGCGCGGCGTCGTCCGGGCGCGGGAGTGGGCGTCGTTGCTGACCCCGCTGGCGATGTCACGCCCCGAGAGCGTGGTCCGCTGCGTGCTCATCGAGGCCGGTCTCCCCCACCCTGAACCTCAGGTGGAAGTGAAGAGCCCGTCCGGCCGGGTGGTCGCGCACAGCGACCTCGGCTGGCCGCAGTGGCGGGTGGCCATCGAGTACGAGGGACGGCAGCACGCGGAGCGCGGGCAGTTCGGCAGGGACCTCGACCGCTACTCGCTGATGGCAGCCGACGGCTGGCTCACGATCCGGTACGGCGCCGACCACCTCCGCCGGCCGGAGCTCATCGTCGACCGGGCGGCCCGGGCGCTGCGCAGCCGTGGCGCGGTCTGGTGACCCGACTGAGCAGTTGCGGTCGCCGACACGCGGCGACACACCGCGGTGGGCGACCGCAACTGCTCACTCGGCAGGCAGGTGACCGGCAGGGCTCAGCGCGTCGGGTCGGAGGGCCCCGGCGCGCCCGGCTCACCGGGGAGCGCGGGCTCCTCGGGCTTCGCGTCGACGCCGGCCTCCTTGCGCTGCGCCTCGGTGATCGGCGTCGGCGCACCGGTCAGCGGGTCGTACCCGGCGCCGGTCTTCGGGAAGGCGATGACCTCGCGGATCGAGTCCACCCCGGCCAGCAGCGCGGTCAGCCGGTCCCAGCCGAGCGCGGCACCGGCGTGCGGCGGCGGGCCGTAGGAGAAGGCCTCGAGGAAGAAGCCGAACCGCTCGCGGGCCTCCTCGCGGGACATGCCGAGGGTTTCGAACACCCGCTCCTGCAGCTCCGGGTCGGCGATGCGGACCGAGCCGCTGGCCAGCTCGTTGCCGTTGACCACCAGGTCGTAGGCGTCCGACAGCGCGGCGCCCTTGTCCTCGGCGAACCGCTCCCGCCACTCGGGGGTGGGCGAGGTGAAGGGGTGGTGCATGAAGGTCCAGTCGCTGTCCTCGGTCTCTTCGAACATCGGGAAGTCGACGACGAACAGGAACGACCACGTGCCCGGCTCGATCAGCTCCAGCCGCTTGGCGATCTCGTTGCGCGCCGCGCCCAGCAGTTCCTGGGCCGGGCGGCGCGTGCCCGCGGCGAAGAAGACGCAGTCCCCGGGCTGCGCCCCGACGGCCGCGACGAGGCCCTCGCGCTCGGTGTCGGAGATGTTCTTGGCCACCGGCCCGCCCAGCGTGCCGTCCTCACCGATCGTCACGTACGCCAGCCCGCGGTGCCCGCGCGACTTGGCCCAGTCCTGCCAGGCGTCGAACGCCCGCCGCGGCTGCGACCCGCCGCCGGGCATCACGATCGCGCCGACGTAGGGGGCCTGGAACACCCGGAACGGCGTCTGCGCGAAGTACTCCGTCAGCTCGGTGAGCTCGATGCCGAAGCGCAGGTCGGGCTTGTCGGAGCCGAAGCGGTCCATCGCCTCGCGGTAGGTCATCCGCGGGATGTCCGGCACCTCGTAGGAGGCCAGCTCGCGCCACAGCGCGCGGACGACGTCCTCGACCACGGCCAGGACGTCGTCCCGCTCGACGAAGCTCATCTCGAAGTCCAGCTGGGTGAACTCCGGCTGCCGGTCGGCGCGGAAGTCCTCGTCCCGGAAGCAGCGGGCGATCTGGTAGTACCGCTCCAGCCCGCCGATCATGAGCAGCTGCTTGAACAGCTGCGGGGACTGCGGCAGCGCGTACCACTTGCCCGGCTGCAGCCGCACCGGCACGAGGAAGTCACGGGCGCCCTCGGGCGTGGAGCGGGTCAGGTCCGGCGTCTCCACCTCGGTGAAGCCGTGCCCGGCCATGACGCCGCGGGCGATCCGGTTGACCTCGCTGCGCAGCCGGAGGATCCGGGCCGGGCCCTGCCGGCGCAGGTCGAGGTAGCGGTACTTGTAGCGGACGTCGTCCGAGGCGGCCTGGTCGGTCTCGATCGGGAACGGCAGCGGCGCCGCCGACGAGAGCACCCGCAGCTCGGCCGCGGCCACCTCGATCTCGCCGGTCGGCAGCTCCGGGTTCTCGTTGCCCTCGGGACGGCGGCGCACCTCACCGGTGACCAGCACGCAGAACTCGTTGCGGAGGGTGTGCGCCTCCTCCTCGCGGACGACGACCTGGACGTAGCCCGAGGCGTCGCGCAGGTCGACGAAGACGACGCCGCCGTGGTCGCGGCGGCGGGCGACCCAGCCGGCGAGGGTGACGGTGGAGCCGGCGTCGGACGCGCGCAGCGTTCCGGCGTCGTGGGTGCGGAGCACGGGGGCGCCTTTCTCAGTGGGCGGTGGGGCGGGCCGAGGACGGCTGGGTGGGTCGGACGACCGTCACCAGCGGTCGTGGACGTGCGCGCGGATGCGCTCGTCGTAGAGGCGCTCGAGGTCGGAGAGCTGGGCGTCGGTGAGCGACGGCAGCGCGGCCGCCGCGACGTTGCCGCGGACCTGCTCGACGGTCCGCGCGCCGGGGATCACCGTCGTGACGCCGGACTGGTCGATGACCCAGCGCAGCGCGAACGCCGCCGTCGGGGCGTCGCCGGCGATCTCGGCCACCTCGCGGGCGGCGGCCACGCCCACCTCGAACGGCACGCCGGAGAAGGTCTCGCCGACGTCGAAGGCCTCGCCGTGGCGGTTGAAGTTCCGGTGGTCGTCGGGCGCGAACGTCGTCGTCTCGTCGTACTTCCCGGTCAGCAGGCCGCTGGCCAGCGGCACCCGGGCGAGGATGCCGACCCCGGCCTGCTGCGCCGCCGGCAGCAGCTGCTCCAGCGGCTTGCGCCGGAAGACGTTCAGGATCACCTGGATGGTCTGCACGCCCGGGTGCTCCAGCGCCGTCAGCCCCTCGGCGACGGTCTCCACCGAGACGCCGTAGGCGGCGATCGACCCGTCGGCCACCAGCGCGTCGAGCGCGTCGTACACCCGCTGGTCGCGGTAGACCGCGGGCGGCGGGCAGTGCAGCTGCACCAGGTCGAGGGTGTCGACGCCGAGGTTGCGGCGGGAGCGGTCGACCCAGGCCCGCAGGTTCTCCGGCGTGTACTGCGCCGCCTCGAACGGGTCGGCGCGGCGGCCGACCTTGGTCGCCACGAACGGCCGGTCCGAACGGGCCACCAGCGCCCTGCGGATGCGCTCCTCGGAGCGGCCGTCGCCGTAGACGTCGGCGGTGTCGAGCAGGGTGACCCCGGCGTCGAGCGCGGCGTCGAGGACGTCGGCGGCGGCGTCGTCGTCGACGTCCCCCCAGTCACCGCCCAGCTGCCAGGTACCCAGGCCGACGACGCTGACGTCGGCCCCCGTCCGGCCGAGCGGCCGCTGCTCCATACTCATCGTTCGACTCCGCCCTCGTTCCGCTCCTCGGTCGCTGGCGCTCCCTGCGATGCTCGCTCGGGCGTCGTTCTCACGGTCGAGGTCACTCCCCTACGCTCGCACGCACGCGGTCGAACAGCTCGCCCACCGGAACGGGGTGCTGCTCGCCGGTGCGCAGGTCCTTCAGCTGGCCGACGCCCTCGGCCAGGTCGCGCTCGCCGATGACGACGACGTGCGAGGCGCCCGACCGGTCGGCGGCCTTCATCGCGCCCTTGAGCCCGCGCCCGCCGTAGACCGTGTCGGCCGCGACGCCGGCCCGGCGCAGCTGCCCGACCAGGCGCACGGCCAGCCGCTTGGCCTCCTCGCCCATCGGGACGACGAAGGCCTGCACGCCGGTCGCCGTCCCGATGTCGAGGCCCTCGGCCTGCACCGCCAGCAGCGTCCGGTCGACCCCGACGGCGTAGCCGATGCCCGAGACGTCCGGGCCGCCGAGGGCCGCCGAGAGCCCGTCGTAGCGCCCGCCCCCGCCGATGGCCGACTGTGCGCCGAGGCCGTGGTGCACGAACTCGAACGTCGTCTTCGTGTAGTAGTCCAGCCCGCGCACCAGCCGCGGCGCCTCGGTCCAGGTCACGCCGAGGTCGGTCAGGTGCTGGCGGACGGCGTCGTAGTGCGCCTTCGTGGAGTCCGAGAGGTGGTCGACCATCAGCGGCGCCTCGTCGAGCTGGGCCTGCACCTCGGGGCGCTTGTCGTCGAGCACCCGCAGCGGGTTGATCGCCGCACGCCGCCGGGTCTCCTCGTCGAGGTCGAGCCCCTCCAGGTAGGCCACGAGCTTCTCCCGGTACTGCGGCCGGCAGGTCGAGTCGCCCAGCGACGTCAGCAGCAGCTCGAAGTCGGTGAGCCCGAGGTCGCGGAAGCCCTGCACGCCCAGCGCCACCACCTCGGCGTCGAGCGCGGGGTCGTCGGTGCCCAGGGCCTCCATGTCGACCTGGGTGAAGTGCCGGTAGCGGCCGGCCTGGGGACGCTCGTAGCGGAAGGCGGAGCCGACCGTCCACAACTTCATCGGCAGCGCGCCGGTGTGCAGCCGGTGCTCGATGAAGGCTCGCATCAGCCCGGCGGTGAGCTCCGGGCGCAGCGTGAGCGAGCGGCCGCCGCGGTCCTCGAAGGTGTACATCTCCTTCGTCACGACGTCGGTGGACTCGCCCACCCCGCGGGAGAAGACGGCGGTCTCCTCGAACACCGGCGTCTCGACGTAGCCGTACCCGGCCCGCCGCAGCGGCGCGGTCAGCGCCTCCCGGACGGCGAGGAACCGCTCGGACTCCGGGGGCAGGACGTCGAAGGTGCCCTTCGGGGCGGTCAACCCGCTCACAGCCCGCGGCCCTTCGGCGCGCTCGCGGCCTGGGCCAGGTACGGGTTGGTCGCCCGCTCGCGCCCGACCGTGGTGGCCGGGCCGTGCCCGGGCAGCACCACCGTCTCGTCGTCCAGCGGCAGGACGACGTCCTGCAGCGAGCGCAGCATGTCCGCCCACGACCCGCCGGGCAGGTCGACCCGGCCCACCGAGCCGGCGAAGAGCACGTCGCCGGCCAGCAGCCCGGGGGCCTCGCCGAGGTCGAGGGAGAAGACGACCGAGCCCTGGGTGTGGCCCGGCGCGTGCCGCACGGTCAGCTCGACGCCGGCCAACGAGAGCACCGCGCCGTCGTCCAGCGGCATGACGTCGGTGGGATCGGGCAGCCGGACGCCGGTGACCAGCGGGGCCAGCTGCGGGCCGTGCCAGCGCGCCGGGTCGCTGAGCATCCCGGAGTCGGCCGGGTGCAGATAGGCGGGGATGTCGTAGCCGTCGCAGACCGGCAGCACCGAGAAGGTGTGGTCGAGGTGGCCGTGGGTCAGCACGACGGCGACCGGCTTGAGGCCGTCGTCGGCGAGCATCCGGGCCAGCGGCTCGACGGCGTCCATGCCGGGGTCGACCACCACGCACTCCTGCCGCGGCCCGGGGGCGACGGCGTAGCAGTTGGTGCCGAACGCGCCGGCCGGGAACGAGCGGATGAGCACCCGTGCAGGTTACGCGGGGCCCCCGCGCCGCTCCGGGCCTCTCCGCTGCCAGGGAACGGTCAGGTCCGGCACCTAGACTCGCGCAACGACCAGCGGGGTGCGGACGCACCGGACGTCCCCCCGCAGCCGTCCGTCTCGAGGAGTACCACCCGTGCCGAGCAACAAGCAGCGGCGGGAGGCCGCCCAGCGGCGCCTGCAGCGTCAGCTGGAACGCCGTGCCGAGCTGGCCAGGAAGCGTCGCCGCAACGTGCTGATCGGGGTCACCGCCGCCGCGGTGGTGCTCGTCGTCAGCGCCGTCCTGCTCATCACCGGCATCGGCGGCGACGACACCGACTCCGCCGCCGCGGAGCCCACCCCCACCCCCGCCACGACCCCGGGCGTGGTCGACGGCAGCGACGGCACCTGCGACTGGACGCCGGCCGACACCGCGGCCAACCCGAACCTGCAGGCCGACACCGGCACCCCGCCGGTCGAGGTGACGCCGACCGGCACCACCGAGGTGGACGTCACCACGAACTTCGGGCCGATCGGCCTGACGCTGGACAACGCCAACGCCCCGTGTGCGGTGGCGAGCATGGTGTACCTGGCCGGCCAGGGCTACTACGACGACACGGTCTGCCACCGGGAGACCGACTCCGAGGGCCTGAAGGTCCTGCAGTGCGGCGACCCCAGCGGCACCGGCGCCGGCGGCCCGGCCTACGAGTTCCCGACCCAGGTCACCGGCGACGAGACCTACCCGCGCGGCACGGTGGCGATGGCCAACAGCGGCCAGGGCTTCGACGGCAGCCAGTTCTTCCTCGTCTACGGCGACAGCCAGCTGCCGCCGAGCTACACCGTCCTCGGCACCATCGACGAGGCCGGCCTGGCGACCCTCGACACCATCGCCGCCAACGGCAACGACGGCAGCAACGGCCCGAACGACGGTGCGCCGACCCAGGAGGTCCGGATCCAGTCGCTGACGGTCGCTGCGTGAGCCGGCGGCTGCGCGCGGCGGCCGGCCTCGCCGGCGCGCTGCTGACCCTGTCGGCCTGCGGCGGCTCCTCCACCGACGCCGAGCAGGGCGAGGGCAGCCCCGGCGCGGGGGACGG
Source organism: Geodermatophilus chilensis (assembly GCF_002802985.1). GTDB lineage: Bacteria > Actinomycetota > Actinomycetes > Mycobacteriales > Geodermatophilaceae > Geodermatophilus > Geodermatophilus chilensis. Next base: position 7,670 of record NZ_NVPT01000084.1, on the reverse strand, counting down.
CGGCGCCGCGGCGTCGGGCACGGTGACGTGCGCGTGGGGCGAGGGTTCCTCGGCCAACCCCTACCTCACCGAGGTGGCCCCGCCCGACGACGTCGTCCCCGCATCGGGCACCACCGACCTGCTGGTGACGACCAACCTCGGCGAGCTCACCCTCACCCTCGACCGGGCGGCCACGCCGTGCGCGGCCGCCAGCCTCGTGCACCTCACCGAGCACGGCTTCTTCGACGACACCCCCTGCCACCGCGAGGTCGACAGCGAGGGGCTGCAGGTGCTGCAGTGCGGCGACCCGACCGGCACCGGCGCCGGCGGGCCGACCTACACCTCGCCGACCGAGGTCACCGGCGAGGAGACCTACCCGCGGGGCACCGTGGCGATGGCCAACAGCGGCCAGGGCTTCGACGGCAGCCAGTTCTTCCTCGTCTGGGGCGACAGCCAGCTGCCGCCGGCCTACACCGTCGTCGGGACGGTCGACGAGGCCGGCCTGGCGGTGCTCGACGAGGTGGCGGCCAACGGCAACGACGGCTCGCTGGACCCCAGCCCGGGCGGCGGTGCCCCCAACGTGCCGGTGACCATCGAGTCGGTCACCGTCGCCTGATGCACCCGGGCGCGCCCGACCCCTGCGCCGGCTTCCCCCCGGGGGTCTCCGACCGCACCGACGACCGCCACCGGCTGCCCCGCGGCTGACCGCGGCGCGGCACCTCACTCCCGCGCCGCTCCCAGGCGCGCCAGCAGCGCGGCCTTGATCGTCGGGCGCGAGCCGAACACCAGCAGGAACGCCGCCTCCCGCGCCGTCCGCTCGGCGACCGAGCCGGTGCGCACGGCGGCGCTCCCCGTGGCGGCCACCAGCGCCCCGGCCGCGCGGTGCGCGAACGCCGCAGCGGCGGCGCGCGCGGCCGGCAGCCCGACCGGCCCGGCGGTGTCCGGCCCGGTGCGGACGGCGGCCAGCTCGTCGTCCAGCGGCGAGGGGCCGACCAGCCGGGTGCAGCGCAGCGCGAGACCGAGGGCCAGCGAGCCGTTGACCCGCAGCCCGGCGGCGTCCCCCGCGAGCAGCCCGGCCAACGGCGCGCTGTGCAGCAGGCGCCCGGCGGGGACGCGGTGCCCGGTCAGCCGGAGCTCGACGGTGCGGCTGGCGGCCACGGCGACCATCGGCTGCGGGGTGGCGGTCAGGGTCACGCCGTCCTGCGCGTCGGCCAGCACGAAGTGGACGTCGTCGCCGTCGCGCGCGGCGACGAGCACCAGGTCGACCAGCCCCCCAGCCGGTCACCCATGGCACGGCGCCGTCGAGCACCAGCTCCGCACTGTCCCGCCGGGCGCGGATGGCCGGCGGGCCCGGCCGCAGCGCCGCCTGCAGCGCGATGCCGGCGCGCCGGCGACCGGTGCAGAGGTCGGCGAGGGAGGCCGCGCGCAGCTCCGGCGGCCCGGCGGCCGCGAGCCGGCCGACCACGCCCAGGTGCTGCAGCCACACGAACGTCGTCGCGAGGTCGCCGGCGGCCAGCTCCTCGACGACCGCCGCGACCGTGGCCGGGTCGGCGTCGGCTCCCCCGGCGTCGGTCGGGCCGGTCAGCCCGTACAGCCCGGCGTCGGCGAGCCGGTCGAGGTGGCTGCGCGGCACGGACCCGGCGGCCTCGACCGCGGCGGCCGCCGGCGCGAGCAGCTCGGCGGCGAGGTGGTGGGCCACGGCCACGAGGTCGGTCACCCGGCCATCCTCGCCTCCCGGGCGGTGGGGGCAGGGAGTCCTTCTTCAGGCGGTGACGCGCTCGACGTCGAAGACGCCCTCCACGTTGCGCACCGTCTGCAGCACCGCGCCCAGGTGCGCCGGGTCGGCCAGCTCGAAGGTGAACCGGCTGACCGCGACCCGGTCACGGCTGGTCTGCACCGACGCGGACAGGATGTTCACCCGCTCGTCGGCCAGCGCCTTGGTGACGTCGGAGAGCAGCCGGTGCCGGTCGAGCGCCTCGACCTGGATGGCCACGAGGAACACCGATCCCGGAGCGGACGCCCACTCGACCTCGACCAGCCGCTCCGGCTTGCTCTGCAGGTCGGCGGCGTTGGTGCAGTCGGTGCGGTGCACGCTCACGCCGCCGCCGCGGGTGACGAACCCGAGGATGGCGTCACCGGGCACCGGAGTGCAGCACTTGGCCAGCTTCGCCCACACGTCGGTCATGCCGTGGACGACGATGCCCGGGTCGCCGCCCGCGGAACGCCGGTGCGCCGGGCGGCGCATCGGGATGGTCGTCTCGGCGATGTCCTCGACCGCGCCCTCGGTGCCACCCCGCGCGGCGATGAGCTTCTCGACGATCGACGAGGCGGAGATCTGGTTCTCCCCCACCGCGGCGTACAGCGCCGTGACGTCGGCGTAGCGCAGGTCCTTGGCCAGGGTGCCGAGCGCGTCGCCGCCGAGCAGCCGCTGCAGCGGCAGGCCGGCCTTGCGCATCGCCCGGGTCAGCGCCTCCTTGCCCGCCTCGACGGCGTCCTCGCGGCGCTCCTTGGTGAACCACTGGCGGATCTTGGTGCGGGCGCGGGAGGAGCCGACGAAGGCCAGCCAGTCCTGCGACGGCCCGGCGGTGGGCGACTTGGAGGTGAAGATCTCGACGACGTCGCCGTTGTTGAGCTTGCTGTCGAGGGAGACCAGCGTGCCGTTGACCCGGGCGCCGATGCAGCGGTGGCCGACCTCGGTGTGCACCGCGTAGGCGAAGTCCACCGGGGTGGCGTTGCCCGGCAGGCTGACCACGTCCCCCTTGGGCGTGAAGACGAAGACCTCCTGCGGACCGAGGTCGTAGCGCAGCGTCTCCAGGAACTCGCCGGGCTCCTGCGCCTCCCGCTGCCAGTCCAGCAGCTGGCGCAGCCACAGCATGTCGTCGGGCGAGCCGGTCTTGGCGCTGCGGCCCTCGCCGGGAGCCGGCCGGCCGCCGCTCTTGGCCTTCTCCTTGTACTTCCAGTGCGCGGCGATGCCGTACTCGGCGGTGCGGTGCATGTCGTGGGTGCGGATCTGCAGCTCGACCGGCTTGCCCTGCGGCCCGATCACCGTCGTGTGCAGCGACTGGTACATGTTGAACTTCGGCATCGCGACGAAGTCCTTGAACCGGCCGGGCACCGGCTGCCAGTGCGCGTGCATGATGCCCAGCGCCGCGTAGCAGTCGCGCACCGAGTCGACCAGGATCCGGATGCCGACCAGATCCCAGATGTCGGTGAAGTCGCGGCCGCGGACGATCATCTTCTGGTAGATCGAGTAGTAGTGCTTGGGCCGGCCGGTGACGACGGCCGGGATGCCGGCGGCCTTGAGCTGCTCGGTCACGGCGGCGGTGACCTCGGCCAGGTAGGTGTCCCGCGAGGGCGCCCGCTCGGCGACCAGTCGCACGATCTCGTCGTAGCGCTTCGGGTAGAGGGTCGCGAAGGCGAGGTCCTCGAGCTCCCACTTGATGGTGTTCATCCCCAGCCGGTGGGCCAGCGGGGCGAGGATCTCCAGCGTCTCGCGCGCCTTCGTCTCCTGCTTCTCCGGCGGGAGGAAGCGCAGCGTGCGCATGTTGTGCAGCCGGTCGGCCAGCTTGATGACCAGCACCCGGGGGTCGCGGGCCATCGCCACGATCATCTTGCGGATGGTCTCGGCCTGGGCGGCGTCGCCGAGCTTGACCCGGTCGATCTTGGTGACGCCGTCGACGAGGTGGGCCACCTCGGGGCCGAACGCCTCGGTGATCGACTCCACCGTCTGGCCGGTGTCCTCGACGGTGTCGTGCAGCAGCGCCGCGACCAGCGTCGTGGTGTCCATGCCCAGGCCGGCCAGGATCGTGGCCACGGCCAGCGGGTGGGTGATGTAGGGGTCGCCGCTCTTGCGCTTCTGCGTGGCGTGCGCGGCCTCGGCGAGGTCGTAGGCCCGCTGCAGGAGGGCGAGGTCGGCCTTGGGGTGGCTCTGCCGGTGCAGGGCGGCCAGCGGCTCCAGCACCGGGCGGACCAGCCCACTGCGCTGACCGGAGGCGATGCGGCGGGCCAGCCGGTCGCGCACCCGTCGCCGGGGTACGCCGCCCTGCGGGTCCTGCTCGCCGGGGGGTTCGGTGCCCACGTCGTCCGGACGACGGACCACCGGGCGGCTCGGGAGCGGCGGCCGGTCGCCGCCGTCGGACGTCGCCGTCCCGGCCGGCAGCGCCGGCGCTGCGTCGGCTGCCGGCAGAGCCGGCGCGTCGGGCCGGGCGGCAGCCACGTTGGTGGCGGCGTCGGGGCCCATGGCGACTCCTGCCGAGAGGTCGGTCGGGTGACCCTCCCCATGCTAGACGGGGAGGGCCTGCTCGCGACCCCACCTGGGGGTCGTCTACCTCTCAGGTGGTCCAGAGGGCGTGCACGGCGTGCGGCGCCAGCCGCTGCCGCCCGGCGAGGTCGGCCAGCTCGATGACCACCGACACCGCCACGACCACCCCGCCGAGGGCCTCGACCAGCTGGACGCTGGCGGCCAGGGTGCCCCCGGTGGCCAGGACGTCGTCGACCAGGAGCACCCGCTGCCCCGGCGTGATCGAGTCCGTGTGCACCTCGAGGGTCGCGGTGCCGTACTCGAGCGTGTAGTCGGCCGAGAGCCGCTCGCGCGGCAGCTTCCCGGCCTTGCGGATCGGGACGACGCCGACGCCGGCGTCCAGCGCGACCGCAGCGGCGAGCAGGAAGCCGCGCGCCTCGACGCCGACGACGACGTCGTAGCCGGGGTCGCCGGTGCCCGCGGTGGCGAGGGCGGCCGCGCGCGGGTCCACGAGGGACGGCGTGGCCAGCCCCTCGACCATCCGACGGAAGGCCGGCCCGTCGGCGAAGACCGGCGTCAGGTCGCGGAAGACGACCCCCGGCTGGGGGAAGTCGGGGATCTCGACGGCGTGCGAGGCGATCAGCTCGTCCAGCGGTGTGCTGTCCGCGGGGGCGCCGGCGGTCACCGGCGCTTCCGCCCGCCGGCGCGACGGGTGCCGGGCTGCTGGGGGCGCGCCCCGGGCCGCGGCGCGGCGGTCGCCCCGCTGCGCGAGGGCTGCGCCGTCCGCCCCGGATCGGGGCGCACCGACTCCGGTGACTCGACCACCACGTCGGCCCGGGCCGGCCCCAGGTCCTCCTCGCGCTCGGCGAGGGCGACGCCGGACGCCCGGCGCGCGGCCCCGCCCGCGCGGCGCGCGCTGGCGACCGGGCCGGCCGCGGTCGCAGGGGCAGCACCCTGCCGCGCCTGGGACGAGCGGCGGGCCAGCACCCGGCGGCGCAGCGCCTGCACCTCCGGCTCGCGCTCCTTGAGGTCGGCGACGATCGGCGTGGCCAGGAAGATCGAGGAATAGGCGCCCGCGGCCAGGCCGACGAAGAGCACCAGCGCGAGGTCCTTGAGCGTCCCGACACCGAGCAGCCCGGCGCCCACGAACAGCAGGCCGGCCACCGGCAGCAGCGCGATCACCGAGGTGTTGATCGAGCGCATCAGCGTCTGGTTGACCGCGAGGTTGGCCGCCTCGCCCCAGGTCATCCGCGGCGACTTGTCCAGGTCCCGGGTGTTCTCGTCGACCTTGTCGAACACGACGACGGTGTCGTAGAGCGAGAAGCCCAGGATGGTGAGGAACCCGATGACCGTCGAGGGGCTCACCTCGAAGCCGACCACCGCGTAGACACCGGCGGTGATGACGATGTCGTGCACGAGTGCCGCGATCGCACCGACCGCCATCTTGGGCTGGAACCGCAGCGCCAGGAACGCGATGACAGCGACCAGGAAGACGGCCAGCGCGATGAGCGCCTGGTTGGTGATGTCCTGGCCCCACTCGGCGCTGACCGCCTCGGGGCTGACCTGGTCGGGCTGCACGCCGGCCGCCGAGGCGAGGGCGTCGACGACCGCGCGCTCGGTGTCGTTGTCCAGCGCGCCGGTGCGCAGCAGCAGCGTGTTGCCGCCGACGACCTGCGCGGAGGCCACGTCGGCACCGGCCTCCTCGGCAGCCTCCTGCACCTCGGCCAGCTGCTCGGTGGAGCCCGGCAGCCGGAAGCTGTTGCCGCCGGCGAAGTCGATGCCGAAGTTGAAGCCGCGGAACACCGCCGCGGCGATGCAGAGCAGCACCACGACGGCGGTGATGCGGTAGATCAGCCGGCTGCGGCCGACGACGTCCAGCCCGGCCTCGCCGTTGTAGAGGCGGTGCGCCAGCGAGGCGCGGTGCGGCGGACGCCCGGTACCGGCCGCGCCCTCGCGGGGCAGGCCGGCCTGGTCGAGCGCGGTCTCGTCGGCGGCCGCGGCGGCGTCGGCCGTCGCGGTGTCGGCGGCCACCGCCTCGTCGGCGTCGGTGCCCACCGGCAGCTCGTCGGCGTCCGGACGGGGGTCGCGGCCGGTCATGCGTGGCTCCTGTCCTGCGCGGTGCGGCCGGTGCCGGCGGCGACGAGCTCGGGCTCGGCGGCGGGACGACGTCCCGCGGCCGCGCGCGGCCGGTCGAGGCTGCTGCCGAGGCCGGAGAAGCGGCTGCTGCTGAAGGCGCGGTAGCGGGCCAGCACCGCCATCAGCGGGTGGGTGAAGAGGAAGACGACGACCAGGTCGAGCACCGTCGACATGCCGAGGGTGAAGGCGAAGCCCTTCACGTCGCCGATCGCCAGCAGGTAGAGGATCGCCGCGGCGAGGAAGCTGACCGCGTCGGCCGAGAGGATCGTGCGCCGGGCCCGGACCCACGCCCGCGGGACTGCCGAGCGCAGCGTGCGGCCCTCGCGGATCTCGTCCTTGAGGCGTTCGAAGTAGACGACGAACGAGTCCGCGGTGATGCCCAGCGACACGATGAACCCGGCGATGCCGGCGAGGCTGAGCGTGAAGCCGATCTGCCGGCCCAGCACGACCAGGACGGCGTAGACGACCACCGCCGACAGCACGAGGCTGGCGATCATCACCAGGCCGAGGAGCCGGTAGTAGAGCAGTGCGTAGACGAAGACCAGCGCGATGCCGATGGCGCCGGCGACGAGCCCGGCCTGCAGCTGCTCGGCACCGAGCTCGGTGGAGATCGACTGCGCGGTGGCCTGGGTGAAGGTCAGCGGCAGCGCGCCGTAGCGCAGCTGGTTGGCGAGCTCCTCGGCGCTCTCCTGGTCGAAGGAGCCGGTGATCGTCGTCGGGTTGCTGGTGATCGCACCCTGGATGGTCGGCGCGGAGATCACCCGGCCGTCGAGGGTGAACGCGACGTTGGAGCCGACGTTGGCCGCGGTGTAGGCCGCCCAGGTCTGCTCGGCGTCGCTCTCGAAGTCCAGCAGCACGACCCACTCGCCGGTGCCCTGCTGGGTGCCGGCGCTGGCGTCGGCGATCTGCGTGCCCTCGATGATCGACGGGCCGAGCAGGTACTTGGCCGAGCCGTCCTCGGTGCACGCGGCGACGAAGCTCTCCGGCAGGTCGACCTCGGGGGTGGTGTCCTCGGGGTCGCAGGTCAGCGTGGCGTACTCGGCCGCGGCCTCCTCCTGCGTGACCGGCGGCGCGCCGGGCTCGGGCAGCGAGGGGTCGGCGACGGCGCCGTCGGAGGGCTGGATCTTATACACATCTGACGCTGCCGTCGACTTCTTACGTGTAGAACCTGGTGGTCGTCGACACAGTAAAAAAACAACCAAATACAGTGAGAAGAATGATGCGGATCAAGTGCGCTATAACACATACAAACGTTATATTATCCAGTCCATCATGTACCTACACTCCACAAATCACAATATACATGAACCCCATA
>NZ_NVPT01000083.1 GCF_002802985.1 Geodermatophilus chilensis | reverse complement strand
GACCAGCCCGATGAGCCAGGTGTCCAGGACGGTCGCGAAGTCCTCCTGGAAGATGAAGAAGACCACGACCGCCATGGACAGGACGCCGACCAGCACGCTCAGGCTGCGGCGGGGACCCGGTGAGCGAGATGGCGTGTCGGTGGCCGGGGTTGGAGGGGTCGAGGTCAACGGGCCATGTACTCGGTGTTGCCCACGCCGACGTGCCGACGCACATCGGCAAACCCCCGCTCGATGAGGTCCGCGCCGTCGGCCCCGCCCCCCGTTCCTCTGGCCATCAGGCTTGGAGGAAGAGGTAGATCGCCACCGTGACGCCGAAGGCGACGCGAGGCTCGCCGGCGCGCAGACGGCCAGATAGGGCCACGACACCGGCCCGAACACTCCGAAGACCACCGCAGTGGCGGTTCCGGTTACCAGCGACAGCACGGTCTTGAGCGCGTTGGCCAGCCGCAACTGGCCGGGCAGCCCCACCAGGATCAGGCCGAGCGCTCCGCCGAAGGAGCCGCCGTAGACGGTGCCGGCGAACTGGAGATCACGAGGGACAGCGGCGCAGCCCGGGAACGAGGGACCCGGCAGCCCCCGAGCCCTACTCTTCCCCGCGCTTCCGAACCGGCTCGTCCGGCGTCCTGCGGCGCCGAGGGAGGACGGCGAGCAGCGGCAGCCCGGCGACGGCGACCACCACGAGAGCGATTCCCAGGGCCCGGCCGGCGATGAGCGCCTCGCCGAGAACGGCCGTGCCCACGACCACCGCGATGACCGGCTGCACCGTGTCGACGAGGGCGGTGCGGATGGGACCGAGTCGGCGAAGGCCGGCGTAGAACGCGACCAGTCCCACGGGCACCACGACGAGGCCGTGCGCGAGCACGTACCCCCAGGCCAGCCCGCTGGTCGGGAGGGCGAGTCGCCCGGTGACCGCCGCGGCGGCCAGCGTCGCTGTGGCGGTCCCCGCGAGGATCCAGGCCGAGGCACCCAGCGTGGGCAGGTCCGCGACGAGCGAGGCGACCACGACGACGTAGACGGCGTAGCCGAGCGCAGCCGCGGCTGCGAGCACCACCCCGGTCGGCGCCACCCGCGACGGGCCGGCCGTGACCGCGATGATGGCGATGCCCACCAGGGCCAGGCTGATGAGGATCGCTTCCCCCACGGGCGGCGGACGTCGGCGCCGCACCGCCGTGAGCAGGACGATGATCGCCGGGTAGACGTACACCACCCCAACCGCCACGGCGGTGTCGACCCAATGCAGAGACCCGAAGTACAGCCACAGCTGCGGGCCGAACAGCACGGCACCCAGCCCGGCGAGACGGACGGCCGCTCTGCGCTCGACCCGGGCCTCGCCGAGAGCCCGTGCCGTGACGGCGACGAAGCCAGCGCCGATCGCCGAACGCAGACCGATCAGGGACAGCTCGTCCATCTGCGCCCGGTAGGCGAGCTTGAAGAGAGCCGGCGTGATGCCGTACGCGCATGCCGAGAGCAGCACCAGCGCCAGGCCTGCGAGCACATGCCGGTCCCGGCTCAGGCCCACGCCCATATTCCGAGGACGGCGCCCGACGCGAGCGCATCGGCGGCCGCGTCGGGGGTCAGCAGCTGGGTCTCGCCGTCCCGCCCCACGACCACCCGGTCCCCGAGACAGGCGACGTCGGCCAGGATCTGGTCCCAGTGCCGGTACTGCACGTCGTGACCCTCCCCCCGGTAGAGCCGGAGCGCGCGTACCTGCGGGAGAGCGCCCCGCCACCGCTCCATGTGCTTGGTGGGAACCAGCACGTCCTCGGCCCCCCAGTACAGGAACGCCGGTGCCTGGACCGCGGTCAGGTCGGGAAGCCGGGTGTTCCGGTAGAGGTCGAAGGCGTGCCGGAGGCCGTGCGGTGGCACGTCCCGGCCGTGGGCGAAGACGCTCCGGGTGGCCTCCTCGACGGTGGAATCGACGAAACCGGGGATGCGGTGCACTGGGCTGTCGTCCGGATAGCGCCACCAGGCGACCGGGTCCGCGGCCACCGTCTCCGCGGAGAAGGCGACGTCGTCGGGATGGAGTTGTTCGGCGTAGGTGCACGCCAGATGGAGCGACCGGATGCGGTCGGGCTGAGCCCGGGCGACGTGCGCCGCATAGGGGCCGCCTCCGGAGATCGCGATCAGGGACGCCTGGTCGACGCCGCGCCGGTCCAGCAGCTCCCAGACCGCGGAGGCGTACTCGGCGAAGCCCAGTTCCGGCTGGTAGGGCGTCTGACCGAGCCCGTTGCGTTCCACGGAGATGACGCGGATCTGCAGCTGTTCGCGCAGGGTCCGGGCGAACTCCATCAGTCCGAATCCGCGCACGGTGGTCCCCGCACCGCCGAGGAACACCGCGGTCTGCCAGGCGGGGTCGCCTTCGTCGATGTAGTGGACCGTCCGGCCGTCGGCCAGAACTGCGCGCCGCACGGTGGGGCCGAGCGGGTCGAAGGTGCGCTGGAGCGGTCTGCTGTCGTCTCGGCTCACGTCGGCTGGCCCCCGGTGTAGTCGAAGAAGCCGCGGCCGCACTTGCGCCCGAGCAGGCCGGCCTCGACCATGCGCAGCAGTAGCGGAGGCGGGGCGTACAGCGGTTCCTTGAACTCCTCGTACAGCGAATCGGCCACGTGCAGGGTCGTGTCCAGGCCCACCAGATCGGTCAGCCGCAACGGGCCCATGGGGTGGGCGCATCCCTCGACCATCCCGACGTCGATGTCCTCGGCCGTGGCGAAACCGGACTCGAGCATGCGGATCGCCGAGAGCATGTAGGGCACCAAGAGCGCATTGACGATGAACCCGGCCCGGTCCTGGGACCGGATGACGCGCTTGTCGAGCGCGTCCTCGGCGAAGCGCTGAGCCCGCTCCACCGTGGTCGGCCCGGTCAGCAGCGACGACACCACCTCGACCAGCCGCAGCACCGGGACCGGATTGAAGAAGTGCAACCCGACGACCTGTTCCGGGCGGCCGGTGGCGGCGGCCAGCCGCATGATCGGGATGGAGGACGTGTTCGAGCTCAGGATGGCCTCGGGGTCCTTCACGATCCGGTCGATCGCTCCGAACGCGGCAAGTTTGACGTCCATGATCTCCGGCACGGCCTCGACGACCAGTTCGCGGTCCTCGAACGCTTCGAGCTCGGTGGTGAAGGTCAGCCGCTGGAGGGCGCTGTCGCGCTCGGCGAGCTTGCCGGCAGTGACGGCGCGGTCGAGGGAGCCGGTGAGCCGGCTGCGGCCCCGCGCCAGCGCGTCGGCGTCGGACTCCACGACCACGACCTCGGCGCCGGCCCGTGCGCAGACCTCGGCGATCCCGGCGCCCATGAGCCCGCAGCCGAGAACTCCGACGCGAGTGATGTCGATGGTCATCGCGGGTCCCCCTCGGCACCGGCTCCGCGGTTGAGCGCGGCGTAGGCGAGCTGCTCGATCAACAAGGAGGTGGCGGTGGACGACTCGGCCGCAGCCTGGATGGCGGCCTTGGTCCAGGCCACGGCCAGCGCTGGTTGGCCGGCCAGGTGCGCCGCGCGTTCCAGTGCGACCGGCAGCGCCTGACCGGCGTCGACGACCTCGCGGATGAGGCCGAGGCGGTGTGCCTCCGCCGCCGGGAAGCGGTCGCCCATGAGGACGATGTCCCGGGCGACGGCGGGCCCGACGGCGCGCACGAGGCGGGTGAGGCCGCCGGAGCTGGGCAGGATGCCGAGCCCGACCTCCGGTAACCCGAATTGCGCTGTGGTGTCGGCGATCCGGAGGTCGCAGGCGAGCGCCAGCTCGAAGCCGGCTCCCAGGCAGTAGCCGCTCACCGCCGCGACGGTGGGCTGGGCGAGCCGGGCGACCACCTCGTACAGGGACCCGCTGCCCCGGTAGTAGGCCGCGATCCTCTCGGGCGTCATCTCCGGCAGCTCGAAGGTGTCGGCCCCGGCCGAGAAGGCCCTGAGTGAACCGGTGAAGACCACGGCCCTGCTGTCCCGCACAACGGCGGAACCGACGACGTCCAGCAGCTCCTGCTCCAGGGCCGTGGACAGCGCGTTGAGCTTCGCCGGGCGGTCCAGCTGCACGACCACGACGTCACCGTGGTCGTGCAGCCGGACCAGGCCCGCGGCTGTCGTGCTCACCGACGCACGGCGCCGGCGTAGCTCAGGAGCCCCTCGGCACCCCGCTTGGCGATCTCGTTGCCGACGATGAGGGTCTGGATCTCCGAGGTCCCCTCCCAGATCCGGTCCACCCGCAGCTCCCGCCAGAGCCGCTCCACCGGGTTCTCCCGCATGTAACCGCGGCCGCCGAAGATCTGCAGCGCGTTGTCCACGCAGCGGTTCGACGCCTCGGATGCGCCGAGCTTGATGACGGCGGCCTTGGCGTTGAGCATCTTGCGGTCCATGCCCTGGTCGGCCTCCCAGGCGATCTGGTAGGTCAGCACCCGGTTGGTCATGATGTCGACGGCGTTCTTGGCCAGCATGTTCTGGACCAGCTGGTAGTTCACGATCGGCTGGCCGAACTGCTCCCGCTCCCGGGCCCACTCCGCCGCCAGCAGGGTGGCGCGTTCGGCGGCGCCGATGGTGCGCGCAGCGATCATGATGCGCTCCTCGACGAACCAGTCACGGGTCAGCTCGTAGCCCTGGCCGATCTCGCCGAGGATCTTGTCGGCGCCCACCCGCACGTTGTCGAAGATGAACTCGGGGTGCTCGTAGACGAACGTGTGCGTGTAGCGCGGCACGCGCTTGACGCTGACGCCGGGCAGGTCCTTGTCGATGAGGAACATGGTCGGCGCGCCGTCCACGCTGCACAGCGTGATGATGAAGTCGGCGGCGTCGCCGACCGTGACGAACCACTTCTCGCCGTTGATGACGTAGTCGTTGCCGACCCTGGTGGCGGTGGTCCGGAGGTTCTGCGGGTCCGAGCCGGCCTGCGGCTCGGTGACCGCGACCGCGTCCCGACGCTCACCGCGGATCTCCGGGATGAGGTATTCCTCTCGCTGGGCTGGTGTGCACGCCTTGAGCGCGTTGGCCGGGCGCCACAGGGTGTCCCACAGCGCGCCGGTGAGCTTGCCGACCTCCTCGGAGACGATCGCGTGCTCCAACACCGACAGGCCCGCGCCACCCCACTCCTCCGGCATGTTGATGGCTGCCAGGTCGTGGTCGATGACGGAGTGCTTGATCTTCTCGTGCTGCTCGGCAGTGAGCCCGTTGTTCATCTCGCACTCGAGCTCGTACTGGTACATCTGCTCGGTCCACGAGATCGCACGCTGCTTGAGCTGGATCTGCCGCGGGGTCATCTGGAAGTCCATGGAGGTCGCTTTCTCGTCGTGCCGGGAGGAGTGGTGGTGCAGCTGGTCGGGCTCGGCGGAACCGTGCGGATGGGAAGGTCAGTCGGCCCGCAGGACGATGCGGGCATCCAGGGCGATCGCCCCGTGCGGGGCGGCGGCCACCGGGTTGCACTCGATCTCGGCGATCTCCGGATGAGCGCCGGCCACGGTGGACAGCCGGGCGACCACCTCGGCGACGGCGTCGAGGTCGACCGGCGGCCGTCCGCGCGCACCGGTCAGCAGCGCGGCGCCGCGCAGGGACAGCAGGAGCGCCCTGGCCCCCGCGGCAGTGACAGGGCCGAGGGCACAGCGGACGTCCCGCAGGATCTCGGCGAACACCCCGCCGAGGCCGACGAGGACGATCGGCCCGAACCTCGGATCGCGCCGCACGCCGACCAGGAGCTCGACCGCGGACGTGAGGTCGGCCATCTCCTCGATCGAGCAGCTCGGGGGGCGGAGCCGCTGCTGCACGTCGTCCCATGCGACGAGCAGGGCCTGCTCGTCGGGGATGCCGAGGACCACACCGCCCCGGTCGGACTTGTGCTCGTCCCCGAGCGCCTTGAGCACGAGGGGGAACCGGAGATCAGCGGCGGCGGACAGCAGCTCGTCGCGGGTGGCCACCTCGAGGGCCGGGACGAAGGGGACGCCGGCGTCGGCCAGCAGACGGCGGGAGGCGTGGTACCCGGTGGCCGTCATCGGCGCGACCGCGGGCGGCAGCTCCGGCACGCCGGCGGCCGGTGTGGCCTGCCGGCGGGCGAGCCGCCCCAGCGCCCAGGACGCCTCCTCGATGCCCCGGTAGACCGGGACGCCGCCGGCCCGCAGCGCCGCCGCGGCCGGTGACTGCCAGTTCATCGTCTGCACGACCACGACGGCGGAGCGGCCGGCGGCTAACGCGGCCATCGCCCCGGCGGCCTCGATCTCGCGAGCGGCGAGCTCGGGGCCGTAGGTGCCGTAGCCGCCGAAGTAGCCGCTCAGCAGCGTCGCGTCGATCTCGTCGGCCGATGTCAACCGGTCCAGGACCCTGGGGAAGCAGGAGATGTCCTGCTCGCCGCCACCTGCGACGTCCACCGGGTTGCTCGACGCCGCCGTCGGCGGGAGCTCCGCGGCCACCGCGGCCTGCACCGCGGCGGGGAACTCGACGACGTCCAGGCCGGCAGCCGCGGCGCAGTCGCTGGCGATCGACGCCTGGCCGCCTCCGTCGGCCAGCACGGCGACGCGGGACCCGCGCGGCACCCGGCTGCGGGTCAGTGCCTGCAACAGGTGTGCCATCTGGGCCGGAGAGGAGACCTGTTCCATGCCGGCGGCGCGGCATGCGGCGTCCACGACGATGCCGCTGGAGACCATGGCGCCGGTGTGGGACCTGGCATTGCGCACCGATGCGTCGGTCGCCCCCACGGTCAACAGCACGACCGGCTTGCCCGCGGCCGCGGCGCGCTCCGCCGCCCGCGCCAGCCGTCGCCCGTCCCGGAAGTCCTCGCAGTACAGCGCGATCGCGCGGGTGCCGTCATGGCTGACGTAGGCGTCGACGAGGTCGGCCGCCTCGATGTCCGCCTGGTTCCCCAGGCTGGCGAACCGGGAGATGCCCATCTCGTGATCGACCAGCAGCGTGGCCAGCTCCAGGGCCACGTTGCCACTCTGCGAGATGATGCCGATGTCGCCGACGGGGAAGTCGTTGGACGTCAGAGTCAGCCCGCTGGTGTGGTCCAGGACGCCGAGACAGTTGGGGCCGAGCAGACGTGCGCCAGCGTCGCGCACCTTGGCCGTGATCCGCTGCTGGGTCCGCAGCCCCGCTTCCCCCGACTCCCCCAGCCCGGCGCTGATCCCGACGATGGCGCGGGCGCCGGCGGCGAGGGCGTCGCCGACGGCATCCTCGAAAGCGGCCGCGGGGACGGCGATCACCACGAGCTCCACGGGGCTGCCGACCGCGCTCACGCTGGGCACCGTCGGTCGGCCGAGCACCGTGGGGCGGCTGCGGTTGACCAGGTGCACCGGCCGGTTCCCCTTGAGCGCCTGCACGGCGATCCAGTTGCCGTACTTCCGGGTGTCGTCGCTGGCGCCCACGATCGCCACCGCCCGGGGGCCGAACAACGCGGTCAGATCCGTGTCGGTGGGCTCCGGCGCCGTGTCGGTGCCGGCGGGATCGGTCAGGGTCATTCCAGCTCCTTCGGGGGGACCGGGCGGCCGGACCCCCATGCGTCGGCACCGCCGTCGACGACGACGGTGGTCCCGGTGATGTAGCGGGCGGCAGGTGTGGCCAGGAACGTGATGACGTCGGCGATGTCGTCGGCGCGACCGAGCCGGCCGAGGGGGACGCCCTGCTCCCACTCGCGGATCGCCTCGGCGGAGTACTGCTCGAGGCCCTCGGTGACGATGCTGCCGGGGGCGACCGCGACTGAGCGGATCCCGTAGCGGCTCCACTCCAGGGCCAGCCCGCAGGCGAGGTTCTCGACGGCCGCGCGGGCGGCGGTCGCGTGGACCATGCCAGGGATCCCCCGCCGGGGGGAGAACGCCATGAAGACGATCAGTCCGCGACGGTTGGGGATCATGCTGCGGGTCGCAACCTCGCGGGTCACGTTCCAGACGGCCTCGACGGACAACCGGTGGACCGCGCGCCACCCGCCGACGGAGATCTCCTCGGCGGGTGCCTGGAACTGGCCCCCTGCGTTGTTGACCAGCACGTCCACCCGGCCGTAGGCGGCCAGCGCCTGGTCGACCAGCGCGGACACCTGCTGGGGTTCCCGGACGTCGGCAGTGACGACGAGCGCCTCGCCGCCGGCCTTCTCGACCAGCCTCGCGGTCTCCTCGAGCAGCACGGCACGCCGGCCGGCGAGCACCAGCCGTGCACCGGTCGCGGTCATGGCGACGGCTGTGGACCGACCGATCCCCGTGCCCGCACCGGTGACCAGGACGACCTGACCGGCCAGCGCCTGGGGATGGAAGCTCGGCTTGTCCGGCGAGATCATCGGGCGTCCGAGGTCGCCGTCGAGACCACCGGGGTGTGCAGGCCGGGCGGCAGCTGGAAATTGGGTGTGGCCTGCATGAGGGAGCGGGTGTAGGCGTGCTGGGGCCGGGCGAAGACGTCCTCCACCGCGCCGAGCTCGACGATCCGGCCGGCTTCCAGCACCGCTACCCGCTGGGCGATGTTGCGCACCAGAGCGATGTTGTGCGTGATGAACAGCAGCGTCAGACCCATCCTGGACTGGAGCTGACGCAGCAGCTCGACCAGCGAGGACTGCACCGACACGTCCAGCGCCGAGGTGATCTCGTCACAGACGAGCACCTCGGGTTCGGCTGCCAGTGCCCGCGCGATCGCCACCCGCTGGCGTTCCCCGCCACTGAGCTGGGCCGGGTAGCGATAGGCGTGATCCGGGCGCAACGAGGCCTGCTCCAGGGCGCGCGCGACGACCTCGGCGGGGTCGGCCACCCGGCCGTGCAGGGCCCTCAGCGGCTGCAGGATCAGTTCCCCCACCGTGCGCCGCGGGTTCAGCGACTCGTACGGGTTCTGGAAGATGTACTGGATCCGCCGCCGCTGGTCACGGCTGCGCTTGAAGCTGCTCGCGGGCACTGGGTCCCCATCGAGCAGCAGCTCGCCGGTGAAGTCGGTGTGCAGGCCGGCGATGCAGCGGCTGAGCGTCGTCTTCCCCGAGCCGGACTCACCGAGCAGCGCCACGCACTCACCGGCCTGCACCGACAGGTCGATGTCGCGCAGCACGCGGATGGGGCCGTATCCCGCCTGCAGCGAGCGCACCTCGATCACCGGTTGCCCGGCCGCGGCCGCGCTGACCGGACGCGGCAGCTCCGACACCGACACCGGCGGCAGGCGAAGGTGGGCCTTGTGGCAGCGCACCGTGTGCCGCGGGCCCACGTCGACCGGTGCGGGCGCCTCGGTGGCGTGGTGTTCCTCGGCCATGGGACAGCGCGGCGCGAAGGCGCACCCCGTCGGTCGCGCCAAGGGGGAGGGGGCGTGGCCGGGGATGCCCAGCATGGGGCGACGGGCCTCGAGGTCGGGCACCGCGAGCAGCAGCCGGCGGGTGTAGGGGTGGCGGGGATCGGCGAGGACGTCGGCCGTGTCGCCGATCTCCACGACACGGCCCGAGTACATCACCGCGATCCGGTCGGCGAGCTCGGCGACCACGGCCATGTCATGGCTGATGTACACCGCGGCGCAGCGGTAGTTCAGGCACATGTCGCGGACCGTTCGCAGCACGTGCTCCTGGGTGCTCACGTCGAGTCCCGTCGTCGGCTCGTCCAGGACGATCAGCGCGGGCCGGGCCACGAAGGCCATCGCGATCGCGACCCGCTGTTGCTGTCCGCCGGAGAGCTGGTGCGGGTAGCGCTGGAGGAACGCGTCGTCGTCGGGCAGGGCCACCTCTCGCAGCACCTCGCGGACGCGGCTGAGCACCGTCTCCGCGCTGCCGCTGAGGCACTCCTGGAGCTGAGTGCCGATGCGCAGGGCGGGGTTGAGGGCGGATGCGGGCGACTGCGGGATGTAGGCGACGGTCCGCCCTCGCAACTGGCGGACCGCCCGCCAGTCGAGCTTCGCCAGGTCCTCGTTCCCCACGGTGACGGACCCGTCGTCGACCCGGGTGCCCGACTTGCAGTAGTTGAGCAGCGCCAGGCCGAGCGTGGTCTTGCCGGAGCCGGACTCACCGACGACGCCGAGGATCTCCCCGGGCCGGACCTCGAGGGAAATCTCGTCGATGATCACTGCCATCGAGGGCACGCCGACGATCTTCAACCGGTCGACGACCAGCGTGGGACAGGCGGGGGCGGCCGAGGCGGTCATGCCCGGACCCCCGAGTCGCTGCCGACGGCGGCCTTGGCCAGGCCGTCGGTGACGAGGTTGGTGCCGACGGTGAGGACGGCGATGGCGATGACCGGCAGGATCACCGCCCATGGCTGCACCGTGAGGGCGATGCGGTTCTCGTTGATCATGAGACCCCAGTCCGCGGTGGGCGGCTGCAGCCCCAGGCCCAGGAAGCTCAGGCCGGCGACCAGGCCGATGGAGTAGGTGAGCCGGAGGCCGAACTCGACGGCGAGGGTGCTGCTGATGTTGGGAACGATCTCGCCGAGCATGATCCGCCAGCGTGGGATGCCGACCGATTCGGCGGCCCTCACGAAGTCGCGTTCCACCACCGAGAGGGCCGCCCCCCTGACCACACGCGCCACGCGGGGCAGGTGACCCAGGGCCACCATCAGGACGAGCAGCCAGAGCTTCGGCCCGATGATCGACAGGAACAGCAGGGCGAGCACGATCTGCGGAAAGGCCAGCGCGACGTCGCCGGTGCGCATGAGCACCTCGTCGGCCCACCCGCGGAGGTACGCGGCGATCACGCCGATGGCCGCACCGAGGCCGACGCCGACAGCGGTGGCCAGCAGCGCCAGGACCATCAGGGTTCGTCCCCCGGCGAGGAAGCGGGAGAGCACGTCGCGGCCGAGAATGTCGGTACCGAACGCGGCCGCCTCGGAGCCGGCCGGGGTGAACGGGGGCGCCACGAAGGCGGTCGGTGAGTGCGGGGTCAGGAACGGCCCCAGGAAGGCGACCAGCAGGACCAGCAGGCTGAGCACCAGACCGATCCAGGTGCGCTTGCGCTGGAGGGCCCGGCGCAGCAGTCCGATCTTGCCTTGCACCGGCACGGTCGGCGCCGCTGGGGCCGCGGCGATGTCGACAGGAACTGCGCTCATCGGGCTGTCCTCACCTTCGGGTTGGCAGCGAGCGTGACGACGTCGGCGAGCAGGTTCACCACGACGTAGAACAGGGCGATGGCCAGGACGAGGGCCTGCACCAGGGGGAGGTCGCGGTTGGCCACCGCGTCGATGAGCTGGAACCCGACCCCGGGGAAGCGGAACAGGTACTCGACGATGACGACCCCGCCGACCAGCCAGGCCAGCTGCAATGCGATCACTTGCGCGACCGGGCCGACTGCGTTGGGCAGCGCGTGCCGGATGATGACCGTCCGTTCCGGCACACCCTTGAGCCGGGCTTGCTGGACGTACTCGCTGTCCAGCACCTCCAGCATCGTGGCCCGCATGATCCGCACGATGTACGGCAGGACCGCGAGGACCAGAGTCAGTGCGGGGAGAACCAGCTGTGCCGGGTCGTTCCAGACCTGCTGCCCAGGCGTGCCGACGTAGACAGCCGGCAGCAAGTGGAACAGCCCGGTGGACAGCAGCAGGACCAGCAGGATCCCGACCACGAACTCTGGTAGGGCGGCCAGCACCAGGGTGACGATCCCGGTGGCGTGGTCGACCGCGCTGTCCTTCTTGAGGGCGCTCCAGGTCCCGATCACGATGGCCAGGGGTGTGGCCACGACCGCCGCGGACAGCATCAGGACGCTGGAGTTGACGAGCGTGGGCCCGATCATCCCCGTCACCGGCTGCTTGGCGGCCAGGGACGTGCCCAGATCGAACTGGAGGAGGCTGCCGAGCCAGTTCAGGTACTGGCTCGGCAGCGACCCCTCAAGGTTCAGCTGCTCCCGGAGGGCGGCCAGCCGTTCCGGCGTGGCCTCCCGACCGAGGATCGCGCGAGCCGCGTCACCGGGCAGCGCCTGCGTGGCCAGGAATACCACGAACGAGACGACCAGCAGGGTGACAAGGCCGAACAGGCAGCGCTTGAGCAGCATGCGACGCACGAGGAGCTCCGATCAGTTGTTCAGCCAGACACTGCGGAATCCGAAGGAGGTCAACGGGATCCCGCTCTTGTCCGGCACCAGGCCCTGGACCGCGGCGGTGTGAGCGTCGACGCTGTTGGGGAAGCCCCAGATGATGTAGCCGCCGAGGTCGTACTCGATCTGCTGCGCCTGCGCGATCAGGTCGCAGCGCGCCTCCTCGTCGACGGTCGCGCTCGCCTCCTCCACCAGCGCGGCCCACTCGGGGTTCGACCAGTGGGTCTCGTTGTAGGGAGCGCCCTCCACGCTGCCGGCCGCGGTCTGCGGCAGGTAGTCACGGGTGAACCAGAAGTCCTGCGCGAAGGTCCACTGGAGGTACTGGTCCCCGTAGAACTCGCCCGGGTCGACCTTGCGGACGTCCACCGTGACGCCTGCTTCTTTCGCCTGCTCGGCGAACACCTGAGCGGCCTCCACCAGTCCGGCTGCGACCGGTGAGGTCACCAACTCCACCGTGAGATCGCTCTGGCCGGCCTCGGCGAGCAGCTCCTTGGCACGGTCGATGTCCTGCGTGCGCTGCGGGATGTCGTCCGGGTAGCAGGGGTCGAAGCGGCCATACATGTCGTTGCCGACGGTGCCGTGCCCACCGAGCACCTGCTGCACCATCTCCTCGCGGTCGACCATGAGGCGGAACGCCTCGCGCACCCGCGGGTCGTCGAACGGAGCCTGGTCGATCCGCATGGTGAACGGGATCCACGACCCGGTCTCCGATTCCAGCACCCGCAGGTTTGGGTTCGCCTTGATGACCTCGATCTGGCTCAGAGGCAGCTGGTCGATCGCGTCGACCTGCCCGCCGAGCAGCGCGTTCACCCGCGCGGTGTCGTCGGGGAAGTCGATGATCGTGATCTCGTCCAGGTAGGGCTGCTCAGCCCGCCAGTAGTGCGGGTTGCGTACGAAAGTGCTCTGGGACCCCGGGTCGAAGCTCTGCAACATGAAAGGACCGGAGCCGACCGGCGCGGTGGGGTCGTATCCCTCCGGGACGATGCCGTTGCTGTACTGGGCCACCGCGTCCGGGAACGTGGCGAGCGGCTTGGTGAAGGGGAAGGTGACCGTCCGCGCGTCGGTGGCCGCGAGGCGATCGCGGTCGAGCAGTGCCAGGCCGGCGGCGCCCGACTTCGGGTCTGCCGGGTCGGTGATGCGTCGGAAGGTGAAGACCACGTCCTCGGCGCGGATGGGGCTGCCGTCGCTGAACTTCAGGCCCTCCCGCAAGGTCACCGTCCACGTCGTCGCGTCCTCGGACGGCGTGATGTCCTCGGCCAGCGCCATCTCGAGCTGGTGGTCGGCGTCGTAGGTCGCGAGGGTGTCGTAGAGCTGGATGACCCGGGCCTCGTCCGGGTGCGTCACCGGGCTGTGGGCATCCAGGCTGTCCTTGGCCGAACCTCCGACGATCCCGACACGGAGCGTTCCGCCAGCCTGCGGTGTGCCCGAGTCCTGTGCGCCATCGGTGGACGCCGTTCCTGGCGAGCACGCGGTCGAGGCGAGGAGCATGGCTGCGGCGGCCGCGACGGCTACGACGCCGCGAATCTGCCGCCGGGACGGTCCAAAGATCATGGGCCACCTGCCTGGAGAGGGGGGCGGGAGCGTCACACCAAAGCTGACTGACGCGTCGGTCAGACGTCACCCTGATGGTGGCCCGGCTCACTTGTCAACCCCCGGCTCTCTGCTGGGAGAGCGCGGTCGCAGCACCCCAAAAGCCCATGGAGCGATTGACTCCTCAGTCAGGTCTTCGTCATGCTGGGCGCACTCGCAGCCACCGGCATGCGTGCGACGTGAGGAGCAACCGTGGGGGAAGGCGTCGAGAACCAACGGGGCGAGGAGCGCCGCCAGGCGATCCTTGAGGCGGCCTGGCGACTCGTCGCCGAACGGGGTTACCACCACGTCCGGGTACAGGACATCGCCCGCCTGTGCGGCACGAGCACCGGGGCCGTCCACTACTACTTCCCCGGCAAGGACGACGTCCTGCGGGAAGCGCTGCGCTACAGCGTCGACGCGGCGTTCGCACGGCAGGGCGCCCAGCTCCGCCCCATCAAGGACGCGCGCAAGCGGCTCCTGGCCCTGATCGAGATGCAGTTGCCCGTCGGCGGCCAGATCCGCGACGAGTGGTCGATCTGGCTACAGTTCTGGGCAGAGGCCGCACTCAATCCCCCGCTGCGTGCGATGCACAACGCCTTCTACGCCCGTTGGATCGAGACCGTTGTCCGTATCGTGCGCCGCGGCCAGGAACAGGGCATCTTTCGCGACGTCGATCCGGCGCTGTTCGCCCGTCACCTGACGTCGGCCACAGACGGCGCGGCGATCCAGGTGCTCACCGGTGCTCCCGGCATGACCATCGACAAGATGCGCGAGCTGCTCGTGGGCATAGTCGACCGTGAGCTCAGCCTGGACCCCGACGCTCTCGCGGGTGCCGGCCGATGACCGCGCACCTCGCTGGCACGGTCGGTGACGTCGCCTCCTGGCGCGGGCACATTCGCGAGCGTCTGACCGCCTGGGAGCGGACGGAGGCCACCCGCGCCCCTTCCGCACGGCGAGCGGCCGTCGCCGTGACTCTGCTCGACCGCCGTCACGAGGCCCATGTCTTGCTCATCAAGCGGGTGCGGCGTGGCCTGAACCCCGGCCAGTGGGCCCTCCCCGGAGGAAAGGTCGACGGGGACGAGCACGTCAGCGGCACCGCGCTGCGCGAACTGGGCGAGGAGACGGGTGTGCACGGCTCCGCTGGCGATGTCCTCGGCCTTCTTGACGACTTCGTGACCTCGAGCGGATACGTCATCACGCCGGTAGTCGTCGCCCCGCCCGGCGATCAGCGCCCCGTCCGACAACCGTCCGAAATCGCTTCGCTGCACCCTGTTCCCGTCACTCGACTGCTAGCTCCCGGCGTTCCCCGGTGGCGGAAGACCCCGTCCGGGGGCCTCGTGTTACAGATGCCGCTGCGCCATGACATGGTCGTCCACGCGCCGACCGGAGCGATCCTGTGGCAGTTCGCCGAGGTCGCCCTGCGGGGCAACCCCCGGCGGGTCACGGACGCCCTGGAACCGGACTTCACCGCTCACTGACGACCGGGAGCTAACGTGCACCGCCGGCTTTCCCGTCAGACTCCGGGCGCCCGAGGGATGCAGCGGCCTTGAGAGCTGGTTCGTCAGCCTCCGGCTCCCAATCGCCGTGATCTGGGATCGGACCTCGGGCACGTACCCCTGGAGGAGGACCAGTGCAGCCTGCGCCTCGGCGGTCTTCTCGACGTAGTACTCGATG
The DNA here is from genome assembly GCF_002802985.1 of Geodermatophilus chilensis. Lineage (GTDB taxonomy): Bacteria > Actinomycetota > Actinomycetes > Mycobacteriales > Geodermatophilaceae > Geodermatophilus > Geodermatophilus chilensis. The sequence goes on along the minus strand of NZ_NVPT01000083.1, from coordinate 9,938 downwards.
TCCTTCTCGTTCATCCGGACGTTGAACGCGCGATGCTCGGCATCCGGCCACCCAGCAGGCTCCTGTGCCATGCCCGTCGGCGTGGGGCGTGCTGCGTGAACCAGCAAGAGCCCGGCTACAGCAGCGTGCGCACCTCGAGCGCGAGGGCCAGCCTCAACCGGGCGCGCGGGTCGTGCAGGTCTGCTCCGGTCAGGTCGGCAATACGGGACAGCCGGTGCTTGACCGTGTTGTAGTGGACGAACAGCCGCCGCGCGGCCTCTGCGCCGTTGCCCACGCCCAAGTAGGCCGCCAGCGTGGCGCACAGATCGCCGCCCACCTCCGCGTCGTGCGCCATCAGGGAACCGATCTCCCGCTGCACGAACTCCTGGAGCAGAACGGTCGGGACGGCGAGCAGCAGGCGCTCCAGCATCAGCTCGTCGTTGCGGACGACGTCCCGCCCTGTCGACCGTGCGATGCGCAGCGCTTCACGAGCCGACGTGTGGCTCGCCGCGAGGTCCTGCGGCCCCTGGGCGGTCGAGCCCACGGCAACGACCACGCGGTCCGGCCCGAGCTCGAGCAGGGCCTGGCGCCACCGATCCTCCAGCGCCTGACGGGCGGGTGAGCGCCCTCGGTCCGGTCGCCGGTCCTCGACCGGCACCACGGCCACGACCTCCTGCCCGCGCGACCACACCAGCGAGCCTGCGGGCAGCGCCCGCTGGGCCGCGCCGGTGATCTCCGCATCGGACAGCTCCGCGGAGCACCGGGCCAGGAGCACGGCGTGCTCTCCTGTGAGGTCCCAGCCGAACAGCCGGGACCGTTGGCGGAGCATGGGCTCGTCGATGCTGGGCCCGGTCACCAGCTCCTCCAGGAAGAGCACCCGCAGCCGCCGGTCCAGCTCAAGGCTGGCCATGGCTTGGGCGATGTGCATGCCCGCCGCGAAGCACGACTGGCGGACCAACCGCCGCTGTCCCAGCGTCGGCTCGCCGGCCCCCCCGACCAGGATTCGCCCACGCTGGGCACCGGCGACCGTGATCGAGAAGGTCCAGGGCTTCGCCGGCTCCCGCCCGTCAGCCGAGTCGTCGTCCGGCCGGTTGCGGGGCGTTCCCTGCCCGAGCACGACGTCCTCCTGGTCGACGATCGTCACCTCGCGGTCGAGAGTCACCGCCAGGGTGCGGGCGATCTCCTCGAGGCCCCCGCCGGTGAGCGCCACCCCGGTCAACCGCTCGCGGATGACCTCCGCGCCACCGGGATCGGCACCGTACTCCGCCAGCACGACGGCGAGCACGGCGCCGATGACCTCGTTGAACGAGGTCCGGTCCGGCAGAACGAGCACGGGGAACCGCAGGCGGTCGGCCTCGCTGACGAGCCGGTCGGGCAGTCGCTCGAGGTACCTGAGCGGTTTGATCGCCAGCGCGGCCAGCCCCCGGGCGGCCAGGGCCGGCAGCATCTCGACCAGCCGCTCCGGGCGCTCGTGGACGGGGTAGCCGGTGGTCAGCAGCAGCTCCCCCTCCTCGACGTAGGACTCGATGTCGGGGACCTCCATGACGTTCGCCCCGGACACCACGCGGTCCAGCCCATCCTCACCGGCGAGTACATATGCCCCGTTCAGCGGCGCCAGGGTCATGACCTCCCGCACGGTCACCGTGCTCACACCGACCTCCTCCTGTCCGAAAAGGACATCTGCCTGCCGAAATCCGGTCCGATCCGGACGCTGCCAACCGGACCCCGCCGTGCCTAGATTCGCACCGTGCCGAGCGTGCATCTCGCGGCTCCCCAGCGGGTCCGCGTCCCGACCGGCCCCCGCCCGTGGGCGGTGGCGCGGGCCTGGTGCATCGTCCATGTCGGACAGTCCGCCATCATCCTCTCCGCTGGGTCTGACGACGCGGCCGCACGCCTGATGGCGCTGACGTCCCGGCGGCGCGGCCTCGTGGCGGGCGGGGTCTGCGTGCCGGACGACGACGACTTCGGCGCGCTCGCCCGCCGGCTGGGCGCGACGACGGGATCCGCTGCTCTCGACGTGAACCTGGACGCATGGTCGGCCATCCCCGCGGCCGCGATCGCCACGGTCGATCTGCAGATCGGGCCGATCGCCGTCCGCCCGGAGGCGGTGGAGCTGTTCACGGCCCTGCTCCGGGCCGAGAACGGGGCTGCCCCGGCCGGCGCAGCCATGGACCCCCGACCGGTGCGCGCGCTGGCCGGACCGCTGTCGCGCGCCGCGCTCGCCCGCGACGACCGGCGCATCGCACGCCTGCTCTCCCGCCTGGTCGGCGTCGGCCCCGGCGCGACACCCGCCGGTGACGACGTGATCGTCGGCGTCCTCGCCGGGCTCGACGCGGCGGCCGGGTCGCTCGTCGACGAGGCAGTCACCCGCGTCGCGCGAGACGCACTCGGTGCCCGGCTGCGCCCCCTGCTCGCCCGGACGACGGCAATCGCCCGGCACGACCTGACCGCGGCGCTCGCCGGGCAGTACGCCGAGCACGTGCAGCGGACGGTGGCCGCGCTGGCCGATCCGGCGGCGGTGCCCGCTGCCGTGGCCGCCGCCCGCGGCTGGGGAGCCACCTCCGGCATCGACCTCGCCACCGGGACGTCGTCCGCGCTGGCCCGGCTGCTGCGCCGACCGGACCACCAGGCCCCCTCGACCCCAGACCCCGAACACAGGAGGAGCGCATGAGCTCACCCGACACCGAGACGCTGCAGGCCAAGGTCTTCCCTCGCCTGTACCGGGACTCGGTCGCCCTGATGGCGCTCGCGTCGAGCATCGAGAAGCGGGAGGGGGTGGTCCGCGCCGGAGCCGTGATGGCCACCCCGGGCAACCTGGAGATCCTGGGTCGCTCGGCGATGCTGCCGCCCGACCTGACCGCCGCCCCCGACGACCTCGTGCTCGTCGTCCGCGCGCAGGACGAACAGACGGCGAGCGACGCCCTGGAGGCGGCCACCGCTGGCCTCACCGCCACCGAGCAGAGCGGCGGCCCGAGGGAAGAGGTGGCCCCGCAGACGGTGCGGGAGGGGCTGGCCGCCGCGGCGGACGCCACGCTCGTCACCGTCTCGACCCCGGGCCCCTACGCGCCTGCCGTGGTCGAGTCAGCGCTCCGCCGCGGGCTGCACGTCTTCTGCTTCTCCGACAACGTGCCGCTGGCCGACGAGGTGCGGCTCAAGCGGCTGGCGGTCGACCGGCGGCTGCTGCTCATGGGGCCGGACTGCGGCACGGCGATCCTCGACGGCGTCCCGCTGGGCTTCGCCAACGTCGTGCACCCCGGGCCGGTCGCAATCGTCGCCGCCTCCGGCACCGGCGCGCAGGAGGTGTCCTGCCTGCTGGACGACGCCGGCACGGGCATCTCCCAGCTGATCGGCGTCGGCGGCCGGGACCTCTCGGCGGATGTCGGCGGCCTCATGACCGAGCTGGCGCTGGACCTGGTCGCGACGGACGACGCCAGCGAGATCGTCGTCCTGGTCTCCAAGCCGCCGGCCCCCGAGGTCGCCGACCGGCTGCTGGCCCGGCTCGCCGGGCTCGGCAAGCCGGTGGTGGCCTGCCTGCTCGGCGCAGAGGACGCGGACGGGCCGGTCGTCGTGCGCGGCACGCTGGAGGGCGGGGCCGCCGCGGCGGCCGCGCTCGCCGGCACGCCCCTGGCCATCGCGGACGTCGCCGTCGACGAGGACGCGGCGGCGCCGCTGTCCGGTGGCGTCCTCGGTCTCTACACCGGCGGAACGCTCGCCTCGGAGACGAAGGTGGTGCTCGGCCGGGCCGGCGTGCCCGCCGAGGTGCTGGACCTCGGGGACGACGAGTACACCGCCGGCCGTCCGCACCCCATGATCGACCCGTCGGCGCGGGTCGACCGGGTCGCCCGGGCCGGCGCCGACCCCGACGTCGCGTTGGTGCTCGTGGACCTCGTCCTCGGGCACGGCGCGAGCCCCGATCCGGCCACGCCGCTGGCCGAGGCGGTGCGCGGGGCCCGCGGCGCCGCGGCCGCGGACGGCCGCGAGCTCGTCGTCGCCGGGTCCGTGTGCGGCACTGCCGCCGACCCGCAGGACATCGAGGCGCAGCGGCGCATCCTGCGGGAGGCCGGCGTCGTCCTGTACCCGTCGAACGCCGCCGCGGCCCGCTACGCCGTCGTTCGTGCCACCGGCTCGCTGCCCACCGACCCCACCCTGCTGCACCGTCAGGAGACCGCATGATCACCGGAGGTGTCCGGGTTCTCAACGCCGGGCTGCCGCTCATCGTCGAGGGCGTGCCCGCCGCCGACGTCGTCCAGCTCGACTGGCGCCCGCCGGCATTCGGCGACGCCGACCTGGCCCGCCTGGCGACCGGTCTGGACGACGAGGTGACCGAGCAGGCCAATGCGCGTGCCGTCGCCGCCGTCCACGCCGTCCGCCCGCGGCTGGTGCGGGTCCGCCCGGCCCGCGAGGTGGTCCCGGGCATCGCCGACGGGAGGACGCTCCTCCACGCCGGCCCGCCGATCGAGGTGGCGCGCATGTGCGGCCCGATGCTCGGCGCCCTGATCGGTGCCGCGCTGTTCGAGGGCTGGGCCTCGGACGCCGAGGACGCCGAGGCGCGGCTGCGCTCCGGGCAGATTGCCGTTTCCCCCTGCCACCACGCCAGTGCGGTCGGGCCGATGGCCGGCGTCCTGGCGCCGTCCATGCCGGTGTTCGTCGTCGAGGACGGCGACCGCCAGGCCTTCGCCTCGCTGAACGAAGGGCTGGGCAAGGTGCTGCGCTTCGGCGCCTTCGACGACGAGGTCATCACCCGCCTGGCGTGGATGCGCGACGTCCTCGGCCCGGTGTTCGACGAAGCCCTCCGTGGCGGGGGGCCGGTCGACGTGACGGCCCTGTTCAGCCAGGCGCTGGCGATGGGCGACGAGGGGCACAACCGCAACGTGGCCGCCACGAGCCTGCTGACCCGTCGCCTGGCCCCGGTCCTCGCCGGGCTTCCGAGCGGCATCGAGGTGCTGGAGTTCCTCGCCGGCAACGACCACTTTGCGCTCAACCTGTCGATGGCGGGGGCGAAGCTGGCCCTCGACGCGGCGGTCGGGATCGAGCACTCGACGCTGGTCACGGCCATGGCGCGCAACGGCGTCGAGTTCGGCCTCCGGGTGGCCGGCACGGGCGAGCGGTGGTTCACGGCTCCCGTCGGCCCGGCGGACGGGCTGTTCTTCCCCGGCTACGGCATCGAGGACGCCAACCCCGACCTCGGCGACTCCGCGATCACCGAGACCCTCGGCATCGGCGGCTTCGCGATGGCGGCCTCGCCGGCGATCACCCGGTTCGTCGGGGGCACGCCGGACGACGCCCTCGCCACCACCCGATCGATGCGGCGCATCACGCTCGCGCCACACCCTGCCTTCCCGCTGCCCCCGCTGAACTTCGCTGGAAGCCCGAGTGGGATCGACGTGCTGCGGGTGCTCGACACCGGCGTCCTGCCCGTGATCAACACCGGCATCGCGCACAAGCAGGCGGGGGTGGGCCAGATCGGGGCGGGCATCGTCAGCGCACCCGCGGAGGTCTTCGGGCAGGCCGTGGTCGCGCTGCACGAGGCGCGGCAGGCACGAGGGGACGGCGCCCGGTGAACCGCACCGCACTGGTGGCCATCGGCGGCAACGCGCTGGTGATCGACGGCGAGCCGGGCTCGGTCCCGCTGCAGCAGGAGCGGGCCGCCGCCTTCGCCGACCAGATCGCCGACCTCGTGGCCGACGGCTGGACGGTGCTGGTGAGCCACGGCAACGGGCCCCAAGTCGGATTCATCCTGCGCCGGGGCGAGCTGGTGGCCCCGGAGGCCGGCATCGAGGGCCTGCCCGACCTGCCGCTGTGGCTCGCCGTCGCCGACTCGCAGGGCGGGATCGGGCACCTGCTCGCGGTGGCGATCGACACGGCGCTGGAGCGCCGCGGTCTGACCACGCGCGCCGTGGGAGTGCTGACCCACGCGGAGATCGACCCGGCCGACCCGGCCTTCTCCGCGCCGGCCAAGCCCATCGGATCGGCCATGACGGCCCAGGTCGCGCGGCTGCGCACGTCGCAGGAAGGGTGGTCGGTGGCCGAGACGTCGGCGGGTGTCTTCCGCCGCGTGGTGCCCAGCCCGCATCCGCAGCGGATCCTGGAGGCCGACCAGATCCGCGGGCTGGCGACCCTCGGGGCCGTCGTCATCGCCGCCGGCGGTGGGGGCATCCCCGTCGTCCGGACCGAGCAGGGGTGGCAGAGTGTGGACGCGGTCATCGACAAGGACCGCGCCTCCGCCGTCCTGGCCGCCACGGTCGACGTCGACACGCTGGTGCTCGTGACCGGCGTGGACCAGGTGTTCGTCGGCTTCGGCACCCCCGACCAGCGCGCCCTGGCTGAGGTGAGCGCGACCGAGATGCGCGGACACCTCGAAGCCGGCGAGTTCCCGCCCGGGTCGATGGGCCCGAAGGTCGAGTCGGCGCTGAAGTTCCTGTCCAACGGCGGGCACCGCGCCGTCATCACGTCCCTGCCGCGGTTGCGCGAGGCCCTCGCCGGCGAGGCCGGGACGCACATCACCACATGCGACGGGGATCCCGCCGCGTCCCCGGGAGCCGCCCGGTGAGTCATCAGGAGAACTCCATGATCAAGGTCCAGGCTGAACCGCATCCGTTCGTGTTCGATCCCGGGCACGTCGCCCTGCTGTGCATCGACTTCCAGCGGGACTTCCTCGAGGCCGGCGGCTTCGGGGAGTCGCTGGGCAACGACGTCTCCCGGCTGCGCAGCGCCATCGCGCCGACCCAGGCAGTGCTGTCGGCGTTCCGGGAGCGCGGCTGGACGGTCATCCACACGCGGGAGGGGCACCGCCCCGACCTCACCGATCTGTTTCCGGCCAAGCGCGACCGCGGCAACCCGTCGCTGCGAATCGGCGAGGAGGGCCCGATGGGCCGGCTGCTCGTCCGCGGCTCGGCCGGTCACGAGATCGTGCCGGAGCTGGCCCCGCAGCCGGCTGAGGTGGTGCTGGACAAGCCCGGCAAGGGCTCGTTCTACGCCACGGACCTGGAGACGATCCTACGGGCCCGCGGCATCACCTCGCTCGTGGTCACCGGCGTGACCACGGAGGTGTGCGTGCAGTCAACGGTGCGGGAGGCCAACGACCGCGGCTTCGAGTCGCTCGTCCTGTCCGACTGCACCGGGTCCTACTTCCCGGAGTTCCACGCCGCCGCGCTGGCGATGTTCGCCGCCCAGGGCGGCATCGTCGGCTGGGTCGGCACGTCCGCCGACCTGCTGGACGCGCTGGAGCAGTCCTCCGTACGGACGGAGAACCCGGAATGAGCGGGAAGCGCGGAGCGACGGCCATGAGCGCGGGCGCGCCCAAGTGGTGGGTGAAGGGCGACTGGAACGGTCTGTTCGGCCTCGGCACCAACGTGCTGCTGAACGTGATCGTGCTGACGGGGCTGTGCCTGGCCGTGGTGCAGATCCCGGCCGACACGGTGTACGGGCGCATCCTGCCCGCGCTGGGCATCGCCCTGCCCCTGGGCAACATCTGGTACGCGTTCCTGGCCCGGCGGCTGGCCAAGCGCGAGGGGCGCGGCGACGTGACCGCGCTGCCCTACGGGCCGAGCGTGCCGCATACGTTCATCGTGGTGTTCGTCGTCATGCTGCCGGTGCTGCTGGCCACCGGGGATGCGCTCACCGCGTGGCGGGCGGGCCTGGCGTGGGCGTTCATCATCGGCTGCATCGTGCTGCTCGGCGCGGTCTTCGGTCCGTGGATCCGCCGGTGGACGCCGCGGGCGGCGCTGCTCGGCGCACTCGCGGGCATCTCGATCACCTTCATCTCGATGAGCCCGGCCGCCCAGATGTGGCAGGCGCCGTGGATCGCGTTCATCGCGCTGGCGTTCATCCTGGTCGGCTGGCTGGGCAGCCGGAAGATGCCGTTCGACGCCCCGGTGGGGCTGCTCGCCGTCCTGGTCGCCACGGCGGTGGCCTGGATCGGCGTGCTGGCCGGTTGGTCGGGGATCCTGCAGCCAAGCGCGGTCGCCGAGTCGATCTCCGACCTCGCGCTGCGGCTGCCGTTCCCGTCCGGCGACGTCCTGACCGGCCTGCAGGACATCGCTCCGCTGCTGGCCTCGGCCATCCCGCTCGGTATCTACAACTTCACCGAGGGCATGACCAACGTCGAGTCGGCGGCCGCGGCCGGTGACCGCTACTCGGTCCGCCAGGTGCTCTCGGCCGACGGGCTGGGCGCGGTGATCGGTTCGTTCCTGGGCTCACCGTTCCCGCCGGCGGTCTACATCGGCCACCCCGGCTGGAAGCAGGTCGGCGGGCGGATCGGGTACTCGCTGGTCACCGGGATCGTGGTCGCCGTCGTCTGCTTCACCGGGCTGGTCGGCACGTTCCTGGCGGTCTTCCCGATGCAGGCGCTGGTGCCCGTGCTGCTCTACATCGGCCTCGTCATCGGCGCGCAGGCGTTCAACGTGAGCGCGCGCCGGTACGCACCGGCCATCGTGCTCGCGATGCTGCCCAGCCTCGCGGAGTGGGCGACCGGGCAGATCGACAATGCGCTGGCTGCGGCGGGCACGGATGCCGCCACCGTCGGCGTCGCCACCCTGGTCGACAACGGCGTGGTCTACGACGGGCTCAAGCTGCTGGGCCAGGGGGCCGTGCTCGTCGGCATCGTGCTCGGGGCCATCGCCTGCTTCGTGATCGACCGCAAGATGTACGCGGCGGCGATCACCGCAGCGGTCGGGGCGGCGCTGTCGTTCGTCGGCCTGATCAACGCCTACGAAGTGGGGTTCAACGCCTCGCCGGGAGTCACCCTGGGATACGCGTTCCTCGCCCTGATCCTCGCCGCCTTCGGCTGGCGGGGGCGCAAGGAGGACGACGGGGTGCTGGACGACGAGCTGCTGTTCGTCAACGGCACCCTCATGCGGGGCCTGGAGCTGCACGCCAACCTGGCCGGCGCGGAGCTGCTGGAGGAGACGGCGACCGCGCCCAAGTACCGGGTGCACACCATCGGCGACGTGCACCCAGGCATGTACCGGGTCAACGACGGCGAGCAGGGTGCGTCGATCTCCGGCGAGCTGTACCACGTGCCGCTCGACGTGCTGCTGAAGGTCATCGAGGGCGAGCCGCCGGGCCTGTACCGGGGTCCGGTCGAACTCATCGACGGCCGCGTCGTGCCGGGCATCCTCTACGCCCGGGAGATGGCCGAGGAGCACCCGGACATCACTGAGCACGGCGGCTGGCGGCAGTACCGAGCCACCGTGGCGCCGTCCGCGCACTGAGCTGGTCCTTGCAAGACGGGGCCCCGGCAGCGTTGCTGCCGGGGCCCGGCCGTGGTGACGTGGGGCGGCACGGCGTCTGAGCGGCCCACCTTCCCCGGTCAGGAACGGACGCCGTGAGTAGACCCGCCGTACCGTTCGCCGAGACCTCGTCTGCGGCTCCCATATCGACACCCACACCCGAGCGCCGACCAAACGAAGCAGTACTACGCGTCCACAGCGACTGGCCACGGTTCGCTCTCTATTGCCAATCCGCCATCCCGCAGGCTGTCGGGTAGCCCGGGGGAATTTCACCCCCGGGCTCCCACAGAACGGAGCGTGACAGTCTCCCGTCACTCCGCTCTTCTCATCGCAATCCGGCGAATGTGCGGACCCAGCGCCAGCGTGCGAACAGTTCGGGATCTCGATCGATGATCCCGAACCACCACGCCTTGAAACGACGATAGGAACGCAGCCGTTTGTACTTTCGGCCAGCCCAACGCATCAGGTAGGTGTTGATGCGCTGGAGGAGGGGCGAGAGCTCACGCTAATCGCCTTTCCTGAGCTGCTTCCGTCGTCCTGACGCTGTCAGGGAGGTCGTCGAGAAGCTCGGCTGCGTCCAGGTAGCGCCTGGCCGGCTAGCGTTGCAGGCAGCGGTCGACTAAAGATCATTAACCCGGATCTTTCACGGCGATGATCGTTTGTGTCGTCGTCGGGGTTCTTGGCCCGCGCGGGCGTGAGACTGGCATGAGGGTGTGACGGTTCGCCCGG
>NZ_NVPT01000082.1 GCF_002802985.1 Geodermatophilus chilensis | reverse complement strand
ACCAGGCGATCCGATGCTCCGCCGAACTGCCTCGCCTGCGACCAGGACAAACGTCGAGCCCCGTCACCAGAACCCGCACTCAGCTGCGGAACCGGAGCCCAGGAGCGCCGGACAGCAGCCTCCGCAGCACCGGCGGACGAGGACCGACCCACGGGGACGTCGCGGCTCAGCCGGGCAGTGCGCGCAGCACCTCCAGCGCCTCGGCCAGGGTCGCCGGCACCTCTCCCGGCCGCCGGCCGGCCTGCTCGAGCCCCCGCGCGGTGTGCTCCTGGCGGGCCACCAGCGCGGCCGACATCAACGGCGCCACGCCGGTGCCGGCCACGGTGTCGCGCACCATCCGCGCCTCGACCTGCCGGCGGCCGGCGTGCCCGACGTGGGTGGTGACGAGCATCGTGGCGAAGTCGCGGGTGGGCCAGCGGTCCAGCGTCTCCTCGACCATGGCCAGCAGCGGCTCCACGACGTCGAGCTCCGCCGCCGCCAGCAGCGCCTCGGTCCAGAGCCCCTCGAGGCCCTTCACCACGACGCTGCGCAGCATCTTCAGCGCGGCGGCAGCGCCCACCCGTTCACCGACGACGGCCGCGGTGAAGCCGGCGCCGGACAGCAGCCGGGCCGCCGCGCCGGCGTCGGGCCCGGCCAACGAGATCGGGATGCGGCTGCCGTCGAGCCGGATGCCCCCGCCGGTCATCACCCCGTCGACGACCCGGGCGGCGGGCAGCGCGGCGGCCACGGCCTCCTTCACCTGCGGCGCGGTGGAGTTCAGGTCGAGGTAGAGGACGCCGTCCCGTGCGGCGGGCGCGAACGCCTCGGCCGCGGCCAGGGCGGTGGCCGGGGTGACCAGCGACAGGACGACGTCGCGGTCGGCGAGCCCGCCGACGTCCGGCACCGGCCGGGCACCCGCCGCGCGGACCGCCTCGGCCAGTCCCGGGCCGCGGTCGGGGTCGCCCAGCGCGCGGTCGTGCACCGCCAGGTCGACCCCGGAGGCGGCCAGCGCGCCGCCGATGACCCGGCCGGCCTCGCCGAAGCCGACCAGCCCCCAGCGGGTCACGGGCGCGCCTGCTCGCCGACCGGCACCTCGGTCAGCGCGGCGAGCACCCACGAGCGGTCGAGGGTGCCGGCCGCGATGTCGGCGAACACGGCCTCCTCGGCGCGCAGCTGCTGCTCGCCCGCCGCGACCACCTCGGCCAGGCGCTCGCGCGGCACCACCACGACCCCGTCGGCGTCGGCGACCACGACGTCCCCGGAGCGGACCACCGTGCCGCCGGCGTGCACCGGGCCGCCGATCTCGCCCGGACCGACCTTGTAGGGACCGAGGTGGTTGACGCCCCGGGCGCAGACCGGCAGCGGCCCCGCGGCCAGGCCCTCGACGTCCCGGACGGCGCCGTCGACCACCAGCGCGGCCAGCCCCCGGGCGGCCGCGTAGCGGGCCATGATCTCGCCGAGGACCGCCCGGTCGAGGGTGCCGCCGGCGTCGACGACGAGCACGTCACCGGGCGCTGCGAGGTCGAGGGCCCGGTGGACGACGAGGTTGTCGCCGGGGCGGGTGCGCACGGTCAGCGCGGGGCCGGCGACCCGGTGCCAGCGCCCGCCGGGCACCGGGTGCACGCCGCAGACCCCGCCCGTGCGCTCCATGCTGTCGGACAGGATGCTCGTCGGCAGCGCCCGGCACCGGTCCAGCAGTGCCGGGTCGGGGCTCGGGCCGCGCGGGTGCAGCCGGCAGGTGCTCATCGGTGCATCTCCTCCTCGGGAGACGGGGCGGTCGGGTGCGTGCGGGCACGGAGCGACGGCCACCGACCGCCCACCGGCAGCCCGCGGGAGCGGCGCACCACCCGGCGGGCGGCCCGGACGGTGACGGCGCCGGCGAGGCTGAGCGCGGCGGACACGAGCCACGCGGCCGGGTACGAGGCCTGGGCGACGAGGCCGAACAGCAGCGGGCCGGAGGCGGCGCCCAGCGACAGCCCGGTCTGCACCGAGCCGGTGACCGACGCGGCCGCGCCCCGGTTGTCGCGGATGACCGCGAAGTGGAACAGGCCGGTCCAGGCCCAGCCGGCGCCGTAGGCGAGCACGCCGCCGGCGACGAAGGCCGGCACCGCGCCCGTGGCCAGCAGGGCGTACCCGAGGCTGCCGAGCGTGAGCAGGTTGGCGATGGACAGGTAGGCGCTGCGCCCGGGGTGCCGGTCGGCCCACCACCCGAGGCCGACCCGGCTGACCAGGCCGAGCACCGAGCAGCCGGCGAACAGCAGTCCGGCCGGGCCGGCGCCGATCCCCGCCGCGACCGCGGAGTCGACGAGGAAGACCCCGGTCGGGGTGGCCGCGGCCGAGCCGAGGAAGCCACCGAGGGTGAGCACCACGAGCCCGCCGCGGGGCAGTCCCCGGTCCGGTGCGGTGGGCGGCCGGGGCGCTACGGCGGCCGTCCGCCCGGCGTCCCGGCCACCGGCCAGCGAGGCCAGCAGCAGGACGACGGCGAGGACGACGGCCCGGCCACCGCCCACCGCCAGCCGGAGACCAGCGCGATCCCGGGAACGGCGAGGCCGCCGAGCAGCGTCGCGGCGGGGATCGAGGACTGCTTGATGCCGAACGCGACGCCCAGCCGCTGGTCGGTGACCAGCTCGGAGACCACCGCGTTCGCCGACGGCTGGGCCACCGCGTTGGCCAGCCCGCCGACGGCCAGCCCGGCCACCAGCGCCGCCGGTGAGCCGGCGAGGGCGATCACGGTGAGCGACGTGGTGGCCAGCGCCGCGGCCAGGGCGGCGCCGCGCCGGGAGCCCAGCCGCTGCACCAGCCGGCCGCCGGGCCGGGCGAGGCTGCCCGAGACGGCGAACAGGGTCGCGGCGGCGAGCCCGAACAGGCCGAGGCCGACGTCGAGGTCGGCGCGGATCTGCACGGCGAGCGCACCGACGAGGAAGGCCGGCAGCACCCCGAGTGCCGAGACGGCCACCGCCTGCAGGACGGCGCGCACCGCCCTGCCGCCGCCCGCGCGCGACAGGCCGGTCCCCTCACCTCCGCCCACCGTCCCTCATCGCCTTCCGCGCGCGGAAGGCGGTCCTGAGGGGTCGGGGTCGCCGTCGGCCTCCCGGGCCGGGTCAGCCACGCGCCGCTCCGTCCAGCGGGCGGCCCACCTGCCCGGCCAGCGCCTGCAGCGCCCGGTGCGTCTCGGGGTCCAGGGGGACGCCGTGCCGCCGGCGCCGGGCCCGCTCGGCGGCGGCCCGCTGGCCCGGCGTCCGCACCGGCAGCTCCGGGTCGACCGGGGTCAGCGCCCGCAGCCCGGCCAGCAGCCGGGCCGCGCCGTCGCCGATGGCCGCCGGGTCGCCCAGCCGCGCCGGGTCGAGGACGACGACCAGGTGGCTCACCCCCGGTCGCCCGCCTCCGGACCGGAACGTCAGGTTGCCCACCCCCGGGCCGGTCGGCCCCTGCGCGAGCACCCCGGTGAGCAGCTCGACCAGCAGCGCCAGGCCGTAGCCCTTGTGGCTGGAGCGCTCCCGGTCGCTGCCCAGCGGCAGCAGCGCCCCCCTGCCGGGGAAGACCGCGGCCGGGTCCGTCGTCGGCCGGCCCTCGGCGTCCAGGCCCCAGCCCAGCGGCACCGGGCGGCCGGTCCGCAGCGCGATCTCGAACTTGCCGGCGGCGACCGCAGAGGTGGCCATGTCGAAGACCAGCGGCTCCTCGCCGGCCACGGGCACGCCGAGCGCCAGCGGGTTGGTGCCGAGGTACGGGCGGGCGCCTCCGGTGGGCGCGACGACCGGGCCGGTGTTGGTCGCCGCGAGCGCGACCAGCCCCTGCCGCGCCGCGTCGTGGACGTAGCAGCCGCTGGCGCCGTGGTGGCTGCTGCTGCGGACGTCCACCCAGCCGACGCCGTACCGCCGCGCCCGCTGCACCGCCTCGTCGAGCGCCAGCGTGGTGACCGGGTGGCCGAGCAGGTCGCAGCCGTCGACCAGCGCCACCGCGCCGCCGTCGGAGTGCACGGTCGGCTCCCCGTCGACGGCGATGACGCCGCTGCCGATGGCGCGGACGTAGGCCGGCAGCCGGGCGATCCCGTGCGAGTCGATGCCCGAGAGGTCGGCGTAGGCGAGCACCCGCGCGGTGTCGCGGGCGTGGGCCGGCCGGACGCCGACGGCCTCGAGCACCCCGACCGTCCAGGTCTCCAGGACGTCGGCCGGCACGCGCACCGGCGGCTCCTCGACGACGGTGCGCGGGGCGGCCGCCGCCCCCTCGGCCTCGAAGGCGGCCAGCACCGCGTCGGCGACCGCGGTCGTCGACGCCGGCGCCGTCCCCGCGGGGGCCAGGTCGTAGGTCCACGGGCCCGACCGCAGCACCGTGTCGACCGCCGCCCGCACCCGCTCGCCGAGTTCCCGGGTGACCGGGAAGTGGCGGAGCAGGGCGGCCAGCGCGAGGAAGCCGCCGAGCGGGTCGACCTGGTCGCGCAGCGCCCGCCGCGGCGCCGAGCCGTGCGCCGGCTCGAACAGCCCGACGCACCGGCCGCGCACCGGCTCCCCCGGGTGGACCGAGGCCGAGCCGCACAGCGCCGGCGAGCCGGCCCGGCCGGCGGCGAGGTCGGACAGGACGTCGCCGAGCAGCCCCTCGGTCACCAGGACGTCGGGGACCTCGGCCCCGGCGCCCAGCTCGTAGGCCGCCCGGTCCACGTACCGATGCTCGACGGCCACGCCGCGCTCCCGGGTGACCTCGGTGGCGACCTGCCGCCAGAGCCGGCCGGTGGCGTAGAGGTTGGCCTTGTCCACCGAGACGAGCCGGCCCCCGCCCCGCCGCGCCAGCTCGTCGCAGGCCACGTGCACGACCTCGGCCACCCGCTCCCGGGTCAGGCGCAGCACGTCGGCGGCCTCGCTGCCGTCGGGCCGGAACACCCGGTCGTCGGCACCGCCGTAGGAGCCGCCGATGAGGTTGCGGACGACGGTGAGCTCCCGGCCGTCGCCGAAGGGGATGCCGCGGACCGAGATGCGCAGGTCGTAGCGCTCGCGCAGCCGGTGCAGCGCCACCTCGGGGCGCGGACACACCTCGGCCGGCACGCGCGGGTCCTCCCCCACCGCGCCGAGCAGGACCGCGTCGGCGGCGTCGCAGGCGGCCAGCGTCTCCGCGGGCAGGACGTCGCCGGTCGCCGCCGCGGCCCGGGCGCCGACCGGCCACGGCCCGGTCACCTCGACCGCGCCGTCGGCGGCCAGCCGGTGCAGCAGCCGCGTCGGCCCGTCGAGCACCTCCTCGCCGACGCCGTCCCCCGGGAGGACCGCGACCCGGATCACCGCAGCACCAGCTCGCGGCCGACCGTGGTGAGCGCCCGCTCGGTGTCCGCCTCGCCCAGGCAGGCCTCCAGCTCGGCCAGCCAGCCGGGCAGCGCCTGCGCCATGGTCGGGTGGTCGGCGTGGCCGAGGTCGCCGCCGAAGGCCAGCTGGTCGTGCGGGTAGACCTCGCCGAGCGTGGTCGACCGCGGCCCGTCCGGAGTGAGGATGTCGGGGAGGATGCCCAGCTCCAGCACCACGCCGAGCCGGGCGAGCTCCGGCGCGGCGGCGTCGTCCCACTGCAGGAACGGCATGCGCGGGTGGTTGAGCAGCATCCGGCGCACCCCGGCGGCGCGGGCCGCGCGGAAGAGCACCAGCGCCTCCGCGCAGGTGAGGTGGCCCGAGGCGAGCACCAGGTCGGCTGCTGCGACGACGTCGAGCACGTCCTGCCAGTCGGGCAGCAGCGCGCCGTCGTCCCCCACGACGTCGACCTGCCGGAAGGACAGCGTCCGGTGCACCGACAGCTCGGGGCGGGCCGCCGACGCGACGTGCGCGGGCGCGGAGACCGTCGGCATCCACACCACGCGCCCGCCGAGCCGGGCGGCCACCTCCACCGCGTCGGGGTTGGCCCCGCCGACCGGCGAGTTGAGCACGATGCCGCCGACGACCTGGACGCCGTCGGTCGCCGCCTGCTCGCGGGCCAGCGCCGCCCGCTCCGCCGTCGACCCCTCGTGCGCCTTGAGGACGGCGAGGTCGATTCCGACCCGGGCGTGCGCGCCGACGACCTCGTGGTCGAGGCCGTGCCGCGGCACGAGGCTCGGGGCCCCGTGCACGTGCAGGTCGGCGACGCCGGTGACGAGCCGGGGGCTCACTGCTCCGTCCGGGGTCGCTCCGTCGGTGCCGCGGTGCTGGCGACGGGGGACGACGCCGTCCGCGAGGTCACCGCACCCTCGTCGGCCGGCGGCGCGGCGTCCCGGTCCCCGCGGCCCGCGTCGTCCGCCCGGTGCCGGCGCCGAGTGAGCAGGTGCACGACCAGGCCGGCGACCGCGAAGGCCGCACCGACGGCGATGAACGTCGGCGTCATGACCAGCAACGCGATGGCGGCGACGAAGAACAGCAGCCGCTCGGGCAGCCGCGCGGGGCCGAACAGCCAGGCGCCGGTGACCACCGCCAGCGAGGCGACGGCGAAGACGGAGGTGACGAAGGCGATCGCCACCGTCTCGGTGCCGCCCTCGAAGAGCAGCCCGACGCCGCGCGGGGAGAGCACGAAGATGAACGGCACGAGGAAAGCCGGCAGCGTGTACTTCCACGTCAGCCACATGGTCTTCACCGGCTTGCCGCCGGTGATGGCCGCGGCGGCGAACGGGGAGAGCGCCGTCGGCGGGGAGACCTCGCTGAGCACCGCGTAGTAGAAGATGAACATCGCCGCGGCGAAGGGCTCGACGCCCACCTGCTGCAGCGCCGGCGAGATGACGACGAACGAGATGATGAAGCTCGCCGTCACGGGGACCGCGAGGCCGAGCAGCACGACCACCACCGCGGAGAAGATCGCGGTGAGCACCACGTTGCCGTTGGAGAAGTCGACGATGATCCCGGCCAGCCGCAGCGCCAGCCCGGTCAGGGTCATGACGCCGACGATGATGCCGGCGACGGCCATGACCGGGATGACCGAGAGCGCCCCGGTCGCGCCCTGCGCCAGCGCGGTCCAGATCCGCCGCGGCGTCATCCACGACCGCCGGTCGAGGAAGCTGAGCAGGAAGGCCAGCGCGGTGGCGTAGACGACCGCGCGGAAGGGCGTGAAGCCCAGCGCCAGGAAGACGACGATCGCGGCCAGCGACGAGAAGTGGTAGCCGAAGCGGGCCAGCAGCTTCCAGGCCGACTGGGTCTCCAACGCCACGGTGTGCGTCTTGTGCCGCCGGGCGTCCATCTCGATCGCCAGGATGATCCCGAGGTAGTACAGGATCGTCGGGATCGTGGCCCAGATGAGCACCTCGAGGTAGGAGACCTGCAGCAGCTCGGCGATGATGAACGCCGCCGCGCCCAGGGTGGGCGGCGACATGATCGCACCGATGCCGGCGGCTGCGAGCACGCCGCCGCCGGCCTCCCTCGGGTAACCGGCCTTCCGCAGCAGCGGCCAGGAGATGCCACCGAGGGTGACGGTGGTGGCGACGCCCGAGCCCGACACCGTGCCGAGGAGGAAGCCCGACAGGGTCACGGTGCGGCCGGGGCCGGCCGGGGACTGCCCGAAGGCGGCGAAGGACAGGTCGATGAAGAAGCGGGTGGCGCCCGACGCGGCCAGGACGGCGCCGTAGACGGTGAACAGGATGATGTAGCTGGCGGCGACGTCCAGCGGCGTGCCGAAGATGCCCTGGGTGCCCATGACGTTGTGCCCGACCAGCCGCGGCCAGCCGAAGTTCGCGGTGGTGAACGGCGGGGGCAGGAACGAGCCCCAGTACGCCGAGGCGACGAAGAGCGCGACGACGATCGGGACGAGGACGCCGACCGTGCGCCGGGCCGCCTCGAGGGACAGCACGATGAGCAGCGTGCCGATCACCAGGTCGGTGTCGGTCGGCAGGATCGCGCGCCGGAAGAAGCCCTGCCAGTCCGACACCATGTAGATGCCGGGCACCAGCGAGACCAGCGCCAACAGCCAGTCGAGGACGTTCGGGTGGTCCCGCTTCCCGGCCTCCTTGGCCTTGGCCGACCGCGGCCAGCCGCGGAAGGTCAGGAAGGTCAGGAACAGGCCGACGGAGAGGAACAGCGGCAGGTAGACCTGCCGCGGCATGGGGTTGAAGACCCAGTAGAGGGCGAACAGGGACAGCCCGACGCCGACCACCGAGCTGACCCAGCTCGGCCAGCCGGTGAGGTGGCGCGCGGGCTTCTCGGCCTCGAACTCGGCGATCAGCGCCTCCTCGTCGATCCGGTCGGGATCGTCGAGCGGCTCGGCGTCGGGACGCTTGTCGAGGGTGGCGACGTCCACGAGCCCGCCCTGCCGGTGAGCGGCGTGGTGCGCGGCCTTGTGGACGTTGTCGTGCCGCAGGTGCTCGGCGTGGGCCTGCTCGTCCTCGGCCGTGTGCGTCCGTGCGCGGCCCGGCAGCTTCATCTTCATCGCTCGATCTCCAGTAGCACGGTGGGGTCGTCGCCGGTCACGAGCCGCCAGATCGGGACGGGGTCGGCGCCCGGGACGTACAGGGTGCGCTCGCCCAGGTCGGTGGCGGCGATGTTCAGGACGTCGAAGACGGCGGGCCGGGCGGGCTCGGCCACGTGGTCCCGGCGGTCGCCGGGCGGTGCCGGCCGGGGGGCACCCGGGACGGCGTAGTACTCCTCCAGCACGGCCACCTGGTCGGCGGCCAGCTCGACCAGCTCGAAGCGGCCGTCCGGGAGGACGCGGTACCGCTCCTCGGCGAGGGTCGTGTAGACGCTGTTGCGGTAGCCGACCGCGAACCGGTCGCCGGTCAGCGGGACGCTGGCGAGCACCTCGCCGTCCGGCGTCCGGACGACGACCGCCGGGCCGTCGCCGCCGGCCAGCGCCGCCGTCGTTGCGGCCACTCCCACCCCGACGAGCACGGCGGCTGCCACCAGCACGACGACGGCCGGCCACCGCGGCGCCCGGCGGCGGGCGGTCGCGCCGCCGGGGCCTGCGGCGCGAGCCCCGGACCCCGACAGCACGACCACGACCGGCTCCGTCCCCTCCACTGCTACCGGGTCAGCCCACCGAGTCGAAGTAGCGCTGCGCGCCGGGGCAGGTCTCGATGAAGGCCACCTCGTCGGCCGTGGCCGGGTCCAGCTCCTCGGCCGCCGGGTGCACGGTGAGCAGCTGCTCCTGGTTCTCGAAGATCGTCCGCGTGATGTCCTCCTGCAACTGCTCGTCCATGTCGTTGCGGGCGACGAGGATGTTCGGCGAGACGATCTGCGGCGAGGGCTCTGCCTGGCCCTCGTAGGTGTTGGCCGGGATCTCCTCGGCGAAGTAGAAGTCGCCGTACTGCTGGGCCAGCTCGTCGGCGTACTCGGCGGTCGGGATCAGCACCAGGTCGTCGGTGCTGGCCAGGTCGACGATCGCGCCGGTGGGCAGCCCTCCGGACCAGAAGCCGGCGTCGACGGTGCCGTCCTGGATCGCCGCGACGGTCTCGGCGACACCCAGCTGGGCGCGCTCGATGTCCGCCTGCGGGTCGATGCCGGCCGCCTGCATGATGCGGTCGGCGGTGACCTCCGAGGCCGAACCGACCGCTCCGGGCGACACGCGCCTGCCGCGGAGGTCCTCGATCGAGGTGATGCCGGTGTCCGCCGTCGTGAAGACGTGCGTGAAGTTGTTGTAGATGTTGCCGAGCGAGCAGAGCGGCAGCGGCTCGGTGAAGGTGTTCTCGCCGTTGGCCGCATCGGAGACGACGTCACCCAGGCCGAAGGCCAGCTGCGCCTGACCGGAGGCCAGCAGCTGCATGTTGTCGACCGAGGCGTTGGTCTCCTGGACCGTCACCGTCGTCCCCTCCAGCTCGGAGCTGAGCAGGTTGGCGATGCCGCCGCCGTAAGGGAAGTAGACGCCGCCGGTGCCGCCCGTGGCGAAGGTCAGGGGGCCGCCGGCCTGCGCGCCCTCGCCGCCCCCACCGCCGCTGCCGCCGTCGTCCCCGCCGCCGCAGGCGGTGAGCAGGAGGGACGCGGCCAGGGCGGTGCCGAGCAGACGGCGGGCCGGCCGGGCCGGGATCGGGCTGGAGGTCATCGTTGGCCTTCCTGGTGGGTGCGGTCGTCGGCTCCCCGGTCGGGCTCCTCCGCGTCCGGACGGGCTCGGGGCGGAGCCGTGCGGTCGGTCGCCGAGTGAAGCAGCTCACAGGAATGCTTGTCTACTGTTTACGATCCGTGTAACGCTTCCGACGCACACCGAGCCGGGAGGTCGAGAACGCAGGTGTCCGGCGCCGACCACATCCAGGCCGTCCCGCTGCGCGAGCACGTCTACGGGCGGCTGCAGGAGCTGCTCATCGCCCGCACCCTCGCGCCCGGTGACCACCTCGTCGAGGAGCGCCTCGCCGCCGACCTCGGGGTGAGCCGCGGGCCGGTGCGCGAGGCCCTGCAGCGGCTGCACCGCGACGGCTGGATCACCCTGCGACCGCGCCACGGGGCCTTCGTCAACCAGCCGACCCGGCAGCAGGTCGAGGAGTTCTTCGAGGCCCGCGAGCTGGTCGAGCGCTCGGCCGCCGAGCTGGCCGCGCAGCGCTGCACGCCCGAGGACGCCGCCGCCCTGCTGGGCATCTGCGACGAGGCCGACGCCGACTGGGCGCGCGGCGTCCCCGCCCAGCAGATGGCCGGGCACACCGCGCGCTTCCACCGCACCGTGCTGCTGTGCGCGCGCAACCACCTCCTGCTGGAGTTCGGCGAGCAGCTCTCCCAGCGCAGCCGCTGGTTCTTCGCGCCGCTGGTGAGCACGATCGCGCCGCGCGCCTGGGCCGAGCACCGCGAGGTCGCCGAGCTCATCGCCGCCGGTCGCGCCGAGGAGGCCGCGACCGCGATGCGCGTGCACGTCGAGAAGTCCCGCGACTCCTACCTGTGCACCCAGCTGGTCGGCGACGGTGGCACCGAGCCGGTCGCCTTCCGCCGCACCCGGGCACCGTCGGGCTCCCGCGCCGGCGGTGCCGCCCGTGCGGCGGGCGACGGCGGCTGACGCCGTCCCGCACCCCCTCCCCCGAGCATCGGAGACCCCGTGAGTGCTGGACGCGTCGTGCTGGTGACCGGAGCCTCGAGCGGCATCGGCCGGGCCTGCGCCGAGGCCTTCCTCGCCGGCGGCGACCGGGTGGTCGCCGAGGCCCGCCGCACCGAGCGGCTGGAGGACCTGCGCGCCCGGCACGGGGACGCCGTCCTGCCGCTCACCCTCGACGTCCGGGACCGCGCCCAGGTGTCGGCGGCCCTGACCTCGCTGCCCGCGGAGTGGTCGCCGATCGACGTGCTGGTCAACAACGCCGGGCTGGCCGCCGGCCGCGGGCCGATCCACACCGACGACCCGGACGACTGGGACCGGATGCTCGACACGAACGTCCGCGGCCTGCTCAACGTCTCGGCCTGCGTGCTGCCCGGGATGGTCGAGCGCGGCGCCGGGCACGTGATCAACATCGGCTCCAACGCCGGGCGCGAGGTCTACCCCGGCGGCGCGGTGTACTGCGCGAGCAAGGCCGCGGTCGAGCGGATCACCCGCGGCATGCGGATGGACGTGCTCGGCAGCGGAGTGCGGGTCAGCCAGGTCGACCCCGGCCTGGTGGAGACCGAGTTCTCCCTGGTCCGCTTCGCCGGCGACGAGGCGCCGGCGAAGGCCGTGTACGAGGGGATGACGCCGCTGTCCCCCGGGGACGTCGCCGACGTCGTCACCTGGATCGCCGACCGGCCGCCGCACGTCGTCGTCGCCGACGTCCTGGTCTACCCGGTCGACCAGGCCGGCTCCGGCAGGGTCGCCCGCCGCGGCTCGTGAGGTCCCGCTGACCGGGCGGCCCGCCCGGCGGCGGGACTTCCCCGGCTGGCGGATGGTGTGGGCCCTGGCGGTCACCGAGACCGTCGCCTACGGGGTGCTCTTCTACTCCTTCGCGGTGTTCCTCGTGCCGATGCAGCGCGACCTCGGCGCCGGCACCGCGCAGCTGTCGGGCGCGCTGACCCTGGCGATGGCCGTCACCGGCGCGGCCGCCGTCGGCGTGGGCCGCTGGCTGGACCGCCACGGGGCGCGCTGGCTGATGACGGCGGGCAGCCTGCTCGGCGCGGCGTGCGTCGTCGGCTGGTCGCAGGTGCGCAGCCTGCCCCAGCTGTACCTGGTGTTCGCCGGGATCGGGCTGGCCTGCGCCGCGGTGCTCTACGAGCCGGCCTACGCGGTGATCAACACCTGGTTCCGCCGCGACCGGCGGGCCGCGCTGCTGACCCTCACCGTGGTCGCCGGGTTCGCCTCGACCGTCTTCTGCCCACGTCGCAGGCGCTCATCGACACCCTGGGGTGGCGCGGCGCCCTGCTGGTGCTGGCCGCGCTGGTCGCGCTCTGCGCGGTACCGCAGGCGCTGCTGCTGCGGCGCTCGCCGGCCGACCTCGGCCTGGCCCCCGACGGGGCCGACCCGGGCGAGGAGGGGGTCGCGCCGGACGCCCCCGCCGCCGCGCCGGCCGGGGCCATCGGCAGCGCGTGGCGGCACCCGGCCGTGCGCCGGCTGACCCTGGCCACGGCGCTGGAGATGCTCGCCACCACCGCGGTCGCCGTGCACCTGGTCGCCCACCTGATGGAGCGCGGCGCGTCGCCGCCGCTGGCCGCCGCGGCGGCCGGGTCCCTGGGCGCGATGTCGGTGGCCGGGCGGGTGGCGCTGACCGCACTGGCCGGGCGGTTCGGCACCGGTCCGGTCAGCGCCACCCTGATCGCCGGCCAGGCGGTCGGGGTCGCGCTGCTGTTCGCCCTGCCGCAGCCGGTGTCGACGGTGCTGTTCGTGCTCCTCTTCGGCGCGGGCTTCGGCACCATCCACATCGCCCGCCCGGCACTGCTGGGCAACTACGTGCCCGCCGCCGTCTTCGCGTCGGTCTCCGGTGGCCAGGCCGTCGCCGGACAGGCCGGCCGGGTGGTCGCTCCGGTGGCCGCCGGCGCGCTGATCGGCACCGCGGGGTACGGGGTCGCGTTCGGGGTGGTCGCGGCGTGCACGCTCGCCGCGGCCGCGCTGATCCTCTCGGCCGAACGGGCCGCCGCCCTCACGCCGGAGCGGGCCGCTCCCCGGTGACCGGCCGGGCGGTCCCGGCGGCGCGGACGGCGTCGTCGTCGAGCCCCAGCCGGCGCAGCGTCTCCTCCGTGTGCTGCCCCAGGGCGGGTGCGCCCGGGAGCACGGGGGCGCCGCTGCGCCCGAAGGTCCACGGCA
The DNA here is from genome assembly GCF_002802985.1 of Geodermatophilus chilensis. Classification (GTDB taxonomy): domain Bacteria; phylum Actinomycetota; class Actinomycetes; order Mycobacteriales; family Geodermatophilaceae; genus Geodermatophilus; species Geodermatophilus chilensis. The sequence continues at coordinate 12,854 of NZ_NVPT01000082.1, read as the reverse complement.
GCCGGGCGTGCACCAGCGTGCCCTCCGTCGGATGCTCGACCTGCTCGAAGAAGCCGACCGCGGCCAGGTGCTCGTCGTCGAAGAGGTCGTCGACGGTGTTGACCGGCATGACCGGGACGTGCCGCTCGCGCAGGACCGTCAGCCAGTGCGCGGTGGGACGGCGGGCGAGCTCCTCGTCGACCAGCCGGTAGAGCTCGTCGATGCGCCCGGTACGCCCGCGGATGGTGACCAGCTCCGGGTCGTCGGCGAGGTCGGGCCGGTCGACCAGCCCGAAGAAGTCCCGCCAGTGCGCGTCGGTGTAGAGCAGCACCGCGATGACGCCGTCGGCGGTGCGGTGCGGCCGCCGGTAGGGCGACGCCGTCCGGGCGTAGCCGGTGCCGTCGGTGCGCCCGGCGTACACCCGGGCGCCCTGCTGCTCCATGAGCAGGAAGCCCGCCATCGACTCGAACATCGGCACCTCGACGGCCTGCCCGCGGCCGGAGACCGAGCGCTCGTGGAGGGCGGCCAGGACGGCGGCCAGCGCCATGACGCCGACGGTCTTGTCGACCACCTGGGTGCGCACGTACTGCGGCTCCCCTGCCCCGCCCTGCACGGCGGCCAGCCCGGAGACGCCCTGGACGACGTCGTCGTAGGCCGGCTCGTCGCGGTAGGGGCCGGCCGAGCCGTAGCCCACGGCGGCGCAGTGCACGACCCGCGGGTTGCGCGCCAGCACCGTCTCCGCGTCGATCCCGAGCCGGGCCGCCGCCCGCGGCCGCATGTTGTGCAGGACGACGTCGGCCTCGTCGACCAGCCGGTCGAGGGCCGCGCGCCCCGCGGGCGTCGTCAGGTCGAGGACGACGGACTCCTTGCCGCGGTTGAAGGTGAGGAACGCCGGCCCGAGCCCGCTCCCCCGCTCGTCGCCGACGCCGCGGATGATGTCGCCACCCGGCGGCTCCACCTTGACCACCCGCGCGCCCATCTGGGCCATGAGCACCGCGCAGTAGGGACCGAGGAACGTCGACGTCAGCTCCACGACGGTCAGCCCCGCGAGCGGGCCGGGCGACGGCGGCACGGCGTGTCCTCCTCCGGTCGGCGACGGTGGTCGCAGCCTGGCAGAGCGCCGTGCCACCGGTCGCACCCGGGGCGGGCACCGTGGACCGCCCCCGTGCCGCCGTCCGCCGGCGCCGCCGAGGGGCGTGACGGCGGAACTGCGGTGCGTGCTGTCGGTGGTCACGGTCACGATGTGGCCCCCGACCCCCGACCTCCCGGGAGATCCCCTCCGTGCTCCACCAGCCGGCCCAGCGGCGCATCACGCTGAACTACTTCCACGACATCGCCGACACCCTGCTGATCTCGGCCATGGTGAACGGCGGCATGCCGGTGCACCGCGGCGTCCAGGTGCCCGGGACGGTCGAGGCCCTGCACCCCCTGCTCCCCGAGGGCGCCACCGTCCGGCTCGACCAGCGCAACGGGTCGGTGCACACCGTGGTGGCCGAGGTGACCGGCCTGCTGGTGAAGCTGGAGGTCACCGAGGGCGTGACGCACGTCGACGTGGTCGGCGCCGACCCGACCGACGTGGAGCGCTGCCTGACCGAGCTGCGGCGGCGGGTGGAGACCGCGGTGCCCCGCCCCGAGGGCGAGGTGCGGATGCTGTTCTGGTCGGCCGACGAGGACGGCGGCGACATGGCCGCGCGCCGGATCGAGGCGCCGACCTGGGCCGAGGTGGCCGGCAACTACCCGCGGGCGACCGCCGCCCGGCTGGCCGCGCTGATGGAGCGCCGCGACGTCCCGACCCGGCAGGGCCGGCTGGTGCTCTGGCACGGCGACCCCGGCACCGGCAAGACGACGGCGGTGCGCGCGCTGTCGCGGGCCTGGGCGCCGTGGTGCGACACCCACTACGTGCTCGACCCGGAGCAGCTGTTCTCCCGGCCGCAGTACCTGCTCGAGGTCGCCGGGGCCACCTCGCTGGCCGACGAGGACGGCCAGTGGCGGCTGGTCGTCGCCGAGGACTGCGACGAGTACCTGCGCGCCGACGCCCGCGCCCGGGCCGGTGCCTCGCTCGGGCGGCTGCTCAACCTGTGCGACGGCATCCTCGGCCACGGGCTGCGGGTGGTCCTGCTGCTCACCACCAACGAGGACGTCGGCCGGCTGCACCCGGCGGTGGTGCGCCCCGGTCGCTGCCTGGCCCAGGTGCCGTTCGAGCGCTTCCCGCGCGCGCAGGCGGAGGCGTGGCTGGGTGCGGGCGCGCAGGTGCCGCGGGACTCGCTGACCCTCGCGGAGCTGTACGCGCTGCGCGAGGAGCGGCTGGCCGACGACGCCCCGCCCGAGCGCGACGGCGGCTACCTCTGACGTCCGGGCCGGCACACCACCCGGGCGACCTCTCCCCCTGCTCCCAGGGGGAAAGCAGGAGGAGAGCGTGCCGGGAGTGACACCCGGGACGGCCGACGGGGACAGCAGTGGGGCGGGCCGTACCGTGAGCGGGTACGGGCGGCGCCGCGCGCTCTCGGGCCGGACGGCTGACCCGTGGACCGCCGGGACGGTGGCGCGCGTGCGGCGCGCGCCGGTCGCGCGCCCGGACGACGCCGGGCTCGAACGTGCCCCGGCAGCTCGCGCTGGTGGACGTGGCAGAAGCAGGAGGACCTCGCACGGTGACGACGACGCACCCGGACGCCGTCCTGAACAACCAGGTGGAGACGGCGGCCGCGCTGGCCGACGCCCTCGTCGACGCCTGGGGCAGCTGGGGCCCCAACATGACCCCCGACGCCGCGCAGGTCGCCTTCATCAGCGACCGCTCCGGCGTCCCGCAGGTCTACATCCAGGACGTGGTGCTCGACGGGGCCCGGTCCGAGGCGCGGCACATCCGGCTCTCCGACGATCCGGTGACCCAGGTGCGGTGGGCGGCCGACAGCGGCTGGCTGAGCGTCGAGGTGGCCACCGACGGCGGCGTCCGGACGGCGGTGTGGGTGGTGCGACCCGACGGCTCCGACGCCCGCCGGGTCGCCGGCGACGCCCAGACGCACGCCGAGCTGGGGCCCTGGACGCGCAGCGGGCACCGCTTCGTCGTCACCTTCCCCGGCGCGGCGGAGGGGGCGCCGACGTGCTCCTACCTGGCCGACCCGGCGACCGGCCGGCTCGACCCGCTGGCCGAGGGCGAGCTGATCCACGTGCTCGACGTGTCGCTGGAGGAGCGCTTCATCGTCATCCGCGACGGCGGGCGCGGGCAGCAGTTCGTCGTCGTCGTCGACCGGCTCGGCGACGAGGCACTCAGCGTGCTGCCGCACGGCGCGACCGGCTCCACCGACGTCGCGCTGATCCGGCCGGCGCCCGACGAGCACGCCGGACCGGTCTACGTCTACCTCGCCTCCGACGTGGGGCTGCCCCGCCGGCAGCTGATCGGCGTCCCGTTCGGCCCCAACAGCTGGCGCGGCGAGCCGCGGACCCTCGCCGCCCGGGACGACGCCGAGCTGGAGTTCGTCGACGCCGACGACGCCGGCCGGCTGCTGCTGCTGGTGTGGAACGTCGCCGGCCGCAGCGAGCTGGAGCTGATGGACACCGCCACGGGCGGGCGGACCCCGATCACCGGGCTGCCCGGGCTGGTCGCCGCCGACCCGGTCCTCAGCCGCGACGGCTCCAGCGTGGTGCTCGGCGTGCAGGGGCCCACCCGGCCGCGGGAGCTGTGGCACCTGGACACCACGACCCACGCCTGGACCCGGGTCACCTCCGCCCCGCCCCTGCCCAGGCAGCGGCTCGTCGTCCCCCGGCTGGAGACCTTCCCCGGGCGCGACGGGCTGACGCTGACCGGCTGGCTGTACCGGGCACCGGGCCACCTCAAGGAGCCCGGGCCGGTGGCGATCTACCTGCACGGCGGCCCGGAGGCGCAGGAGCGACCCGCCTTCGCACCCCAGCACCAGGCCCTGGCCGCCGCCGGCATCACGGTGTTCGCGCCCAACATCCGCGGCTCGTCCGGCTTCGGCCGCGAGTTCGTGCACGCCGACGACCTCACCGGGCGCTACGCGGCGTTCGCCGACGTTCTCGCCGCGGCCGACCACCTGGTCGCCGCGGGGGTCGCCGCCCCGGACCGGATCGCGGTCACCGGCCGCTCCTACGGCGGCTACCTGACGCTGGCCTCCCTGGCCTTCTCCCCGGGGGTCTTCGCGGCCGGCGTGGACATCTGCGGCATGTCCGACCTGGTGACCTTCTACCGGGACAGCGAGCCGTGGATCGCCGCGGCGGCGGTGTCCAAGTACGGCCACCCCGAGCGCGACCGGGCGCTGCTCGAGGACATCTCACCGCTGACCTCGGCCAACCTCATCGACGTCCCGCTGCTGGTCGTGCACGGCGAGCACGACACCAACGTGCCGATCGGCGAGGCGCACCAGGTCGTGGCGGCGCTGCGGGCGCTCGACCGGCCGGTCGAGTACCTGGAGCTGCCCGGTGAGGGCCACGACTACCGCCGGGCGGACTCCCGCAAGCGGCTGAACCGCACGATGCTCTCGTTCCTGACCGCCGCGCTGGGCGGCGCCGGCCGGCCGTAGCCGGGTCAGCCGCGGTCGCCGGCGCCCAGCAGGGTGCGGGTCATCGCGTTGCGGGTGTCGAGCAGCTCGCCCAGCGCGGCGACGAGGTCGGCGGCCGAGACGGCGAGGGCGCCGTCGTCGGTGCGCTCCGCGGCGAACAGCGCCGCCCGGCGGATGAGCTCCTTGAGGAACGACGCGGTGACGCCGTCGGTCCGGTCGAGCACCCCGTCCAGCCCGGAGAGGTCCATCGCCAGATCGCCCCGGTAGAGGTCGAACAGCGCCCGGCGGGCGTCGCGGTCAGGGAGCGTCAGCTCGACCGCCTGGTCGACCCGGCCGGGGCGTGCGGCCAGCGCCGGCTCGAGCAGGTCGGCGCGGTTGGTGGTCAGCAGGAAGACGACGTCGGCGTCCTCGGCCAGCCCGTCCATCTCGTTGAGCAACTGGAACAGCAGCGGGTGCTGGCCGGGGTGCATGCCGCGGTCCTCGGCGATCAGGTCGACGTCCTCGACCACGACCATCGCCGGCTGCAGTGCCCGGGCCACCGAGCAGGCCTCGGCGATCAGGTGCAGCGCCCCACCGGTCAGCTGGACGACGGTGGTGCCGGGGAGCCGGCCGACCAGGAAGCGGACCGTGTGCGTCTTGCCCGCCCCGGGTGGCCCGTACAGCAGCAGCCCGCGCTTGAGGTGCTGCCCGGCGGCGAGCAGCCGCTGCTTGTGCCGGGCGACGTCCACGACCTGGCGCTCGATCTCGGCCAGCGTGTCCGCGGGGAGCACCAGCCGCCCCGGCTCCAGGTGCGGCCGGCGGTGGAACCGCAGCAGCGTCTGCCCGTGGCCGAACACCTCCTGGTCGAAGGAGAGCACCTGACCGCGGAAGACGTTCTCCCGGTCGGCGGCGGCCCGGATCTCGCGGACGGCGGCCCGCGCGGTCCCGGGGTCGGTCGAGAGGGCCTGCACCGACACCCGCGCGAGCCCGGACTCCGGCTCGGCGCCGCGTACCAGCAGCGCCGTCCGCACGTCGCCGTCCGTCGTCAGGACGAGGGCGCACCGCAGGCAGGCCCGGGTGGCGCCGTCCGGGCCGCTGGGCAGGTTGACCGTTGCGGCGTTGCCCGGCCGCAGGCCGAAGGGATGCGGCTGGTCCCCCGTGGTGAGCAGCTCGGCCAGGCCGAAGTGCTGGTGGCGGAAGTTGAGGACGCCGACGGTCTCGCTGCTGCGCCTCCCGGCGGCCAGCCAGGCGTCGAGGCCGGCCTGCACGTTGACGTGCTCGTAGCCGGGCCAGGTCTCCTCCACGACGTCGCCGCCCGCGGCCGCACCGAGGTGCCCGCGCAGGAGCGACGCGAAGGTGACCTGGGTCGTCGACCCGGGCGGCCCGCGTCACCGCCCGCAGGCCGCGGCGGGCGAGCTTGCCGAGGTCGGCGAGCTCGAGACCGCGGTCCGCGCCCGGCGCCGCCCCGTCCGGGAACGGCTCGTACGCCACGAAACCACCGTGCACCTGGACCTCCCCGTCCGGCCGCGGCCGGCGCGGGCGCCCGCCCGTGCCCCGTGGTCCGGCCGCAGCCTGGCAGCCCAGCGGCCGCCGGGCCAGGGGTCCGCCGGGCTCAGCCGACGGTCACCGAGCCGGTGGCGTTCGGCACGAGCTCGACCCAGGTGGTGCCCGCGGCCAGCCGGACCGGCTGGCCGTCCGCGCCGGTCAGGGCGACCGGCTCGGTGATCGAGCCCTTGCGCCACGTGGCCGGGACGGTGCGCCCTCCGGTGGCGACCAGCGCCTCGCCGCCGCCGACCAGCACCGTCTCCGGGACCGGGGTGCCCGCGCTGTCCACGTACCGCGTGTTCACGACGTCGACGCGCAGGACCACGACGTTGGTGGCGCGCAGCGCGGCGCCGTCGGCCTCGACCGCCGGGGTGCTGCCCTCGGCCCGCAGCCAGGCGCCGTCCGGCTGGCTCCAGGTCCAGCGCGGTCGGGCGATCGGCGACAGCCGCAGGTCCAGGAACCCGGCCGGCGCGCCGGAGACGGCAGCGGTGGGCTGCTCGTCCGGGGCGGCGACGACGAACTGCGCCGGCGGTGCCGCCGCGTGGCCGGGGTCGGCCTGCGCGAGGAGCGCGGCCGGGTCGACGTAGGTGTTGTGCGGGGCCACGCGCTCGTCGATCCGGTAGAACCCGGGGACACCGGGCTCGACCACCTGCAGGCCGGCCGCGCTGGTGGCCGCGACGAACGGCGCCTGTCCCCCGGAGAAGGCGAACAGGCCACGCAGCGGCCCGGCGATCGCCGGGTCCATCGGGCGGATCGAGCGCACCGGACCCACCGCGGGCGGCAGCGTGGAGTGGTAGACGGCGACGTAGCGGCTGATGCCGCCCTCGACCACCTGCTCCCACACCGCGTCGGCGGCGTTGAGGCCGGCCTGCGGCCGGGCGTCGACGGAGTTCTCGACCTTGACCGCGAGAGCGGGCCGGTCCGCGTCCGCGCCGGCGCTGTCGACCCCGGTCAGCGGCCACAGGACCGGCGGTGGCGGTGGTGGGGCCGGCGTGGTGACGTCGGGGGTCTGCGTCCCGGCCGGAGCGGCGGTGATCCCCGACCCGCAGGCCGTCGTGGCGCTCAGCGCGAGGCCCACCAGCAGGGCGGCGTGGAGACGGCGCTGCGCCCGGCGCGGTGAGCGCCGGCGGCGGTCCCGATCGGTGGTCATGGACGGTTCATCGGCACCCCGGACCGTATCCGGCACCGGGCTCGCGGTTGGGCCCGGTGCGACCAGGACATGCACGGGTCGTGAGTGACCCCTTCGACCTGGAGCGCTTCGTCCGGGCCCAGGACGGCGTGTACGGCCAGGCGCTGGCCGACCTGCGGGCCGGTGCCAAGCGCGGCCACTGGATGTGGTTCGTCTTCCCGCAGCTCGCCGGCCTCGGGCACAGCCCGACGGCGCAGCGGTACGCGATCTCGGGGCTGGCGGAGGCGCACGCCTACGCGACCCACCCGATGCTGGGCCCGCGGCTGGTCGAGTGCGCCCAGGCGCTGCTGGAACTCCCCGGCCGCGACCCGGTGCGGGTGCTCGGGTCCGTGGACGCGCTCAAGCTGCGCTCCTCGATGACCCTGTTCGAGGCGGCGGTCCCCGACGAGCGGGTGTTCGCCGAGGTGCTGGAGCGCTTCTACGACGGCGAGCGGGACGAGGCGACCACCACGCGGCTCTGACGAGCGGCCCGGCGCAGAGTCGATCAAGCTGGGTTCCGTGAGCGAAGAGAACAGCGGCTCGGGCTACGTCACCTCCGGGGAGTTCCGGAGGGACACCAACTACATCCCCGACCGGATCACCGCCGACGGTTCCAGCGGGTGGCCGGTCGAGGCCGGGCGCTACCGGCTCGTCGTCGCGCGGGCCTGCCCGTGGGCGAACCGGGCGGTCATCGTGCGCCGGCTGCTCGGCCTGGAGGACGCGATCTCCATGGGCATGTGCGGGCCGACCCACGACGAGCGGTCCTGGACCTTCGACCTCGACCCGGGCGGGCGCGACCCGGTGCTGGGCCACGAGCGGCTGCAGGAGGCCTTCCTCGCCCGCTTCCCCGACTACGACCGCGGCATCACGGTGCCGGCGCTGGTCGACGTCCCCACCAAGCAGGTGGTCACCAACGACTTCCTGCAGATGACCCTGGACCTCTCCACCGAGTGGACGGCGTTCCACCGCGACGGCGCGCCCGACCTCTACCCGGAGCGGCTGCGCGACGAGATGGGCGAGGTCATGCAGCGCGTCTACACCGAGGTCAACAACGGCGTGTACCGGTGCGGCTTCGCCGGCTCGCAGGGGGCCTACGACAAGGCGTACCAGCGGCTGTGGACGGCGCTGGACTGGCTCGAGGAGCGGCTGTCCGGGCAGCGCTACCTGGTCGGCGACACGATCACCGAGGCCGACATCCGGCTGTTCACCACGCTGGTCCGCTTCGACCCCGTCTACCACGGCCACTTCAAGGCCAACCGGCAGAAGCTCACCGAGATGCCGGCGCTGTGGGCCTACGCGCGCGACCTGTTCCAGACCCCCGGGTTCGGCGACACGATCGACTTCCCGCAGATCAAGGAGCACTACTACGTCGTCCACGCCGACATCAACCCGACCCAGATCATCCCGGTCGGCCCCGACACATCGAACTGGCTGACCCCGCACGGCCGCGAGGAGCTCGGCGGCCGGCCGTTCGGCGACGGGACGCCGCCCGGGCCGCCGCCGGAGGACGAGCGCGTGCCCGCCGACCACGGTCCCGGCGGCGTCGGCCACCGGTGACTCTCTTCGAGCTGACGCCCGAGCGCGCCTTCACCGACGTCCCGGCGACGACGTTCGCGGCCGAGGGCGTGTGGGAGCGCGCCGACCTGCAGGCGGCGATCCGGGACCGCATCGACGTCCTCGGCGACGACCTGCTCGTAGTGGCCGAGGAGTTCGGCGACTACGACGTCAAGCGGCGGATCGACCTGCTGTGCGTCGACCGCGCCGGGCAGATGGTCGTCGTCGAGCTCAAGCGCACCGAAGACGGCGGGCACATGGAGCTGCAGGCGCTCCGGTACGCCGCGATGGTCTCGGCGATGACCTTCGACCAGCTCGCGGCCACGCTGGGCCGGCACCTGCGGGCGGTGGGCTCCCCCGACGCCGACCGGGCGCGCGAGGTGCTCGCCGAGTGGCTGGAGGACGTCGGCGGCGAGGACGCCGTGCTCGAGCGGCGGGTGCGGATCGTGCTGGTGTCGGCCGGGTTCGACACCCAGATCACCACGACCGTGCTGTGGCTGAACGACGTCTACGACCTCGACGTCACCTGCATCCGGATGACGCCGTACCGGGTGGGCGAGCGGCTGGTGGTCGACCTGCAGCAGCTGATCCCGCTGCCGGAGGCCGCCGAGTACACCGTGGGGCTGCGCCGCCGCGAGGAGGCCACCCGCGCGGCGACCTCGGGGTCCGGCGACGGCCGCGACCTGACCCGCTACGCGGTCGCCGGGCCGTCGGGCACCAGCGCGTTCCTGCCCAAGCGGCGGGCGCTGCTGCTGCTCATGCACCAGCTGCACGCCGCCGGGGTGGCGCCCGAGGCGATGGCCGGGGCGATGCGGCGGTCGAAGTTCCTGCCCGTCGAGGGCCGGCTGACCGGCGACGAGCTCGCCGCCGCGTTCGTCTCCCGCTACCCGAAGGCGGAGGAGAACCTCGGCCGGTGGTTCCTCGACCAGCCCTTCCTCGACGGCGAGCGCACGTGGGTGCTGTCGAAGATGTGGGGCATCGGCACCGTCGGGGTGATGGACGCCCTCACCGGCCTGGCACCGGACTCGGGTATCGAGGTCCTCCCCGACGACGGCGCGTCCGGGGACTGACGCGGGGCGATCCAGGCGTCGTCCGGACCGGCCCCGCGTCTCGTGACCTACTCGCAGCCGACCCCGTCACCGTCGCGGTCGAGGTGGCGGCCGTAGCCCGGGTCACCGACGCGGACGGGAGCCGCGCCGGCGGCCCGGGGCCTCGGAGCAGTGCGCGCGGGATCCCCGGTGTGCCGGCTGATCGCAACTGCGTCGGCTGGTGCGAGTGGTCCGGATGGGCCGGAGCGCGCGTTCCTCAGGAGGGCTGGTGCAGCTGACTGCTGATGGTCGGTGGAGCGCCCGCCATCCAGAGACCGAGGCCGAGCAGGATCACGAGACCGCCGAGTCCGTCATTTGTGCGCCGACGTCGTCCTCGAGCTGTGGCCACACCCGTTCATCGGCACGTCGCGTCCCGGACTTGCTCCGCTCGATGGGGTGACCACGCACCTGTCGGGTCAGCAACCCTCCTCGATGACGAGCATGTAGCGGCGCCGGTCGTCCTTGAACTCGGCGACGTCGAAGCTGGTGTGGTCGCCGGGCTCCCGCACCGTCTGCCGCAGGTACGGACGTACGCGCTGCCACAGCGCCTCCCGGTCGGCCTCGGCCACCTCCGTCGGCGCGTCCGGGCCGTAGAAGTGCAGGACCGGAACGTCGGGCGAATGCAGCAGGTGCTCCACCCGCTTCACGGGGGGTTCCCCGCCGCGGAGGCGCCAGGACGTGCCGTCGGCGTCCACCCACTGACCCGGGATGATCGCTGACGGCCACGGGATCGCGTCGCCCACCGACGCCGATTCGTCCGAGGCCGCCGGAGCCTGTCTCCGCTGCTTCGCCTGCTTGCCCATGCCCACATCCTCACCCGTGAGCTCGTGGTTGAAGCCCCTAGCAGCGTCCGGTGGACGGCGTCGTCGGCCGTGTGGACGGGCGCCCTCCTGTGGACGGCGGACCGCGCCGATGGTGGCCGCGGCGAGGGTCCCGGGCATGACGACTCCCCCGCTCGCCCAGGTCCCCGTCCGCTCGACCGCCGAGCTGACCCAGCGCTGGGCCGACCTGCTCGACCCGCCGGTCTTCGCCGCCCGCAGCCTCTGGCTGTCGTGGCTGTACGAGGACGGCACCACGCTGCCGGTGGTCATGCCGGTGGACGACGTGCCACGGGTGCCGGGCCTGCCCACGTTGCGCGGACTGGTGCACCTGCACGAGGCCGTGGCCGAGCACTCCTCCGACATCACCCACCTGGCGATGGCGCTGTGCCGCCCTGGGCACGCCGTGGTCACCGCGGACGACGACGAGTGGGCCGAGGGGCTGCGCACCGTCCTCGACGACGCCATCGAGAGCAGCTGGAGCCTGCACCTGGCCGCGGGTGGCCGGGTCGTCCCGGTCGTCGAGCCATCAGCGTGGCGGCCGCCGACCGGGTGAGGCGGAGGTCGAGGATCGCCAGCGCGCGGTCGACACGACCGCCGAGTCGTCCACACGACCGCCGAGTCGTCCACACGACCGCGCCGCACGAAACGCCGGCGCGTGGGTCCCCCGACGGCGCGGCTCGGCTCGGCTCGGCGTCGAGCAGGCTGGGGAGGTGGCTGCCGGTCCGCCCCTGTCCCTGCCCAGCGTCGGACCGGACCCGGTCCCCTGGGACACCGCGCTCGCAGCGGTGCTCGGGTACGCGCGGGGGCGGCGGGCGCTGTGGTTCCGCTCCCCGGGCCACCCGGAGGGTCGGTGGGTGCGGGTCCCGGCCTTCGGCTACGAGCGCTTCGACTGCCGCCCGCCGGTCGCCGGACCACTGGGCGACGACGACGTCCTGGTCGCCGAGGGGCTGCACGGCCGCCTCGACCCGGCGGGCTGGGCCGCGGTCCGCTCCGCGCTCGACGAGGCCGGCCCGCTGGCCGACGCCGTGGCCGTGCGGGCGGACGGGCGGGCGTTCTGGGAGCTCCCGCCCGGGGAGCTGTCGGTGCTGGAGGAGCCGGGCACGGTCGGCGCCGGTCTGCGGGCGGTCGGCCGGCACGGTCCCGGGCGGCACCGTGACCACCTCCTCGCGGCGCTGCACCACCGGCGTCCGGACCTCGTGCCGCTGCTCGACAGCACCACCCGCCGTCAGTTGCTGCCCCACGTCGAGGAGGGCGACAGCGGGGCGGAGGCGGTCGTGCACCGGGAGCTGCTGGCCAACGCCGGGGCGTTCGGCGTGCTCGAGACCGCGGCGTCCGGACTGCTGACCCCGAGCGGGGGCGTCCCGCTCACCCGGCTGCGGCTGCACGACGTCCTGGTCTGGCTCAGCGGCAGCCTGCGACTGACCCATGCCGTCGCCCTCGGCCGGCAGACCCGGGAGTGGGCGGCGTTGCGTGCCTGACTCCTGCGCCGAGGGTCCTGGACCGGCCCACGGCAGCCTCGGCCCTCGACGGGGCGGCGAGCAGGGGCGGCTCGGGCGTCCGGCACCGGCACCCGGGGCGGCGGCGGCGAGCGGCTCGTCGCGCAGCCCGAGGGTGGTCTGGCACGAGGCGAGAGGGCAGCCAGCAGCCAGCACGAGGTCAGCCGCTCCAGACGTGTGGACAGCCCCTGGCGGTAGCGCGACGGCAGCTGACCCGCGATGGCCTTGCACGCGGGCAGCCGGTAGCCGACCGGTGCCCGTGGGTGGGCGTCGGTCGGCTACCGGCTGGGGCGCTGGCCCGGAGTGGGCGGTGGGTGTCGGGTCAGGCGGCGGTGGCCAGGGGTGGTCCGGTGCGGCCCGGCCCGGTGAGGATCTCGGTGCCATCGGGGCGCCAGGTGCGCCAGCGTCCGTCGGGTTGTCGCTCGACCCGGAACCCGTGGTGCACCTTGGTGTGATGGCGTTCGCACAGCAGCGCGGCGTTGTCCAGGTCGGTGGCGCCGCCGTCGATCCAGGCCAGCAGATGGTGCACGTCGCACCACCACGTGGGGGCGGCGCAGCCGGTGAACACGCAGCCGCCGTCGCGGACCTCGGCGGCGCGCCGGACGTGCGGGGGGAACAGGCGCACGGTGCGGCCGTGGTCCAGCGGCATCCCGTCGGGGCCCATGACGATGCGGCTGACCTGCCCGTCGCAGGCCAGCCACCGCGCGCGG
>NZ_NVPT01000081.1 GCF_002802985.1 Geodermatophilus chilensis | reverse complement strand
ACATGCTGAGGCTGGGAAGTGCCCTGCACGACCCAAATCGTTCTCGCGCTCCCCGCTCGCACCGGGCAGACACGCCGAGGTTGTTCAGCAGGCTCCTAGGCCGCCGCGTGCATGGCGGCGTACCGGAACGGCCCCTCTGCAGGGGCCCGCGCCGAGCCTGCGAGGCGTGGGGGGCAGAGGGGTCCTCTCTCAGAAGCGGGTCGGGGCCGGGTTGACCGGGTCGGTGTCGTGGCCGACCGGGTCGTCGGGCGACGCCGGGTGCACCTCCAGCAGGGACCCGAGGAGGTCGTCAACCGCGCCGGCCGGCCCCCCGACGTAGGTGCTCATCAGGGTGGGGTCGGTGGCCACGAACCAGGCGCGGTCGGCCGGCCACCACACGGCCGCGCTCTGTTCCTGCGGCTCGGGGGCGAAGTTGGCCGCGGCCAGCGTGACCGGACCGCGGCGCAACAGCAGGTCGCAGGCGGGCAGCCTCAGGTGCGGCCGGCCGTCGTGCGCGTCGTCGCACCAGCCGAACCAGCACTCCTGCGGCGTGGTCGTCCACCCGGCGAGCAGGTCGGCCAGCGCGGCGGCCACGGAGGCAGGGAGGTGACCCTCGGCGGGGCTGTCGTTCCAGACGTCGGGCTGGTCCTCCTCGGCGACGTACTCCCAGGAGCCGGTGATCGCCGGCCACTGCATCAGCCGGTGCGCCGTGGTGCCGTTGTAGGCCGCGACCTCGTCCCAGCGGACGTCGACGTCGTCATCGCCGGCGTAGCGGACGGCGGGGTGCAGCACCCGGGCGTAGGCCTCGAACACCGGCGGCACCAGGGAGGCGACGGTGCGGTCGCGCCGGAGGGCGGCGACGACCCACGCGCCAGGGGAGTCGCCGGTCTCGAGGGCGCCGGTGGACAGCGCGGACCTCCCCAGGGAACGGACAACCCCCGGGCTGCTCCACCGCGCCCTGCCTGGCGGGGCCAGGGGGCAGCGCGTGGGCCGACTGGACAAATGTCGGCAGCCCGGGGGTCGGGTGACTGTCCGGTTCTCGCTCGCCGCCGTACGACGGACGGGCGATCATGCCGTCGTCCGGCTTCCACACCGGACGGGCGGCCCATCTGGACGGCGGCTAGCGGACAGCCACCTCACGAGTCCGATAAGAATTCAATTGTTCGGACCACCTCCCCTCTCGTGTACCTCGACGGTACGTCGCGCGCGAGGACTCGGCAACGCACTGGTTCAGCTCTCGGCGGAACCGCCCGGAGTGCGCCCGGGCGGGGGAGCGCCGTCCCAGCGCGGCCGGTGCTCGGCGCGGTCGTCGACCGTCTCGCGCTGGTACACGTCGGGGACGCCGTCGCGGTCGAAGTCGGCCCGCTCCTCCTCGTAGATCCGCTTGTAGCGGCGGTTGCGCAGCCGCAGGACGACGGTGGCCAGCAGGGCGGCGAGCAGGGTGCCGCTCAGGATGCCGACCTTCGCGTGGTCGTAGGTCTCCGTGCCCAGGCCGAAGGCCAGCTCGGTGATCAGCAGCGACACGGTGAAGCCGATGCCGCCCAGCAGCGACAGGCCGACGACGTCGGGCCAGCCGAGGTGCTCGTCGAGCTCCGCGCGGGTGAAGCGGGACACCAGCCAGGTGGCCCCGGTGATGCCGATCGTCTTGCCCAGCACCAGCCCGACGGTGATGCCGACGGCGACGCTGTCGGTGACCGACTGGGTGAGGCCGGAGAGCCCGCCCACCGCGACACCGGCGGAGAAGAAGGCGAACACCGGCACGGCGATGCCGGCCGAGATCGGCCGGAACCGGTGCTCGAAGTGCTCGGCCAGGCCCGGGCCGGCGTCCGGGCCGCCCGCCGCCTGGCTGCGCACCACCGGGACGGTGAAGGCCAGCAGGACGCCGGCGACCGTCGCGTGCACGCCGGACTCGTGCACGAGGACCCAGGTGAGCGCGGCCAGCGGCAGCAGCAGCCACCAGGAGCGGATCCGCCGCTGGACGAGGAAGCCGAAGACGGCCAGCGGGACGAGCGACAGCAGCAGGGAGCCCGCGGAGAAGTCGTCGGTGTAGAACACCGCGATCACCACGATCGCGAGCAGGTCGTCGACGACCGCGAGGGTCAGCAGGAAGGTGCGCAGGGCCGCCGGCAGGTGCGTGCTGATCACCGCGAGGACGGCGAGGGCGAAGGCGATGTCGGTGGCGGACGGGATGGCCCAGCCGCGGAGCGCGTCGTCGTCGCGTCCGAGGTTGAGCAGCACGTAGAAGAGGGCCGGCACGGCCATGCCCCCCACGGCGGCGGCGATGGGGAGCGCTGCGCGGCGTGGCTCCCGCAGGTCGCCGGCGACGAACTCGCGCTTGAGCTCCAGGCCGGCGACGAAGAAGAAGATCGCGAGCAGCCCGTCGGCCGCCCAGGTGCCGAGGGTGAGGTCCAGGTGCAGGGCGGCCGGGCCCACCCGCGTGTCGCGGAGGGCCTCGTAGGCCCCTCCCGACGGGGAGTTGGCCCAGACCAGCGCGACCGCCGCCGCGGCGAGCAGCAGGGCCCCGCCCACGGTCTCCTTGCGGAGGATGTCGGCGACCCGGCGGGTCTCGGCCCAGGAACCCCGGCCGAACAGACGGGCGGTCGAGTTGGACGGCATGAGCGGCTCCCGGAGACAGGGTCGGCGAGGACGTTGCCGACCAGACTTCCCGGCGCACCTGTCCGGGACCCTACCGGCGACCCGTCGCGTGCGCCGTCCGGCGGACCCCCGCTCCGTACAGTGGGCGCCGTGACCCACCGCTGCGCACGGCCGTCCGGGAGCGGCCGGTGAGGCTCGCCGAGCTGGCCGGGCGCCGGGTCGGCGTCTGGGGTCACGGACGCGAGGGGCGCGCGGCGGTGCGCGCCGCGCTGACCGCCGGCGCGGCGGGGGTCGTGGTCGTCGACGCCGTCCCGCCGGTGGACCTGCCCCCGGGTGTCCAGGCGGGCGCCGACGTCGCCGCGCTCGCCGGCTGCGACGTGGTGTTCCGCTCGCCGGGCATCAGCCCCTACCGCGAGGACGCCCGCGCGCTCGCCGCCCGGACCACGCTCACCTCCGGCACCGGCGTGGCCCTGGCCG
The DNA here is from genome assembly GCF_002802985.1 of Geodermatophilus chilensis. Lineage (GTDB taxonomy): Bacteria > Actinomycetota > Actinomycetes > Mycobacteriales > Geodermatophilaceae > Geodermatophilus > Geodermatophilus chilensis. Next base: position 22,891 of record NZ_NVPT01000081.1, on the reverse strand, counting down.
AGTTCGCCGCCCGCGACGTCCCGACGCTCTGCGTCACCGGGACCAAGGGCAAGAGCACGACCAGCGCACTGGCCGCCGTGGTGCTGACCGCGGCCGGCCGGCCGGCGGTGCACGCCGGCAACATCGGCACCCCGCTGCTCGACGTCCTGCTGGACGGGGTCGGCACCGGCGGGACGTCGCTGGTCGTCGAGGTCTCCAGCTACCAGGCCGCCGCCGTCGAGGGCTGGTCGGGCTGGGGCGCGGTGACCTCCCTGGCGCCCGAGCACCTGGACTGGCACGGCGACGTCGACACGTACTACCGCGACAAGCTGCACGTCTTCGCCGGCTGCGGGCCGGGCTCGGTGGTCGTCAGCCCCCAGGCGCGGCCGGTCGCGGAGCAGCACCTGGACCCGGCGGTACTGGTCGACCCGGGCGACGTCGTGCCCGGGGCGCGGGTGGCCGGCTTCCCGCTCGAGCGCCTCTCGGGCGTGCACAACGTCGCCAACCTGCACGTCGCGCTGGCCGCCTGCGTGCGGATGGGCGTGGACCTCGACCGGTCCGCCGACGCCGTCCGCGCCGCCGTCGCCGACTTCCGGGCGCTCCCGCACCGGCTCTCGCCGGTGGCCACGCGGAACGGCGTCACGTTCGTCGACGACGCGCTGAGCACCACCCCGGTGTCGGTGCGCGCCGCGATCGACGCCTTCACCGGGCAGCGGGTCACCCTGATCGCCGGCGGGCAGGACCGCGGGCTGGACTACACCGACCTGGCCGCGGCGGTCGTCGCCCGCGGCGGCGCGGTGCAGGTGCTGACGATCCCGGACACCGGCGCCCGGTTCGCTGCCGACATCCGCACCGCCGCGGCCGCCGCCGGCGTCGACGCGCCGGTCACCGAGACCGGCTCCCTGGCCGACGCCGTCGCCGGGGCGCTGCGCACCGCCCGCCCGGGCGACCTGGTGCTGCTCTCGCCGGGCGCGCCCAGCTACAACCGCTTCCGCAACTACGAGGAGTTGGCACGGACCTATGAGCAGATCCTCGTCGACGCCGGAGCCGAGCGTGTCTGACGCGTTCGTCGTCGCCGGCCGCTCCCTCGACCCCGCGACCGGCGAGGCCGCCTTCACCTACCGGCTGGCCGGTGACGAGTTCACCGAGCGGCTCACCCTCGACCCCGGCCTCGTCGCCGGCGCCGACCCGGCGCGCGTGGACGCCGCGCTGGACCTGGTGCACCTGGTCATGGGCACCAGCTACTACAAGCTGCGCGCGCCCGGCCGGGTCGTCGTGGAGCGGCCGGTCACCAAGGCGCAGGCCGCCGTCGCCGAGGCCGCGTACACGCACGGGCTGGGCGAGTTCGCCGCGGTGAACCGGCTGCCGGTGCCGCACGAGGTCGCCTTCGACCTGGAGACGACCGACGACGTCCCCGCGCCGGTGGACGGCGGCGGGCGCGAGGCGCTGCTGCCGGTCGGCGGCGGCAAGGACTCCGCGCTGGCGCTGGTCGTCGTCACCCCGGCCACCGCGCTCGCGGTCAACCCGACCGACGCCCAGCGCGACGTGGCCCGGGCCGCGGGCGTGCCGCTGATCGGCGTCCGCCGCCGGCTGGACCCGCTGCTGGCCGAGCGGACGCGGGCCGGGGGGCTGAACGGGCACGTGCCGGTCACCGCGATCAACTCGGCGATCTCCACGCTGGTCGCCGTCCTCGGCGGGTTCGACCCGGTCGTCTTCGCCAACGAGCGGTCGGCCGACGAGGAGACGCTGACGGTCAACGGCGCGCGGGTGAACCACCAGTACTCGAAGTCCTACGAGTTCGAGCGGTTCTTCGCGGCGGCGGCGGCCGAGGTGGGCGTGGGCTACTTCAGCCTGACCCGGCAGCTCTCGGAGCTGGCGACGGTGGGCGCGGTGGCGAACCTGCCGGAGCTGCGCGGGGAGATCCTCAGCTGCAACCGGAGCTACACGCAGGCGCACATGGGCGGCGAGGCCACGCAGCGCTGGTGCCTGCGCTGCGACAAGTGCCTGTTCACCTTCCTCTGCTTCGCGGCCTTCCTGACGCCCGACGAGGCTCGCGAGATGTTCGGCGGCGACCCCCTGACCGACCTCTCCCTCGTCGACGGCTTCCGGCGGCTGTGGGCCACGGAGAAGCCGTTCGACTGCGTGGGGGAGCGGGCCGAGAGCGCCGCCGCGATGGCCCACCTCGCGCGGAGCACCGCCTGGGGCGGGCACGCCGTCGTCCGCGCGCTGGGGGAGGAGGCGGCCTCGTTCGCCGCGGTCACCGGCGCCACCGTCGAGGGCTTCCTCCCGCCGCGCGGAGAGCACTCGGTGCCCGACCGGTACCTCACCTCGCTGCAGCGGGTGCTCGCGGAGGCCCGCCCGCCGGTGCGGTGACCCAGCTCGCGGGGATCGAGCGGGCGCTGCTGCGCCCCGGCGCCCGCGACGTGACCGGGCTGGCCGCCGCCGTCCCTGGGCAGTTCGCCCGGCTGGCCGCGGAGCTCGCCGCCGCCGGGCGCGCCGGCGGCCGGGTCGGCCTGGTCACGGGCGTGCACATCGCCTGGGCGCCCACACCGGCGGCCGAGACCGACGGGCCGGTGGGCGCCGCCGTCCTGGCCGCGGCGCTGACCGCTCTCGGCGCCGACCCGGTGGTGCTCACCGACGAGCCGTGCGCGCAGGTGACCGGCGCCTGCCTGGAGGTGCTCGGCGCCGGACGTCCGGAGGTCCTGCCGGTGTGCACCGACGAGGCGCAGGTGCGGGACCGGGTGGCGGCCCTCGGCCTGTCCCACCTGGTCGCGGTGGAGCGGCTGGGCCCGGGCCCGCACGGGCGGGTGCTGACCATGCGCGGGTTCGACGTCACGGGCTCCACCGCACCGCTGCACGCTGCCTTCGCCCTCCCCGGACTGGTCACCGGGGCGGTCGGTGACGGCGGCAACGAGATCGGCATGGGCAACGTGCCGGCCGACGTCGTCGCCGCCTGCATCGCGCACGGGGACCGGATCGCCTGCCGGGTCCCCGTGGACGCCCTCGTCGTGGCCGGCACCTCCAACTGGGGCTGCTCCGGGCTGGTCGCCGGGCTCGCCCGGCTGGCTCCCGCGCACCGCGACGCCCTGGTCGCGCTGCTGGACCCGCAGGTCGACGCGCAGCTGCTCGGGGCGGCCACCGCGGCCGGCGCGATCGACGGCGTCACCGGGCGGCCGGGGGCCACGGTGGACGGCGTCCCGGTGGCCGGCTACGCCGACCTGCTCGCCGACCTCCGCGTACTGGCGACGTCCTAGGCTCGACGGCGTGCCGCACCCGCACCCGCCCCAGGACGCCGCACCGCTCGCCGAGCGCCTGCGTGCGCGCGGGCTGCGGCTGACCACCCAGCGCCAGCGGGTGCTCGCCGCGGTGGCCGCGCTCGAGCACGCCACCCCCGAGGAGATCGCCAGCCGGCTGCGCGAGGAGGCCGGCCCGGACGGCGCGGCGCCGGACACCTCGACGGTCTACCGCAACCTCGAGCTGCTCGAGCGCCTCGGGCTGGTGTGGCACACCCACCTCGGCAAGGGCGCGCCGGTCTACCACGCCGCCGAGCACCCGCACCTGCACGTCGTGTGCGCCAGCTGCGGGGAGATCTCCTCGGCCGACCCGGCGCTGCTCGACGGGGCCGCGGAACGTCTGGCGGCCGACCTGGGTTTCCAGCTGGACGTGGGGCACGTCGCGCTGTCCGGGACGTGCCGCGCGTGCCGCGAACGAGCCGGATCGGAGTCCTGATGTCCACCCCCAGCCCCCTGCTCGCCCGTCCCGGCGCCGTCCCGGTGGAGGACGGGTCCGTCCCGGCGCACTACGGCAGCCCCCTGCGCGAGCAGCGCGAGCTCGCCGAGGGCGCCGGCCTGGTCGACCGCAGCGACCGCGACGTGCTCGTCGTCCCCGGTGCCGACCGGCTGACCTGGCTGCACAGCCTGCTCACCCAGCACCTCGAGCGGCTCGGCGACGGCGCCGGCGCGGAGGCCCTCGAGCTGTCACCGAACGGGCACGTCGAGCACCACCTCGTCCTCGCCGAGCTCGCCGGCACCACCTGGGTGGACGTCGAGCCGGGCACCGGCCCCGCGCTGCAGACGTACCTGGAGCGGATGCGCTTCATGCTCCGCGTCGAGCCGGCGCTGGTGACCGACGCGTGGGCGCTGCTGTCCCTGGTCGGTCCGCGCGGCGACGCGGTGCTCGCCGCCGCCGGCCTGCCCGTCCCCGTCGCGCCGTACGCGGTGTCCGCCCGGGACGGCGGCGGGTGGGTGCGCCGGATGCCACCCCTCGGGGACGGCGCCCCCGTCGTCGACCTGCTGGTGTCCCGCGCCGAGCTGGCCGCCACCGCCGACGCGCTGCTGGCCGCGGGGGCCGCGCCCGCCGGGGTGGACGCCTACGAGGCGCTGCGGGTCGAGGCCCGCCGTCCGCGCCTGGGCGTGGACACCGACCACCGCACCATCCCGAACGAGACCGGCTGGCTGGCCAGCGCCGTCCACCTGGCCAAGGGCTGCTACCGCGGCCAGGAGACCGTGGCCCGGGTGCACAACCTGGGGCGCCCGCCGCGGCGGCTGGTGCTGCTGCACCTCGACGGGCTGGCCGAGCAGCTGCCGGAGGCCGGGACGCCGGTGCAGCTCGGCAGCCGCGACGTCGGCCGGGTCGGCTCCGTCGTCCGCCACCACGAGCTCGGCGTCGTGGCGCTGGCGCTGGTCAAGCAGTCGGTGGCGATGGACGCCGAGCTGACCGTGGCCGGCGCCCGGGCCGCGATCGACCCCGACGACGCCCCGGCCGGGCTCGACGACACGGTCGCTGCGGCGCGGGAACGGGTCCAGGCCGTCCGATCTGGGACCATCCCCCGGTGACCGCTCGACCCTCCGGAGAGGCCCGACCGTGACCCCCGAACCGACTCGCGCCGGCGGCGCCGCCGTCGACGCGCTGCTCGACCGCGGCTTCCTCGAGGCCGCCGTGCAGCGGCCGATGGCCGACGTCCGCCGGCTGCGGCGCCAGGCCGAGCAGGAGGAGGTCAACCTCTCCTACACCCGGCGGCTGCTGCAGGGGCGGCTGGACATCGTGCGCCGCGAGCTGCAGCGCCGCGCCGAGCACGACGGCCGCTCGCTCGTCGACCTGCTGCCGGAGATCCTCGCCGAGAAGGGCCGCGGCCCGGCCCACGGCCTGGGCCGGCACCAGACGGTGCAGCCGGCGGCGCCCGAGGAGTACGAGAGCTGGGTCAACTCGCTGACCCCGGGCGTCGACCTGTCCGCGGTCCCCGAGCTGTCCGACGCCGAGCTGGAGCGGGCCGCCCGCGCGCTGGCCCGCGCCGAGGGGTCGCTGTCCGAGCGGCGCCGCGGCGTGCAGCAGGTCATGGACGGGCTGGCCGCGGAGCTCGGCCGCCGGTACCGCAACGGCGAGGCCGACGTCGCCGCGCTGCTCGCTGACGAGGGCCGTTGAAGGACCCCGCTGCCCCCCGCCACTCGCAGGCTCGCGGCGGGCCCCTGCAGCGGGGCCGAGTCGCTTGGCCGGACAATCCGGTGCTGGTCGAGGTGTGGCGCTCGGGCTTCCTCGAGTCGGTGCACCGCGGCTCGCTGGTCGTCGTCGGCCCCGACGGCGCGGTGCTGTCCGCCGTGGGGGACGTCGACCGGCCGGTGCTGCCGCGATCGGCGAACAAGCCGGTGCAGGCCACCGCGCTGCTCGCCGCCGGCTGGGCGCCGCGCTCGGGTGAGGAACTCGCGATCGGTGCCGGGTCGCACTCCGGGGAGGACGGCCACCGCGAGCTGGTCGCCGGCATGCTCGCCGCCGTCAGCCTCTCGCCCGACGACCTCGGCTGCCCGCCGGCGCTGCCGCTGCACGACCCCACCCGTTCGGCCTGGGAGGTCGCCGGCCGGGCGCGGGAGCGGCTGGCGATGAACTGCTCCGGCAAGCACGCGGCGATGCTCTCGGCCTGCGTCGCCGCCGGCTGGCCCACCGAGGGCTACCTCGACCGCGAGCACCCGCTGCAGCAGGCGGTCGAGGCCCGGCTCGGCGAGGCCGCCGGCACGCCGGTGGCGGCGGTCGTCGTCGACGGCTGCGGCGCCCCGCAGCACGGACTGCCGTTGACCGGCCTGACCCGGGGCGTGTCCTCGCTGGTCGAGGCCGCGGCCGGCACCCACGACCGGGCGGTCGCCGACGCGATGCGCGCGCACCCCTGGTTCGTGGCGGGCACCGGCCGGGAGGACACCGACCTCATGCGCGCCGTCGACGGCCTGCTGGTCAAGGGCGGGGCCGACGGCGTGCACGTCGCCGCGCTACCCGGCCGCGGCGCGGTCGCCCTCAAGCTGGACGACGGCGGCGACCGCGGCCGCACACCCGCGCTGTGCGCCGGCCTGCGGCACCTGGGCGTCCCGGCCGAGCAGCTGGCCCCCTGGTCGCTGACGCCGGTGTCCGGTGGCGACGGCGTGGTCGGCGAGGTGCGAGCGGCCGCAGCGCTGACGGGCTGACCTGACACGCCGGGTGAGACGGTTCACGCCCGGGTGCTAGCTCTCCCGCTTGCAGTAGCTAGCACCCCGGCCTAGCGTCGTGGTGTGCAGAACCCGAGCGACTTCGTCCGCGGACAGGTGACGACCGTCCGTGGCGTGGTCGACCAGGTCGCGAGCAGCGTCGCGGGGACGGTGGCCGCCGAGCGCTCCAAGGTGTCGGCGACCGGGTCCCAGGTCGGGGAGTTCATCCGCGAGCAGCGCAACGCCGCCCGGGTGTCCCTCCGCGAGCTCGCCCGCACCGCCGGGGTGAGCAACCCGTACCTCTCGCAGGTGGAACGGGGGCTGCGCAAGCCGTCGGCGGAGATCCTGGCCGCGATCGCCAAGGGCCTGAAGATCTCGGCGGAGACGCTCTACGAGCAGGCCGGGATCCTCGACCGCCGCGACGGCAACCCGGACACCGTGGTGGCGATCCGCGCCGACGCGTCGCTGTCCGAGCGGCACAAGGCCGTGCTGCTCGAGCTCTACGAGACCTACGTCCGGGAGCACGCCGTGAGCGGCGCCGCCCCGGCGGACCCCACTGACCCCACCCCGAACCGTCCCGCGGAGGAATCGGCATGAAGACCCTGCTCAACAAGACCGTGCTGAAGGAGTACGGCGAGATCGTCGCCGTCCAGAACAAGCAGGTCCTGCTGGCCGCCGTCGGCGCCGGCGACCTGGCCGTCGAGCGCGCCCGCGCCGTCGTCGGCACGCTGCGCTCGCGCGCCGAGGCGCTGCCCGGCGAGGCCCAGGTGCAGGCCGACCTGGCCGCCAAGGAGGCGCGCACCCGCGCCGAGGAGGCCGTCCGGACCGCGCGCACGTCGGCCCAGCACGTCGCCGCGGCCGTCCGCCCCGACGCCGTCGCCAGCACGGTGGCCGGCCTGGCGAGCACCGCCCGCACCCAGGCGGTCGCCACCATCGAGTCCCTGGCCGTCCGCGGTGCCGAGGTCGTCGAGGAGCTGCGCCACCAGCCCGTCGTCCGCAAGGTCGTCGGCCGCGCCGAGCGTGCGGTGGACGCCGTCGAGGACACCCTCGAGGAGGTGCTCGAGGAGACCGCCGAGACCGTCGCCGAGGCGTCCAACGAGGTCACCTCGATCGCGCAGAAGACCGCGGCGAAGGCCGAGAAGGCGATCGACTCCGCCGAGCAGGCCACGCACGAGGCCGCCGACCAGGCCAAGGCGACCCTGGAGTCGGCCGAGGAGCCCGAGGCCGCCAAGCCGGCTCACAAGCGAGCTGCGGCCAAGAAGACCTCGCCGGCGAGGAAGTCGGCCCCCGCCGGCACCTCCGCCCGGGTGACCCGCGCCCGCACCACCAAGCGCGACAGCTGAAAGAGGACCTTCCTGCCCCCACCGTGGAAGGACCCCGTCCTCCGCACCGCTCGCAGGCTCGCGGCGAGCCTCTGGACGGGGCCGCGGCGGGACCCTGCAGGGAGGCCGCCCGGACCCAGAGCCCCGGAGCAGCGCACAGCGCTCCGGGGCCCTGCCGTGTCCGGACCTCCCCCGGAGGGGTCGCGGCACCCTGGCCGGACGCCGTTGCGCGGGTACCCTGCCGGGCATGCTGAGCTTCGACGGGGTCCTGCTCGACGTGCTGCGCCTCGCGACCCTGGCGCTCGCCGCGTGGGCCCTGGCCGACGCCCTCATCCGCCCCGCCGCCGGCTACGTCGCGGCGGGCAAGCTCACCAAGCCCGGGTGGGGGGCCATCCTGGCCCTGTCCCTGGTGGTCCTCCTGCTCATGGGTCCCATGAGCTTCCTCGGCCTGCCGGCCGTGATCGCCGCCATCGTCTACCTGGTCGACGTCCGGCCGGCCGTCCGTGGGCTGAGCCGGGGCGGCAGCGGCTGGTGAGCCGCCGGGCTCACCAGCCCCGAGTGTCCTTCGGGATCACGATCCACAGCAGCAGGTAGGCGATGAACTGTGGGCCGGGCAGCACGCAGGAGAGCACGAACGCCAGGCGCAGGCCGGTCCGCGAGATGCCGTAGCGCCGGGCGATCCCCGCGCAGACACCGGCGACCACCTTGTGGCGCGTGTCGCGGCGGAGGGGCAGACGGGCGGGCGAGGTCATGCCCCCGACCCTACGGTCGATGGGTGCTCCTGTGCGCGGTCCGCGGCGACATCACCCAGGCCGACGTCGACGTCGTCGTCAACGCGGCGAACCCCGGGCTGCTCGGCGGCGGCGGGGTCGACGGCGCCATCCACGCGGCCGGCGGGCCCGACATCCTGGCCGAGTGCCGTGCGCTCAAGGCCGGGTTGCCCGGTGGGCGGCTGCCGCGCGGGCAGGCCGTGGCGACGACGGCCGGCCGGCTGCCGGCCCGGTGGGTGGTGCACACGGCCGGCCCGATCTGGTCGCCCGACGAGGACAGGTCCGCCGTCCTGCGCTCCTGCTACACCGAGAGCCTGCGGGTCGCCGACGGCCTGGGCGCCCGGACGGTGGCCTTCCCGGCGATCTCGGCCGGCGTCTACGGCTGGCCGCTGGAGGACGCCGCGGTGCAGGCGGTGGCCGGCGTCCGCGCGGCCGCGGTCGAGCACGTGCAGGAGGTGCGGTTCGTGCTGTTCGACGACCGGGCGCTGGCGGCGTTCGAGGCCGCGCTCAACGGCTGAAGACGCCCTCCGGGGGCTCGGGGGAGGGGACCGCGTCGGCGTCGTGCACCGGCTGGGCCCGGCCGGCGAAGCGGTCCAGGTCGGCGCCCTCGACCACCCGGCTCGGCATCGGGTCGGCGGCGCAGCGGCGGACCAGCGCGGGGATCGGCAGCTCGGCGTCCGAGGCGCCCGCCACCAGGTTGCCGAAGCGGCGGCCGCGCAGCGTGCCGGGCTCGGCCAGCAGGCAGACGTGCGCGAAGACGGCACGCAGCGTGGCCACCTGGGTGCGGGCGAAGCGCAGCGGCGGGCCGTCGGCAACGTTGACGACGAACGAGCCGCCCGGCCGCAGCACGCGGTGCGCCTCCTGCGCGTACTCGAGGCTGGTCAGGTGCGCCGGCGTGCGGGCCCCGGCGAAGACGTCGCTGACGACGACGTCGGCGCTCGCGGGTGGCAGGGCGGCCAGCCCCTCGCGGGCGTCGGCGGCGCGCACCCGGACGCGGGCGTCCCGCGGCAGCGGCAGGTGGGCGCGGACCAGCTCGGTGAGCCGCTGGTCGAGCTCGACGACCCGCTGCCGGGAGCCGGGACGGGTCGCCGCGACGTACCGGGGCAGGGTCAGCGCACCGCCGCCCAGGTGGACGACGTCGATCGGCCGGCCGTCGGCGGCGGCGAGGTCGAGCACGTGGCCCATCCGGCGCACGTACTCGAACTCCAGGTGCGTGGGGTCATCGAGGTCCACGTGCGACTGCGGCGTCCCGTTCACCATGAGGACCCACGAGCCGTCGCGGTCGGCGTCCCCGAGCAGCTCGGCGGTGCCCCCGTCGACCGGTGTCGGGCCGGGCGGGACGACGGGCTCGGGGGACCGGCGCCGGCTCATCGGGTCATCGGGGCGGGACGCACGCCCGCCATCGTGCCCGACCGTGCGAGATCGCCGATCTCGCCCGCAGCGTCAGACCGGGGCGACGGCGGACCAGCGCACGGTGACCTCGCCGTGCCGCCAGCGGCGGCTGGAGCCGACGAACGGCCAGCCCTGCCCGGCGAGGGACTCGACCGCCGCGGTCCAGCGCTGACGCGGGCCGAAGGTGGAGAGCCCGGCCGCGGCGGCCCACGCGGTGTCCAGGGCGCGGAGGAACTCGTGCACCGGCTGGCCGGGCACGTTGTGGTGGATGAGCGCCTTGGGCAGCCGCTCGGCGAGGTCGGAGGGCCGGTCGAGGTCGGACACCCGCGCCGACAGCGTCAGGGTCAGCGGCCCGTCCGTGTCGAGGGCGACCCACGCCGAGCGCCGTCCCCACTCGTCGCAGGTGCCCTCGACGAGCAGCCCGCCGGGGCCCAGTGCGGCGCACATCGTCTGCCAGGCCTGCGCCGCGGACTCCTCGTCGTACTGGCGCAGCACGTTGAACGCGCGCACCAGCACCGGCCGCAGGCCGGCCAGCTCAAAGCCGCCCACCCGGAAGTCGACCCGCGGCGGGTCCCGGTCGGCGGCGACGGCGGCCACCGCTCGGGGTCGATCTCCAGGCCGACGACCTCGAGGCCGTGCACCTCCGCGCCGAGCCGGTCGGCCAGCTCCAGCGTGGTCACCGCCGACGCGCCGTAGCCGAGGTCCACGACGAGCGGCCGCGCGGCGTCGCGCAGCCGCGGCACCTGCGTGGCCAGCAGCCAGCGGTCGACCCGGCGCAGCCGGTTGGCATTGGTGGTGCCGCGGGTGGGCAGGCCCAGGGCGCGGGCCCGGCCGGCGGCCAGGCGCGGACTGGCTTTCTTCGGGAGGCTGGCGCGACGCTTGTGGTCCCCGCCTCCTGCCTCGCTCACCGGTCCAGAGCGTAGTCGCGGTTAGCGTGGTGCCGTGCAGGTCCGACGGAACGCCCGCCTCGCGGAGCTGACGACCCTCGGCGTGGGCGGCCCCGTCGACCGGCTGGTCGAGGTCACCGGCGCCGCCGAGCTCGTCGCCGCCGTCCGTGACGCCGACGCCGCCGGCCGGCCGCTGCTGGTCCTCGGCGGCGGCTCCAACCTGATCGGTCCGGACGACGGCTGGCCCGGGGACGTCATCGCCGTCCGCAGCCGCGGCGTCGAGCGCGACGGCGACCGGCTGGTCGTGCAGGCCGGGGAGCCGTGGGACCACCTGGTCGCGCACACCGTCGAGCAGCAGCTGGCCGGCATGGAGGCGATGTCGGGCATCCCGGGCAGCACCGGGGCCACGCCGGTGCAGAACGTCGGCGCCTACGGCCAGGAGGTCGCCCAGGTCATCGGTGTCGTCCGGGTCTGGGACCGCGTGACGTCGACCGAGCAGGTGCTCACCCCGGCCGAGTGCGGGTTCACCTACCGCGACAGCCGGCTCAAGCGCGAGCCCGGCCGGTTCGTCGTCCTCGAGGTCACCTTCGAGCTGGAGCCGGGGGAGCTGTCGCGGCCGGTCGGCTACGCCGAGCTGGCCCGGCGGCTGGGCGTCGAGCTGGGGGAGCGGGCGCCGCTGGCCGACGTCCGGGCCGCGGTGCTCGAGCTGCGCCGCGGCAAGGGCATGGTCTGGGACCCCGCCGACCCCGACAGCCGCAGCGCCGGGTCCTTCTTCACCAACCCGATCGTCCCGGCGACGCGGGCGGTCGAGGGCTGCCCGAGCTGGCCGGCCGGCGACGGGCACGTGAAGCTCAGCGCCGCCTGGCTGGTGCAGCACGCCGGCTTCGGCCGCGGCACGCGCGACGGCCGGGTGGGGACGTCGTCCCGGCACAGCCTCGCGCTGACCACCGAGCCCGGTGCGACCGCCGACGAGCTGCTGGCCTTCGCCGACAAGGTCGTCGCCGGCGTGCAGGAGCGCTTCGGCGTGACCCTGGAGCGGGAGCCCACCGCGATCACACCGTCGCCCTGACCGTCACCCCCGGGATTGCCGGGGTTCCTCGCGCACTGCCGGCGCTGCAGCACCGGCAATCCGCGAGAAGCGCCGGCAATGGTGCTCAGGTGAGGTCGAGGTACATCACGTGCAGGCCGACGTAGCCGTGCTCGGGGTGGGAGAACGCGCCGGGCACCGTGCCGACGACGACGAAGCCCAGTGACCGCCACAGCGTGACGGCCGGGGTGTTGGTCTCGACGACGGCGCTGAACTGGATGCCGCGGTAGCCGGCGTCGCAGGCCCAGCCGACCACGTGCTCGCCGAGCGCCCGGCCCACACCGCGGCCCTGCGCGGCCGGGTCGACCAGGAAGCTCGCCGTCGCGACGTGCGACCCGCGGCCCGGCCGGTTCGGGCCCATCTTCGCGCTGCCGAGGACCGTGTGGCCGTCGACCGCGACCACCGTCCGCCCCGGCGGCTGCTCCATCCAGAGCGGGCGGGCCTCCTCGAGGGAGAGCCCCTCCGGGTAGGCGTAGGTCTGCCCGGCGTCGACGACCGCCCGGAAGAACGGGTGGATCGCCGGCCAGTCCCCGTCGGTCGCCTCGCGGATCAGCACCGACCGACCGTAGGGCGGGTGCTCCGCTGCGGCCACCGACCACGGGCCAGCGGCCCCGTCCCGGGCCCCGCCCTGAGCTTGCGAAGGATGGGGAGGACGGGGTCCTTCTACTGGCGGTGCACCTTGTGCTGGGCGGCCTGCGCCCGCGGGCGGACGACGAACAGGTCGACGTTCACGTGGTGCGGGCGGGTGAGCGCCCAGGCGATGCAGTCGGCGATGTCGTCGGCCACCAGCGGCTCGCGGACCCCGCGGTAGACCGCCTCCGCCCGGTCCCGGTCCTGGACCCGGTTGAGGGCGAACTCCTCGGTCCGCACCATCCCGGGCGCGATCTCGACCACCCGCACCGGCTGGTCGAACAGCTCCAGGCGCAGCGTCTCGGCCAGCGTGTGCACGGCGTGCTTGGCCGCCGTGTAGGAGGCGCCGCCCTCGTAGCTGATCAGCCCCGCGGTCGAGCCGACGAACAGCAGGTCGCCGGCGCCCGAGGCGATCAGCTGTGGCAGCAGCGCCTTGGTCAGCCGGACGGTGCCCAGCACGTTGACCTCGTAGGTGCGCGCCCAGGAGTCCAGGTCGGCCTCGGCCACCGGCCTGGCGTCGAACGCGCCGCCGGCGTTGTTGACCAGCACGTCGACCCGGTCGAGCGCGCCGACGAACTCCGCCACCGAGCCCGGGTCGGTCAGGTCGAGCGGCAGCGCCCGGGCCCCGATCTCCGCGGCCAGCTCGGTCAGCCGGTCCATCCGCCGTGCGCCGACGACGACGTCGAAGCCCTCGGCCGCCAGCCGCCGGGCGGTGGCCGCCCCGATGCCGCTGGAGGCACCGGTGACGACAGCGGTCCGGCCCGCACCGGGCGCACCTGCGGGAACGAGGGGAGACTCGGGTGAGGGACCGGGCATGCGCCCCATCCTGGCGTTGTTGCAGACTGCGATGTCGAGCGGGTGCCTCCCGGCGCCCAGGAGCGAGGCGGGAGGTCGCACGTGGCCGCTCGCCGCCGTCCCCGGTCGGCCGTGCCCCGGCGGGTGGCCACCCTCTCGGTGCACACCAGCCCCCTCGACCAGCCCGGTGCCGGCGACGCCGGCGGCATGAACGTCTACGTCGTCGAGGTCTCCCGGCGGCTGGCCGAGCGCGGCATCGCCGTCGACGTCTTCACCCGCGCCACCTCCAGCGACCTCCCGCCGGTGGTCGAGATGAGCCCCGGGGTCACCGTGCGGCACGTCAGCGCCGGCCCGTTCGAGGGCCTGGGCAAGGAGGAGCTGCCCGCGCAGCTGTGCGCCTTCACCGCCGCCGTCCTGCGCGAGGAAGCGCAGCACGAGCCGGGGCACTACGACGTCGTCCACTCGCACTACTGGCTCTCGGGCCAGGTCGGCTGGCTGGCCCGCGACCGGTGGAGCGTGCCGCTCATCCACACCGCGCACACCCTGGCCAAGGTGAAGAACGCCGCGCTGGCCGCGGGCGACCGCCCCGAGCCGCGGGCGCGCGTCATCGGCGAGGAGCAGGTCGTCGCCGAGGCCGACCGGCTGATCGCCAACACCGACGACGAGGCCCGCCAGCTGGTCGAGCACTACGGCGCGGACCCGCGGCGCACCCTCGTCGTCCCGCCCGGGGTGGACCTCGACCGCTTCACCCCCGGCGACCGGGCGGCGGCCCGTCGCCGGCTCGGCATCGCCGACGACGCCGTCGTCCTGCTCTTCGTCGGGCGCATCCAGCCGCTCAAGGCCCCTGACCTGCTGTTCGAGGCGGCCGCGCGGATGCTCGCCGACGACCCGGCCCTGCGCGACCGGCTCCAGGTGCACGTCGTCGGCGCGCCCAGCGGCACCGGCCTGGAGGCGCCCCGCCAGCTGGAGCAGCTGGCCGACGGGCTCGGCATCGCCGACCTCGTCCGGTTCCTCCCCCCGGTGCACGCCGAGCTGCTCGCCGAGCACTACCGCGCCGCCGACGTCGCCGTCGTCCCCAGCCACAACGAGTCCTTCGGCCTGGTGGCGCTGGAGGCCCAGGCCTGCGGGACGCCGGTCGTCGCGGCGGCCGTGGGGGGCCTGCGCACCGCCGTCCGGGACGGCGTCTCCGGGGTGCTGGTCGAGGGCCGGGACCCGGCCGACTACGCCGCCGCCATCCGCGCGGTGCTCGCCCGCCGGGAGCTGCTGTCGGCCGGCGCCCGCCGGCACGCGGACTCGTTCTCCTGGGAGCGCACCGTCGACAGCCTCGTGGCGGCGTACACGGCGGCCGCGGAGGAGATGGCCGTGGCGGCTCAGCGGCTGGCCTCTCCGGAGGTCGCCTGCGGTCGGCTGCTGCGCCCGGCCTGGGCGCTCGGCGGGGTGCGCGCGCTCGGCGCGCAGGTGGCGCAGTGAGCCGCTCTGCCGTCCCGGCGGCTCCGCCGCGCGGGAGCGGACAGGGGGCGCGGTGAGCCGCGAGCGGACCGTCGCCGAGCTCGACGCGGTCATCGAGCAGACCGTGCGGGAGAACGAGCTGGTGCACGAGCACCCCGCGCCCGGGCGCTGGCTGGTCGACCTGCCCGGCACCCAGAAGCTCAAGACGGTCTGCGGGCTGATCGTCGGTGAGCACGCGCTGCGGGTGGAGGCCTTCGTGTGCCGCCAGCCCGACGAGAACCGCGAGCAGCTGTGGACCTACCTGCTGCAGCACAACGCCCGCATGTACGGCGTTGCCTACTCGATCGACAGCGTCGGCGACGTGTACCTGACCGGCCGGCTGCCGCACGCCGCGGTCACCCCGGAGGAGCTCGACCGCGTCCTCGGCGCGGTGCTCAGCTACGCCGACGACCACTTCAACACCATGCTCGAGATCGGCTTCGGCGCGTCGATCCGGCGGGAGTGGGAGTGGCGGGTCAAGCGCGGCGAGTCGCTGCGCAACCTGGAGGCCTTCGCCGACTTCGTCGACCCGGGGCGGAGGTCCCGCGCCGCCGGGACCCCGGACGGCGGGGCGTGACGGCGACCGAACGGTCGCTCCCCGAGGCCGCCGAGGAGCGGCCCGGCTACGCCCGCCGGTGGTGGGTGCTGGCCACCATGACGATCTGCCTGCTCGTGGTGATCATGGGCAACACGACCCTCAACGTCGCCATCCCCACGCTGCAGCGCGAGCTGGACGCCAGCCAGGGCCAGCTGCAGTGGGCCATCGACGCCTACATCCTCGTCTTCGCCGGCCTGCTGTTCTCCTGGGGCGTCATCGGTGACCGGATCGGTCGCCGGAAGGTGCTGCTCATCGGGCTGTCGGTCTACACGGCCGGCTCGCTGCTGGGTGCCTTCAGCAGCAGCCCCGGCGAGCTGATCGCCTGGCGGGCGGTCATGGGCATCGGCGGCGCGGCGGTGCAGCCCACCACCCTGGCGGTCATCACCAACGTCTTCCCGCCGGGCGAGCGCGGCCGGGCCATCGGCGTGTGGGCCGGCACCGCCGGGATCGCCGTCGCCGGCGGCCCGCTGGCCAGCGGCGCGGTCTTCCTCATCGCGGTGCCGGTGGCGCTCCTCGGCATCGTCGCGACGCTGCTCGTCGTCCCCGAGTCCCGCGACCCGTCGCCGGGCCGGCTCGACGTCCCCGGGGTGCTGCTGTCGATCCTGGCGCTCGTGGGACTGGTCTACGGGATCATCCACGGCGGCTCGGGGGCGGGCTGGGGCTCGCCCGACGTCCTCGTGCCGCTGCTCGGCGGGCTGGTCCTGCTGGCGCTGTTCGTTTGGCTGCAGCGCCGCTCGACCCACCCGGCGCTGGACGTCACGCTCTTCCGCAACCCGGCCTTCTCCGCCGCCGCGGCCGCCCTCGGCCTGAACTTCTTCGCGCTCATGGGCGCGACCTTCTACCTCGTGTACTACCTGCAGGGCGTGCTCGGGTACGGCCCACTGGTCAGCGGCGCCGCGCTGATCCCGATGGCGCTGGGCATGGCGGTCATGGCGCCGGGCAGCTCGCGGCTGGCCGAGCGGTTCGGCGCCAAGGCCGTCGTCGGCACCGGGTTCGGCCTGCTGACGGCGGCCGTCTGCGGCTTCCAGTTGCTGGACGAGACCTCACCGCTGGGGCTGCTGCTGGTCATCCTGTCGGTCCAGGGCCTGGGGATGGGCGCGGTCATGGCACCGACGACCGAGTCGATCATGTCCGTCGTCCCCCGGCACAAGGCCGGCGCCGGTGCGGCGGTGAACAACTCGGTGCGCCAGGTCGGCGGTGCGCTCGGCGTGGCGATCCTCGGGTCGCTGCTGGCCAACGCCTACGCGGCCCGGCTCGGCGAGGCCGTCGACGCGCTGCCGGCCGACCTCCGGGAGGAGGCCAGCACCTCGATCGTGGCCACCCTCGGCGCGGTGCAGCAGACGCTGGCCGGCGGCGACCCGGAGGCCGCGGCCGCGGCGGGCGCGCTGGTCGACCCGGCCCGCGAGGCGTTCGTCGCGGCGATGCACCTCACCGCCGTGGGCACGGCGCTGGCCACGGCGCTGGCCGCCGTCGTCGTCCTCGTCTGGTTGCCGGGACGGCGCACCGGGTCCGGCGCCGAGGCTCCCACCAGGGGTTAGCGTGGCGTCGGTGCACGAGGGTCCCGGGCAGCAGCAGCGGCAGGTCCGGGCACTGGTGGGCCTGCTCGCCGCGACCGCGCTGGTGTACCCGCTGCTGCTGTGCGCCGTGCGCCTGACTTTCGCCCAGCTGCTGGCCGTCGACCTGGAGGGCAGCCTGCTGTGGCTGACCGCCGGCGCGACGTGCAGCGTGGCCGCCGTCGCGGCGCTGCGCTGGGGTGTCGACCGGCCCGTCCGCAGCCCGTGGCTGCTCACCGGCCTGCTGCCGCCGGTCGCCTTCGAGGCCTGGTTGCTGTGGCCGCTGCTCATCGGGTGAGACCGACCAGGTCCGGGTCGGGCAGGATGGCGGCGTGACGACCGGAACGCTCGTGCTGCTCCGCCACGGCGAGAGCGAGTGGAACAAGGCCAACCTGTTCACCGGCTGGGTGGACGTGTCGTTGTCGGAGAAGGGCCGCGGCGAGGCCGCCCGGGGCGGTGAGCTCCTCGCCGAGCACGGCCTGCTGCCCGAGGTGGCGCACACGTCGGTGCTCAAGCGCGCGATCAGCACCGCCGAGCTGGCACTGGCCGCCGCGGACCGGCAGTGGATCCCGGTCAAGCGCTCGTGGCGCCTCAACGAGCGGCACTACGGCGCGCTGCAGGGCAAGGACAAGGCCGCCACGCTCGCCGAGTACGGCGAGGAGCAGTTCACCGTCTGGCGCCGCTCGTACAGCACCCCGCCGCCGCCCATCGACCCCGGCAGCGAGTACTCCCAGGACGGCGACCCGCGCTACGCGATGCTGCCCTCGGAGGTGCGGCCGCAGACCGAGTGCCTGGCCGACGTCGTCGTCCGGATGCTGCCGTACTGGTACGACGCGATCGTGCCGGACCTGCGCGCGGGCCTGACCGTGCTCGTGGCCGCGCACGGCAACAGCCTGCGGGCGCTGGTGAAGCACCTGGACGGCATGGGTGAGGACGAGGTCGTCGGGCTCAACATCCCCACCGGCGTCCCGCTGCGCTACGACCTGGACGACGACCTGCGCCCGGCCAAGCCCGGTGGCGAGTACCTCGACCCCGAGGCCGCAGCCGCCGCCATCGAGGCCGTGAAGAACCAGGGCAAGAAGTAGCCGGGACACCGGAGGGCCCCTCCCGCGACGGGGAGGGGCCCTCCGGTGTCCCGTGGTCCAGCCGAGTCGGGGACGGCACTCAGCCGGGGTGGCCCGGTCTCGGGGGGCCCGGCCCCCTCCAGCCAGGAGGGGGTCCTTTCACCGACCGGGACACGGCCAGCGACTCAGCCCCGGCCGGGGACGGCACCTGGCCGCGGTGTCGGCCGGTGGGCCGACGGTGTCATGGCCGGGGTGTCGGCCGGTGGGCCGACTGGTCAGCCGTCGCGTGCATCTCCCGCTCGCCGGTGACCAGGTAGACGACCCGGCGGGCGACGCTGACCGCGTGGTCGGCGAAGCGCTCGTAGTAGCGGCCGAGCAGGGTGATGTCGATGGCCGCCTCCATGCCGTGCGGCCACTCCTTGCTCAGCAGCTCGCTGAACAGCTGCCGGTGCAGCTGGTCCATCAGGTCGTCCTCGGCCTCGAGCGCCGCGGCGGCCTCGACGTCGAGCTTGGCGATCACCGTCGCCGTCTGGCTGACCAGGCTCTCGGCGACGTGCCCGGCCTCCAGGAAGATCGGCCGCAGCTCCTGGGGGACGGCGTGCTCGGGGAAGCGCATCCGCGCCAGCTTGGCGACGTGGACGGCGAGGTCGCCCATCCGCTCCAGGTCGCTGACGATCCGCATCGCCGCGGTGATCGTGCGCAGGTCGGTGGCGACCGGCGCCTGCCGGGCCAGCAGGGTGAAGCAGCGCTGCTCGATGCTCTCCCGGGTGGCATCGATGCGCTCGTCACCCTCGATGACCAGGTTCGCCAGCTCGATGTCGGCGTCCAGCAGCGAGGTCGTCGCCTTGTTCATGGCGGACCCGACCGAGTTCGCCATCTCGACCAGGCAGGTGTTGATGTCGTCGAGTTCCTCGTGGTAGTGCTGCCGCACCGTCGTCCTCCTCATCGGGCCGTGATCGGCCGTGGCCCAACACGCGGGGGTACCCACTGCTCGAGACCCCGACGATCTCCGGACCCCGAGGGTAGGACCGCGCGTCCACCGCATCCGTCCCCGGCGGTGAACTCGTGGGCACGGGAACATGAACAGTCACGATCCGGGGCGTCTCCGTCACCCGGACGGAGGATGAGCGGCGTTCCCTCCGGCCTAGCATCGGCTCGTGAGCTCGTCGGTCGCCCTGCTGGTCGGCCTCGTCGCCGGGGTGGTCGCCGGCGCCGTGGTCGCCTGCCTCCTGCTGCGTCCGCGCCGTCCCGACCTCCCGCGGGCCGCTCCGACCGACGGCACGGCCCCCGAGGCGGTCCTGTCCCGGCGACTGCTCGACCTGATCGACCCCGCCGTCGTCCTGCTCGACGCGGACGACGTGGTGCTGATGGCGAACCCGGCGGCCCGCTCGCTCGGCATCGTCCGCGAGACCCGGCTGCTGGTCCCCGAACTGCTGGAGCTGGCCCGTGCGGTGCGCGAGGGCGGCCGGCGCCGCGCCGAGGTGTCGCTGCCCGGCTCGGTCGTGGGCGGGGGACCGCGGCAGGTCGGGGTGCTCGGCGTCCGGCTGGAGCGCGGGTCCGGTCCGGCGCCCGGGCCGGTGGCGCTGGTGCTGCAGGACGTGACCGAGGCCCGCCGGGTGGAGGCCGTCCGCCGGGACTTCGTCGCCAACGTCGGCCACGAGCTCAAGACCCCGGTCGGGGCGCTGTCGTTGCTCGCCGAGGCCATCGAGGACGCCGCCGACGACCCGCAGACGGTGCGCCGCTTCGCCTCTCGGATGACCCACGAGGCCGACCGACTGGCCCGGCTGGTCCGCGAGCTCATCGACCTGTCACGGCTGCAGGGCGGCGAGCCGCTGCCCGAGCTGGTGCCGGTGGACGTCGACACGGTCATCGCCGAGGCGGTCGACCGCACTAAGCTGGCCGCGAGCGCCAAGCAGATCGCCATCGTCTCCGGCGGTGAGGGCGGCCTGGTGGTGCGCGGCGTGGAGTCGCAGCTGGCCACGGCGGTCACCAACCTGCTGGCCAACGCCGTCGCCTACAGCCCCGAGAGCACCCGGATCGCCGTCGGCGCCCGCGCCCGCGCCGGCTTGGCGGAGATCACGGTGACCGACAGCGGCATCGGCATCCCGCGACAGGACCGCTCACGGGTCTTCGAGCGCTTCTACCGTGTCGACCAGTCCCGAGCCAGCCGCACCGGCGGCACCGGCCTCGGGTTGGCGATCGTCAAGCACGTGGCCACCAACCACGGCGGCTCGGTGAGCGTGTGGAGCGAGGAGGGCCTCGGCTCCACCTTCACCCTGCGGATCCCGCTGGCCGAGACCGCATCCGAACCCGCCGGCGACGCGCCGGCCGAGCACGACCTGGCCGGCGGTCCGTCCGCCGCTGACGCCCCGGAGGGACGGTCATGACCCGAGTGCTGGTCGTGGAGGACGAGGAGTCCTTCTCCGACGCGCTGTCCTACATGCTGCGGAAGGAGGGGTTCGACCCGGTCGTGGCCAACAACGGGCCGGAGGCGCTCGCCGAGTTCGACCGCGGCGGCGCCGACATCGTGCTCCTCGACCTCATGCTGCCGGGCCTGCCCGGCACCGAGGTCTGCCGCCAGCTGCGCTCCCGCAGCAGCGTGCCGATCATCATGCTGACCGCGAAGGACGCCGAGGTCGACAAGGTGGTCGGCCTCGAACTGGGCGCCGACGACTACGTCACCAAGCCGTACTCGGCGCGCGAGCTGGTCGCCCGCATCCGGGCGGTGCTGCGCCGCCGCAGCGACGTGGACGCGACGGTCGACTCGGCCCTGGAGGCCGGCCCGGTGCGCATGGACGTCGAACGGCACGTCGTCTCCGTGGACGGCGAGCCGATCGCCCTGCCGCTCAAGGAGTTCGACCTGCTCGAGCTGCTCATGCGCAACGCCGGGCGGGTGCTCACCCGGGTCCAGCTCATCGACCGCGTGTGGGGCTCGGACTACGTGGGTGACACCAAGACCCTCGACGTCCACGTCAAGCGGCTGCGCGCCAAGATCGAGCCGGACCCGGCCAACCCCAAGTACCTGGTGACCGTGCGCGGGCTCGGCTACAAGCTCGAGGCGTAGCAATCGGTCGGCCTACCGGCCGACACCGCGGCCAGGTGCCGTTCCCCAGCTGAGCGGAGCCCTTCCTGCCACTCCTCGTGGAGGCCTCCGGCCCCCACTCGTCGAGGCACCTCGCAGGGCGGCTCGCGTCGGCATCCGCGGCCAGGTGCCGTCCCCCGGCTGGCGCAGAGCCTTCAGAGCGGGCCGGCCGGGACTACTGGCCCCGGCCGGTCTCGTCCTGCAGCTCGTCGATCTTGCGTGACGCGTCGGCCTTCGTGATGTCGTCCGACACGTCCTCGCCGGCCTCGCGGGCCAGCGTGTGCAGGTAGCTCTTCTGGGCGCCGGTCGCGGGCTCGTCGCCGGTCACCCAGTCCGACGGGTCCTTCTCGGCGCTGCGGTCGTCGTTCGCGGTGGGTTCGCTCATGTGTTCGAGCCTAGGCCGAGGTGAGCTCCGGCGCAGGTCGAGCGGCGGCCGCACGGCGGGCGGACTCCCACCGGCGCCCGGTGCGGTACACGTGCACGCCGCCGCACGGGCACTCGACGTGCAGCGCGATGTGGGTCGGGTGGTTGACCACCGAGCGGATGCGCCGGTCGGCGACCAGCTCGGCGGTCCTCGTCACGGGGCAGGTGATGAGCAACACACGACGAGCGTGCTCCCGGGGTGCCGCCCGCACGAGTGGCAGAAGTGACCGCGACCGCGTCTTTCCTGCCATGCTGTCCGGCATGACGGCCGACCGTCCCCTCGTGGTGAGCCTCGTCGTCGCCGACGGTCTCGTCGGCAGCTTCGGACTGGGCGTCAGTGCCGAGGTCTTCGGCTACGACCGCCGGCACATGGGCCTGCCGCGGTTCGACTTCGCGCTGGTGGGCGAGGCGCCCGGCGTCATGCGCACCGACACCGGCATCCCCATCACGGTGGAGCACGGCCTGGAGCGGCTGGCCCGCTCCGACATCGTCTCCATCACGGCGTGGGAGCTGTTCGACCGCGTGCCCTCGCCGGTGCTGCTCGACGCCGTCCGCGAGGCGTACGCCCGGGGCGCCACGATCGTCAGCCACTGCACAGGTGCCTTCGTGCTCGCCGAGGCCGGCCTGCTCGACGGCAAGCGGGTCACCACCCACTGGAAGTGGGCGGGGGAGCTGGCCGCCCGCTACCCCGCGGTCGAGGTGGACCCCTCCGTGCTCTACGTCGACAACGGCCGGATCCTCACCGGCGCCGGGACGGCGGCCGGTGTCGACACCCTGCTGCACCTGGTGCGCCGGGAGTGGGGCGCCGCGGCTGCCAACGCCCTGGCGCGCGAGATGGTCGTGCCCCCGCACCGCGACGGCGGGCAGGCCCAGTTCATCGACGCCCCCGTCGCCGAGTGCCAGGACGACCTGCTCGGCGCCGTCCTGGAGTGGGCGCAGAACCACCTGGCCGACGACCTCAGCGTCGAGCTGCTCGCCCGCCGCGCGCTGATGAGCCCGCGCAGCTTCGCCCGCCGGTTCAAGGCGACGACCGGCACCACCCCGCACGCCTGGCTGCTCGGCCGCCGGCTCGCGGCCGCGGAGGCGCTGCTCGAGGAGAGCGACGCGCCGGTCGAGGAGATCGCCCGGCTCGTGGGCTTCGGCACCGCCGCGGGGTTCCGGGAGCAGTTCACCCGGCGCCGCGGGGTGTCCCCGCGGGCCTACCGGCAGACCTTCCGGGCCGGGCTCGCCGCGGCGGACGACGACCGGGCCGCTTGATCGCCGTGACTAAAGATCATTAACGGCGGAGGTTCCGGATCTGCTGACGGGCGGCGCGGTGTGCGCTATGCCGAAGCCGTGAGGTATCCCGACGGTGGTGGGCTGACCGCCGAGGAGC
>NZ_NVPT01000080.1 GCF_002802985.1 Geodermatophilus chilensis | reverse complement strand
AGGTGTGTTTAAGAGGCAGCCTCAGGGCCCCGCCCGGCCCCGTCCCGGGCCCCGCCCTGTCCAGAGCTCGCCGCGGCCCCGTCCCGGGCAGGCCCCGTCCAGAGGCTCGCCGCGAGCCTGCGAGCGGTGAGGAGGACGGGGTCCTTCTTCGAAGGGTGGGGAGGACGGGGTCCTTTCACGGTGAGGAGGACGGGGTCCTGCCCCAGAGAGGTGGGAGGACGGGTCCTCCGAGGCGTGGGGGGAGGGGTGGTCCTCCTAGTTGACGCTGCGCGGTCCCGTGAAGCGCTGCAGCGGCGCGGGCACCGCGCCGATCGTCTCCAGCAGGGTCAGCTCGCGGCGCAGCAGCCGCGACTCGGTCTGCAGCCGCCGGCGGGTGGCCGACTCGGCCAGCAGCTCCTGCCGGTCCTCGGTGGTCAGCAGCGCCGCGGAGGCCACGAGGTGGGACAGCGCCCGCGGGTCGCCGGAGACGGCCTCGAGCAGGTCGCTGGTGTCGGCCTCCTCGCCGTCGACCTCCCCGGTGAGCGTGGCGACGGCGGTGACGTAGCGGGCGAACAGGTCGCCCACCCCGCGCACCAGCACCTCCATCGAGCCGCGTGCCACCTCCGACACCAGGTCCTCGTGCTCGGGGTCGACCGGCCACCCGGGCTCGGTCAGCCCCTCCTGGTCGCCGGCGGCCTCCTCGGCGGCCTCCTCCTCGGCCAGCCACTCGACCTCGGCCTGCAGGTAGGGCGGGTCCTCACCGACGACGAGGTCGAGAAGCCGGAAGCGGTCGCCGCCGACGGTGACGATGCGGAACCCGCCATCGGGCTGGGGGCTCACGGTCTGCAGCCGCGCGGTGCAGCCGACGTCGTAGAGAGCCTCCGCGGGGGCGACGTCCTCGACCTCCCAGCCCTGCCGGATGGCCACCACGCCGAAGCAGCGGGCAGCACCCTCCGGCAGCTCCAGCAGGTCGCGCACCAGCCGCCGGTAGCGCGGCTCGAAGACCTGCAGCGGCAGGACCACCCCGGGGAACAGTGGCGTCCCCAGCGGGAAGAGCGGGATGACGTCCACGGCAGGCGAGCCTACGGGTGGTCCGGACCCCGGACGGGCAGCGCGCCAGGGCGCCCGGCCCCGGCGGCTACCCTGGGGTGTTCCGTCCCCGCCCCGGAGGTCCGCCCGTGCTCGCCCGCATCGACCTGCGTGGATCCGCCCTGCCGGGGGTGCGTGAGCTCGCCGGCCTGCTGCCCCGCGCCGCCACCGACATCGACTCGGTGCTGGCCACGGTCCGGCCGCTGTGCGAGGACGTGCGGGTGCGCGGCGCCCAGGCCGTCCGCGAGATCACCGCCCGCCTCGACGGCGTCGACCTGGAGGACTTCGCGGTTCCGCAGCAGGCGATCGACGCCGCGCTCGCCGGCATCGACCCCGCCGTCCGCGCGGCCCTCGAGGAGGCCATCGCCCGCGTCCGGAAGGTGCACGCCGACCAGCGCCGCACCGACGTCACCACCGACGTCGTCCCCGGCGGCACCGTCACCGAGCGCTGGCTGCCGGTGCGCCGGGTCGGCCTGTACGTGCCCGGCGGGCTGGCGCCGCTGCTGTCCAGCGTCGTGATGAACGTCGTCCCCGCGCAGATCGCCGGGGTCGAGTCGATCGCGGTCGCCTCCCCGCCGCAGCGGGACCACGGCGGCCTGCCCGACCCCGGTGTGCTGGCCGCGTGCGCGCTGCTCGGCGTCTCCGAGGTCTACGCCGTCGGCGGGGCGCAGGCGATCGCCGTCTTCGGCTACGGCGCCGGCTCCTGCGAGCCGGTGGACATGGTCACCGGCCCCGGCAACGTGTACGTGACGGCGGCCAAGCGGCTGCTGCGCGGCCTCATCGGCATCGACTCCGAGGCCGGCCCGACCGAGGTGGCGATCCTCGCCGACGAGACCGCCGACCCGGTGCACGTCGCGGCCGACCTGATCAGCCAGGCCGAGCACGACCCGCTGGCCGGCGCGGTGCTGGTCACCGACAGCGAGGCGCTCGCCGACGCCGTCCTCGGGCTGGTCCCCGGGCAAGTCGCCGCGACCAAGCACTCCGACCGGATCACCACCGCGCTGGAGGGCAGCCAGTCGGGCATCGTCCTGGTGGACGACGTCGACGCGGGCCTGCGCGTGGTCGACGCCTACGCCGCCGAGCACCTGGAGATCCAGACCCGCAATGCCCGCGAGGTGGCGATGCGGGTGCGCAACGCCGGGGCGGTGTTCGTCGGCGCCTGGTCGCCGGTCTCGCTCGGCGACTACATCGCCGGCTCCAACCACGTGCTGCCCACCGGCGGGTGCGCGCGGCACTCCAGCGGCCTGTCGGTGCAGTCGTTCCTGCGCGGCATCCACCTGGTCGAGTACGACGAGCAGGCCCTCGCCGACGTCGCCGGGCACATCGACGCCCTGGCCGGCTCCGAGGACCTGCCGGCGCACGCGGCCGCCGTCCGGGCCCGGCAGCGCCCGTGACCAACCTCGACGAGCTCCCGCTGCGGCCGGAGCTGCGGGGCCGCACGCCCTACGGCGCCCCGCAGCTGCAGGTGAAGCACCGGCTCAACACCAACGAGAACCCGCACCCGCTGCCGCCGGAGCTGCTCGCCGACCTGGGGGAGGCGCTCGGGCATGCGGCGCTGGAGCTCAACCGCTACCCCGACCGGGACGCGCTCGCGCTGCGCCGAGACCTGGCCGCCTACCTCAGCCGCACCAGCGGGGAGACGGTCGAGCCGGCCCAGGTCTGGGCCGCCAACGGCTCCAACGAGGTGCTCCAGCAGGTCCTGCAGGCCTTCGGTGGGGCCGGGCGGACGGCGCTGGGCTTCACGCCGTCCTACTCGATGCACCCGATCATCTCGGCCGGCACCGGCACCGCCTGGGTCGACGGGCACCGCCGCGAGGACTTCAGCATCGACGCCGCGCATGCCGCCGCGCAGGTGCGCGAGGTCCGCCCCGACGTCGTCTTCGTGACCAGTCCGAACAACCCGACCGGCACCGCCGTCGCGCTGGAGACGATCGCGGCGATCTACGACGCCACCTCCTACGGCCACGGGCGGGCCGGCGTGGTCGTCGTCGACGAGGCCTACACCGAGTTCGCCCGCACCGGCACCCGCTCGGCGCTCACCCTGCTGCCCGGCCGCCTCCGGCTGCTGGTGAGCCGCACGATGAGCAAGGCGTTCGGGATGGCGGGCCTGCGGCTGGGCTACCTGGCCGCCGACCCCGCCGTCGTCGACTCGCTGCAGCTGGTCCGGCTGCCCTACCACCTGTCGTCGCTGACCCAGGCGGCCGCGCGGACGGCGCTGGCGCACACCGACGCGCTGCTGGCCACGGTCGACGCGGTCCGGGCCGAGCGGGACCGGATCGTCGCCGCACTGCCGGGCCTGGGGCTGACCAGCGTCCCCAGCGACGCCAACTTCGTCCTGTTCGGGCACTTCGCCGACGCCCCCGCCGTGTGGCGGGCGCTGCTGGAGCGCGACGTCCTGGTGCGGGACGTCGGCCTGCCCGGGTGGCTGCGGGTGACCGCCGGCACCACCGAGGAGACCGATGCTTTCCTCACCGCGTTGGGTGAGGTCGTCCGCGAGCAAGGTGCCGCCTGATGGACGCTGGCTGGCAGACGTCACGGACCGCCCTGGGTGAGGTGGTCGCCGACCTGCACCTGGGAGGATCGACGGCATGAGCCGCACCGCACGCGTCGAGCGCGAGACCAGCGAGACCAAGCTCGTCGTCGAGCTGGACCTCGACGGCACCGGCACGAGCTCGATCAGCACCGGGGTCGGGTTCTACGACCACATGCTGACCGCGCTGTCCAAGCACAGCGGCATCGACCTCACCGTGCAGGCCGACGGCGACCTGCACATCGACGCCCACCACACCGTGGAGGACGTCGCCATCGCCCTGGGCCAGGCGTTCGCGCAGGCGCTGGGGGACAAGAAGGGCATCACCCGCTACGGCGACGCGACGATCCCGATGGACGAGGTGCTCGCCCAGGCCGCCGTCGACCTCTCCGGCCGGCCGTACTTCGTGCACGCCGAGCCCGAGAACATGACGCCGATGATCGGGCCGGACTACCCGACGTCGCTCACCAAGCACGTGCTCGAGTCCTTCGCGTTCAACGCGCGGATCAGCCTGCACGTGCGGGTGCTCTACGCCGGCCGCGACGCCCACCACATCGCCGAGGGCCAGTTCAAGGCGCTCGCGCGGGCGCTGCGGACCGCCGTCGCGATCGACCCGCGGGTCACCGACGTCCCCTCCACCAAGGGCGCGCTGTAGTCCATGACAGTGCTCCGGTGCCTCACGTGACCTTCGCCGTCATGCTGCTGCTCGTCGGCGGTTTCCTGCTCGGCGGTGCGTGGAGCATCTGGAAGGCCGACCACGACACCAAGGGGCGCACCGGCCCGCAGGTCGCCTTCGCCGTCGTCCTGCTGATCGCCGCGGTGCTGGCCACGGCGGCGGGCGTCCTCCGGCTGGTGTGAGCCCCGAGGCGCGCTCCCGCGGGGACCTGCACGCCGACCCGTCGGCGTCCGTGGTTCTCAAGCGCGCCCCGGCACTCGGCGTGGGGGACTGGTGGCGCACCGCGCCCCGACAGGTGCGGCCCCGCCTCACGGCACGTCTGCGGGTCAAGGCGGCCCGCTTGACCAGCATCTGGTCCGACCTCACCGTGCTGCCCTGGCACGAGGGCGCGCTGCGGTAGTGGCGGCCGCGTCTGCCTCCTCACCGCCGGTGCGCCGACGCACGGGCAGCCGGCAGCCGACCGGTGCCCGTGGGTGGGCGTCGGTCGGCTACCGGCCGGGTGACGGCCCGGAGTGGGCGGTGGGTGTCGGGTCAGGCGGCGGTGGCCAGGGGTGGTCCAGTGCGGCCCGGTCCGATGAGGATCTCGGTGCCGTCGGGTCGCCAGGTGCGCCATCGTCCGTCGGGTTGTCGCTCGACGCGGAACCCGTGGTGGACCTTGGTGTGGTGCCGTTCGCAGAGGAGAGCGGCGTTGTCCAGGTCGGTGGCGCCGCCGTCGATCCAGGCCAGCAGATGGTGCACGTCGCACCACCAGGTCGGGGCGGCGCAGCCGGTGAACACGCAGCCGCCGTCGCGCACCTCCGCGGCGCGGCGGACGTGCGGGGGGAACAGGCGCACGGTGCGGCCGTGGTCCAGCGGCATGCCGTCGGGGTCCATGACGATGCGGGTGATGTTCCCGTCGCAGGCCAGCCAGCGGGCGCGGGCGGCGGAGATCGTGGCGCCGAACCCCATGTCGGCCGCACCGCGGCCGGTGGCGGGGTCGACCAGGTCCTCGGCGTCGATCTTCACGATGACCTGGGGCTTGTGCCCGCGCAGGATCGGCAGGCTGCCGGCGGCCAACTGGTTGTCGCACAGCTGCACCAGCGCGTCGGCGGACTGCTGGGCGCGGCTGCGCTCGTCCCCGGCGCCGCGGCCGGCCTGGACCAGGGACTCCAGCGCGGCCTGCAGCTTCTCCCCGCCCACGGCGTCCAGGTCGAAGCGGCCGGTGATCGACCCGTCGCCGTGCCTGGTGATCACCAGCCGGCGGCCCTCGGTGGGATCCGGCTCCGGTCCGTCCTCGTCCAGCCGGTCCAGATAGTGGTGCACCGCCTTCGCGGTGTCGGCGTGCGGCGCGGTCACGGCCACGCCGGTCAGCAGCGCGTCCACCACGCCGAGGTCCACGTCCTGCTCGGCCGCGGCGGCCAGGTGCTCGGGTTCGGCGACCCGGCCGATCACCGCCGCCTGCCCGCCCGTGACCTCGTCGGCGGCGAACGCGGCGGCCATCGCCGGCAGGTGCTCCAGCGCCCGGCCGGTGCGCACCACCCGCGCCGCCTCACGGGCCGACAGGTGCCCGTGCCCGCACAGCCACGAGCCCATGGACTTCAGCCCGTCGCCCGCCGCCGCACCGGACACCTCGCACTCGCGCACGGTACGGGCGATCTCGGCGGCCAGCCGGTTCTGCGCGGCCAGCAGCGGCCGCAGCCGCTCCAGCAGCGCCGGGCCGAACAACGGCGCCAGGTCCTCGGCGGCCAGGGCGTCGAGAGAGGCCATCAGCTCGTCCACGACACCTCCCACCGGCTCGATCACCTGTTCGAACTCTAACGGATCCGCACGCGCTGGACAATCCGAATTCGCAGGTCAAAAGCTTGTCCACAGATCCGCGACAGGACTTGACGCGGCCGGGAAGCAGCGGGTCAGGCGAGGAGAGACACCAGACCGGTTGCGATCAGCGAGACGACGGCGAGGGCGAGCAGCATGCGGATGGCCCGGCGCCTACCCGACGGGTTGTCCCTGAGTCCGGCGGGGGACATCGGTCGTCCTCGGACCGCTCCGTCGGACCCTCGTCGTGCGACGTCCGCCACCCCACCTGCGGGAATCCCGTCGGCCGCACGACCGCTCCCACGTACCGTGGCAACCGTGAAGAAGGTCGTCGTCCTGGACTACGGCTCGGGCAACCTCCGCTCGGCCGAACGCGCACTGACCCGCGTCGGTGCCGACGTCACGGTGACCGCCGACCCGCACGCCGCCCTGGAGGCGGACGGCCTCGTCGTCCCCGGGGTCGGCGCCTTCGCCGCGTGCATGGCGGGCCTGAAGGCCGTCGACGGGCCGCGCGTTATCGGCCGCCGGCTGGCCGGCGGCCGGCCGGTGCTGGGCGTCTGCGTGGGCATGCAGGTGCTCTTCGAGCGGGGCGTCGAGCACGGTCAGGACGCCGAAGGCTGCGGCGAGTGGCCCGGCGTGGTCGAGCAGCTGCAGGCGCCGGTGCTGCCGCACATGGGCTGGAACACCGTGCAGGCGCCGGAGAAGACGGTGCTGTTCGACGGGCTCGCGGACCAGCGCTTCTACTTCGTCCACTCCTACGGGGTGCGGAACTTCCCGCTGGGTTCCGAGGGGGTGCCGTCCCCGCTGGCCGCGCCGCTCGTGACCTGGGCCGAGCACGGCGACCGGTTCATCGCCGGTGTGGAGAACGGCGCGCTTTCGGCCACCCAGTTCCACCCCGAGAAGTCCGGGGACGCCGGCGCCCACCTGCTCACCAACTGGCTGCAGACCCTGAGCTGACCGCTTCACTGCAGCGGGAACGGCGACTGCAGCCACCACGGGGCGTCGACCACCTCGACGCGCGCCACCCACTTCACCCACCAGAAGCCCCGTCGTCCCGGCGCGACCAGCCGCACCGGCGCGCCGTGTCCCGGGGCGAGCGGCCGGCCGGCCGCGTGCGTGGCCAGCAGCAACCCGCCCGCGTCGGACAGCGGCAGCCGGCGCCGGAACCCGGTGACCGAGACGACGTCCACGCTGCCATCGGCCGGCAGCTGGCCGTCCAGGTGCTCGGTGAGCAGTCGGTCCAGCCGCACCCCGCGCCAGTCCTGGACGGCGTACCAGCCGCCGGTGCAGTCGAGGACGGCGCGGACGACATCCCCGCGGTCGAGGTCGGTCACCGGCACCTGCACCCGCCGCCCGGCGGCCACCAGCGACAGCGTGGCCGAGGCAGCGTCGGGCACCACATCGGAGATCCACTGGGTGACCGGCATGGCCGCCGGGTCGTCGGTGCCGCGCTCGAACGAGCCGGTGGCCCGGCGCTCGGCTCCCGGTGCGCCGGTCAGCCGCAGCAGCCCCTCGCCGGCGCCCCACAGCGCCGCCGCACCGGCCCCCAGCGCGCCGGCCCGCAGCAGCCCGCGTCGGTCCAGGTCGGTGGCCCGCGGCCGCTGCCGCCGTCCCCACGCGTGGACGACGAGCAGGGCGCCGGTGGCCACGCCGAGGGCGACGTGGACGTGCAGCACCGGGACGCCGGCCGTCCAGGACCACGGCCCGGTGACGCCCACCGCGTGCAGGACGCCGGTGAGCAGCGTCAGGAGCGTGGCGACGCCGAGCGAGACGCCCCCGGAGCCCCGTGTGTCGGGAGGACGGCGCCAGGCCCGCCGGACGACCACGGCCTTCCACGGCACGAGCAGCAGCAGCCCGAGCCCCGCCGCCCCGTGCGCCGCCACGACCAGCCGCGCCGGGCCGGGCGCCCCGACGGCGAAGGCCAGCACGCCGCTGCCGCCGGCGACCACGAGCAGCGCGAGCAGGCCTACGTTGGTGCGCCGGCCCGCCCGGCGGGGCGACGTCAGGGCCACGCACCGAGTGTGCGTCAGCTGCGCAGGTAGGAGGCCCCGTTGACGTCGATGATCGTCCCGGTGGAGAACCTCGCCTCCGGCGAGGCGAGCCACAGCACCGCGGAGGCGACCTCCTCCGGCCGGGCCACCCGGCCGTAGGGCGACTGCGCGCGGACGACGTCCCCGCCCGGGCCGTCGAGCACCTCGCGGGCCATCTCGGTCTGCACGAACCCCGGCGCCACGGTGCCGACCGAGATGCCGTGCGGGGCCAGCGCGATCGCCATCGACTGGCCGAAGGCGTTGAGCCCGGCCTTCGACGCGCCGTAGGCCGGGGTGTCGGGCTCGCCGCGGAACGCGCCGCGGCTCGAGACGTTCACGACCGCGCCGCCACCGGCGGCGACCAGGTGCGGCACCGCGCGGAAGGTGGCGTTGGCCGCGCCGAGCAGGTTGACCGACAGCGTCCGCGACCACGCCGCCTGCCACTCCTCGTAGGAGACCGACAGCGGCGGGTGGGCGGTGAACACCCCGGCGTTGTTGACCAGCACGTCGAGCCCGCCCAGCGCGGCGGCGGCCTCGTCGACCATCCGGCCCACCGCCTCGGCGTCGGCCAGGTCGGCCTGCACCAGCACGTGCCCGTCGCCGGGCAGCTCGGCCAGGACCTGCTCGGCGCGCTCCCGGGAGGCGCCCCAGTGCACCGCGACACGGTCGCCCGCGGCGGCGAAGGCGTGTGCGATCGCCCGGCCGATGCCGCGGGAGCCCCCGGTCACGAGGACGGCGCGGGAGGCAGAGGAGACGCTGGTCACGAGCAGGCAGTCAACCAGCGCCGGCCGGTCACAGCTCGAGCAGTCCGCGCACCACGGCGGCGGACCCGCCGGCCAGCGCCACGGCGATCACCACCTGCAGCCCGCGACGCGGCGGCAGGCGGCGGCCCACGACCTCGCCGGCGGCCAGGCCGGCCACGAGCGCCACCCCGCTCACGACCCACGCGAGGGGGCCGACGGACGGCAGGCCCTTGGCCGTCAACGACGCCGCGTTCACCACCAGCAGCGTCGCCTGTGCCGTGGGGATGAACACCGGCAGCGGCCAGCGGCGCGACACGGCGTAGGCGGTCACCATCGGGCCCCCGACCCCGGCCGTGGCGTTCATGAACCCCGAGAGCGCCCCGGCCACGAGCGCCGACCCGCGGCCCGGCAGCAGCTGCCGCCCGCGGCCCACGACCACCACCAGGACGGCGACGAGGGACAGTCCCCCGACGGCGATCAGCAGCGGCCCCTCGGGGAGGCTGCGCACCACGAGCACGCCGAGCGGGACCGCCAGCAGCGCCGGGACGGCCAGCAGCGCCACCTCCCGCCACCGGGCCTGCCGCCAGGTGCGGGCGAGCACCATCGCGCACAGCGCCCCCGACAGCGCGTTGCTCAGCGACACCCCGTCGGTCGGACCGCTCACCAGCACGAGGAACGGGGCGGCCACCAGCGCGAAGCCGAGCCCGGTCGCCCGCTGGGTACCCGCGCCCAGCAGGACGGCGGCACCGAGCAGGACGGTCTCGAGCCCGCTCACCAGCGGCCGCGGTGGACGACCTCGTCGACGCCGCGCCGGCCCCGGCGGAGGGACGGCGACCGGCGGTCCTCCGCGCCCGGGTAGCCGACCGAGACGACGCCGACCGGACGGTGGGTCGCCGGGACGCCGAACGCCGCCCCGAAGGCGTCCACCCGCTCCGGCGGGACGCCGAAGAAGCAGGCGCCCAGCCCCTCGTCGACGGCGGTCAGCAGCATCAGCAGCGCGGCCATGCCGGCGTCGACGTCCCAGTAGGGGACCGGCCAGCGGGCCTCGTCGCGGTCGGTCCAGCCCTTGTCCGGCTCGGCGTACCGTTCGAGGTAGGCCGCCTTCGACGACAGCGGCACCACCAGCAGCGGCGCCCGCCGCATCCGGGTCAGCCAGCCGTCCGGCGCGCCGGGCGACGTCGTCACCGACCAGAACAGGTCGCGGTCGGCGGCGTCCTCCAGCACCAGGAACGCCCAGCCCTGGGTGAACCCGGCCGACGGCGCGCGCAGCGCGTGCGCGAGCAGCCGCTCGCGCACCTCGGGCGGCACCGGCCGGTCGGGGTCGTAGTCGCGCACCATGCGCCGCCGGCGGACGACGTCAGCGAACTCCACGCCGCCACCCTGTCACCCGGCGGGAACACCGCTGCGGTCACGGACGCACCGGGGTGGCGTCCTGCCGGTGACGCGGGCCACCGGCACGGGGTCCCTAGGCTGGGGAGCGTGCCAAAGCTGCAGCTGCTCCCCGCCGTCGACGTCGCCGACGGCCAGGCCGTCCGCCTCGTGCAGGGGGAGGCCGGCAGCGAGACCTCCTACGGCGACCCGCTGGAGGCCGCCCTGCAGTGGCAGCGGGACGGCGCGGAGTGGGTGCACCTGGTCGACCTCGACGCCGCCTTCGGCCGGGGCAGCAACCGCGAGCTGCTGGCCCGCGTGGTCGGCGAGCTTGACGTCGACGTCGAGCTGTCCGGCGGCATCCGGGACGACGAGTCGCTGGCCGCGGCCCTGGCCACCGGCTGCCGCCGCGTCAACCTCGGCACCGCGGCGCTGGAGTCGCCCGAGTGGTGCGCCCGCGCCATCGCCGAGCACGGCGACCGGATCGCCGTGGGCCTCGACGTCCGCGGCACCCGGCTGGCCGCCCGCGGCTGGACCCGCGAGGGCGGTGAGCTCTACGAGACCCTCGCCCGCCTCGACGCCGAGGGCTGCGCCCGCTACGTGGTCACCGACATCACCAAGGACGGCACGCTGCGCGGCCCCAACCTCGACCTGCTGAGCGAGGTCTGCGCCGCGACACCGCGCCCGGTGGTCGCCTCGGGCGGGGTCAGTTCGCTCGACGACATCCGCGCGCTGGCCGGCCTGACCCCGGTGGGCGTCGAGGGCGCGATCGTCGGCAAGGCGCTCTACGCCGGGGCGTTCACGCTGCCGGAGGCGCTGCGGGTGACCGAGGAGCTGGCCTCATGAGCGTCGTCCGGTTCGGCTCGGACGCGCCCTGGGAGGCGGTCGTCGGGTACAGCCGCGTCGTCGTCCACGGCGACATGGCCTGGGTCAGCGGCACCACGGCCACCGTCGACGGCGCCGTCGTCCACCCGGGGGACGCTGGGGCGCAGACCCGGCAGGCGCTGGTCCTCGTCGGCGAGGCGCTGGAGCGGGCCGGGTTCACCCTCGCCGACGTCGTCCGCACCCGGCTGTTCGTCACCGACATCTCCCGCTGGGAGGAGGTCGGCCGCGCCCACGGTGAGGTCTTCCGCGACATCCGGCCGGCCACCTCGATGGTGCAGGTCGCCGCGCTCATCGACCCGGCCATGCTGGTCGAGGTCGAGGCCGACGCGGTCCGGAGGGTGCCGGCATGAGCCTCGCGGTCCGTGTCATCCCGTGCCTGGACGTCGACGCCGGCCGGGTGGTCAAGGGCGTCAACTTCGTCGACCTGCGCGACGCCGGCGACCCGGTGGAGATGGCCCGCGTCTACGACGCCGAGGGCGCCGACGAGCTGACCTTCCTCGACATCACCGCCAGCTCCGGCGACCGCGAGACGACCTACGACGTCGTCCGCCGGACGGCGGAGAGCGTGTTCATCCCGCTCACCGTCGGCGGCGGGGTGCGCTCGGTGACCGACGTCGACAAGCTGCTGCGGGCCGGCGCGGACAAGGTGGCGGTGAACACCGCCGCCGTGGCCCGGCCGGAGCTGATCAGCGAGATCAGCGACCGCTTCGGCAACCAGGTGCTGGTGCTCTCCCTGGACGCCCGCCGGTGCCAGGACGGCGCGGTCACCGACTCCGGCTTCGAGATCACCACGCACGGCGGGCGGCGCGGCACCGGCCGGGACGCCGTGGAGTGGGTGGTGCAGGCCGCCGAGCTCGGCGTCGGCGAGGTGTTGCTGAACTCGATGGACGCCGACGGCACCGAGGCCGGCTTCGACCTGGAGCTGATCCGCGCGGTGCGCCGCGAGGTCACCGTGCCGGTCATCGCCAGCGGCGGCGCGGGGGAGACCGCGCACTTCCCGCCCGCGGTCGAGGCCGGCGCCGACGCGGTGCTCGCCGCGACGGTCTTCCACTTCGGCAAGCTGCGCATCGGCGACGTCAAGGCCGCCCTCGGCGACGCCGGCGTCCCCATCCGTCGGGAGATCGACCACCCGCTGCCGTAGCGGACACCGCGGACGTGCACCCGGGCACTCCACGCGGTGACGGCCACCCGGGCCGGAGGACCAAGGTCCGCCCCCGCGGTCGCGGTCCGGTGCGAACATCGCCGCCCCTCTCCTCGCAGGAGGCAGCGATGGCCACGCCCACCGTGCAGTCCGGCATCCGCGGTTTCCGGGGGGAGGTGCTGCGCCCTGGCGACCCCGGCTACGACGACGCCCGCCGCGTCTTCAACGGCATGGTCGACCGCTCGCCCGCCCTGATCGCCCGGTGCACCGGCACCGAGGACGTGGTGGCCGCGGTGGGGCACGCGCGCGACGCCGGCCTGCCGCTGGCCGTGCACGGCGCCGGGCACGGTGTCGTCGGCCACGCGGTCCGCGACGCCGGGCTGATGCTCGACCTGCGGCCGATGAACCGTGTGCAGGTGCAGGTGCAGGTGGGGTCGGTGCGCGCGGAGGGCGGCGCCACGTGGGGGCAGTTCGACGCGGCCACCCAGGAGCACGGGCTGGCCGTGACCGGCGGGCGGTGTCCTCCACCGGGGTCGGTGGGCTGGCGCTCGGCAGCGGCAGCGGCTGGCTCGAGCGCAGGCTCGGCTACACGTGCGACAGCCTGACCGGCGCCCAGGTCGTGACGGCGGCCGGCGAGGTGCTCGAGGTGGACGCGGACCACGAACCCGACCTGTTCTGGGCGCTGCGCGGTGGCGGCGGCAACTTCGGCGTGGTCACCCGGTTCGACTTCCGCGCCCACCGGATGGGCCCGGTGCTCCTCGGCGGCATGCTCCTGTACCCGCACGAGGCCGCCGTCGACGTCGTCCGGCACTACCGCGAGTTCATGGCGGAGGCGCCGGACGAGGTCAACGGCGCGGCGGCCTTCATCTCCGCCCCGCCGGAGCCGTTCGTGCCCGAGCCGGTGCGGGGCCGCCCCGTCGTGGGACTGGTCGTCGTCTACGCCGGTGACGTCGAGGAGGGGCGGTCGGTCCTGCGGCCGCTGCTCGAGTACGGCTCACCGATGGTGTCGATGGTGCAGCCGATGCCCTACACGGCGATCCAGCAGATGCTGGACCTGGCCTGCCCGCGGGGCATGCGCAACTGGTGGACGGCGGACTTCCTGCGGGACCTCCCCGACGAGGCGATCACGGGGATCGCCGAGCGCAGCGGCCGCGTCCCCTCGCCGCTGACCCAGGTGATCCTCGCGCCCGGCGGCGGAGCGCTGTCGCGGGTGCCGCGCGAGGCCACGGCCTTCGACCTGCGGGACGCGCCGTGGAACGTCCACTTCCTGAGCATGTGGCCCGACCCGGCCGACGACGAGCGGAACATCGCCTGGACCCGTGAGCTGGCCGCGTCGGTGAAGCCCCACGCCGCGGCCGGGGCCTACCTGAACTTCCTGGGCGACGAGGGCACCGACCGGGTCCGCGCCGCGTTCGGGCCGGAGAAGTACGCGCGCCTGGTGGCGCTCAAGGACCGGTACGACCCTCACAACCTGTTCTGCCTCAACCAGAACATCGCCTGGACCCGTGAGCTGGCCGCGTCGGTGAAGCCCCACGCCGCGGCCGGGGCCTACCTGAACTTCCTGGGCGACGAGGGCACCGACCGGGTCCGCGCCGCGTTCGGGCCGGAGAAGTACGCGCGCCTGGTGGCGCTCAAGGACCGGTACGACCCTCACAACCTGTTCTGCCTCAACCAGAACATCGCCCCGTCCGGGCAGCTGCCGCGGCCACGCGCGGGCTGACTCACCGTCCTGCGGTGGAGACGTCGACGCGGGCGGCGTCCCGGCGCCCGCTGGCCCACAGCAGCAGCTCGAGCGGCTCGCCCTCGACCACCGTCTCCGGCGTCCCGCTGCCGTAGCGCCGCGCCACCCCCGGCGCGTCGCTGCGGCGCAGCACCAGCGTCCCCGGCACCCGGCCGGCGGCGAGCCGGCCGAAGAAGACGACGGTGCCCCAGAGCCGGTCCTGCGCCTCGCGCGGGAGCGCGCGCGGCGCCCAGCCCGGCTGGGCGCGGCGGACGTCCTCGTGGTGGATGGCGTACTCGGCGGTGTCGACCACCGCGGCCACCGGCGGCCACGCGGCCGGCAGCCACCGCGGCGGCCCGGAGCGCACGCGGGCGACCAGGTCGGCGTAGCGGGTGGTGCCGCGCCGGCGGTCCTCCGCGCGGTGCGACCAGGCGGCCAGCGGCCGGCCGATCCGGGTGGACTCGAGGGCGTAGCCCGGCGTGGTGTCCGGACGGCGGTCCCGGGTGACGAGGTGCGCGGCCAGGTGCGCCGTCGTCCAGCCCTCGCAGCAGGTGGGCGCGTCGGGCCCCAGTTCCTCGAGGAGGTCGGCGAGCGCCGCCCGCTCGCGCTCGGCCAGCGGCCGGGAAGAGGAGGTCACCGGCGGGGGTTACCGACGGGGCGGCGCCCGGAAACAGCGGGCGATCACTTAGCCCGTCTAAGTACAGTCGCAGGCGCCGCCCGCACGACACCCGAGGAGACCCGTGCCCCGCCGCCGAGACGCCGTCGTGCGGCGAGGGATGCGCCACGTCGGGCGCGCGATCGTCGAGCAGCCGGGCATGTTCACGCTGGCCTTCCTGGCCAGCAGCCTCTACGGCGGCATGACCGTCGCCAGCGCCTACGTGCTCGGCGAGGTCACCGACCGCGTCGTCCTCCCCGCCCTGGACGACGGCGTCACCTCCGCGGGCGCGCTCACCCTGACGGGGGCCGCCATCCTCGGGGTCGCCGTCCTGAAGATCCTCGGCATCCTCGGCCGGCGGCTGTTCGCCGGCGTCATGAGCTACCGGCTGCAGGCCCAGTACCGCCGCCGGGTCACCGGCCAGTACCTGCGGCTGCCGCTGTCCTGGCACCAGCGCCACCCGACCGGGCAGCTGCTGTCCAACGCCAACTCCGACGTCGAGGCCGCCTGGTTCTTCGTCGCGCCGCTGCCCTTCGCCTGCGGCGCGGTGGTGATGATCGGCATCACCGTGGCCGCGCTCGTGGCCACCGACCCGTGGCTGGCGCTGGTCGGCCTGGTCGTCTTCCCGCTGGTGTTCGTGGTCAACGCCGTCTACTCGCAGGCGATGAGCCCGCGGATGCGGCGGGCCCAGCAGCTGCGCGCCGAGGTCAGCGAGATCGCCCACGAGAGCTTCGACGCCGCCCTGGTCGTGAAGACCCTCGGCCGGGAGGACGTCGAGACCCGCCGGTTCACCGAGCGCGCCGACGAGCTGCGCGACGGGCTGGTCGCCGTCGGCCGGGTGCGCGGGCTGTTCGACCCGCTGATGGAGGCGCTGCCCGCCCTCGGCACGCTGGCCGTGCTGCTCATCGGCGCCTCCCGGGTCGCCGACGGCGCCACCGACGCCGGCGACCTGGTCTCCATCGCCTACCTGTTCACGCTGCTCGCCCTGCCGATCCGGGCGATCGGCTGGGTGCTGGCCGACCTGCCGCGGGCCCTGGCCGGCTTCGACCGGGTGACGCCGGTGCTCGACGCGACCGGCGAGACGCCGCACGGCAGCGAACTCGCCGTGACCGCCACCGGCGGCGCAGGGCTGGGCGTGCGGGCGGTCGACTACGGCTTCGAGGGGGCGGCGCGGCCCACGCTGTCGGGCGTCACCTTCGACGTCCCGCCCGGCAGCACGGTCGCCGTCGTCGGGCCCACCGGCTCGGGCAAGTCGACGCTGGCCGGGTTGCTGGTCCGGCTGGTCGACCCGGGCACCGGCGAGGTGCTGCTCGACGGGGTGAACCTGCGCGCGCTGCGCGAGGGCGAGGTCAGCGCGCAGGCGGCGTTCGTCCCCCAGGGCACCTTCCTCTTCGACGACACCGTGCGCGGCAACGTCACCCTCGGCGCCGACGTCCCCGACGACGAGGTGTGGGCGGCGCTGCGGGTCGCCGCCGTGGACGACGTCGTGCGCCGGCTGCCCGAGGGCCTGGACACCCGGGTCGGCGAGCGCGGCGCGACGCTGTCGGGCGGGCAGCGGCAGCGGATCGCGCTGGCCCGTGCGGTGGTCCGCCGGCCGCGCCTGCTGGTGCTCGACGACGCGACCAGCGCCGTCGACCCCGCCGTCGAGGCGCGCATCCTCGACGCCCTGCGCGACGCGGAGCGCCCCTCGACCGTCGTCGTGGTCGCCTACCGGCAGGCCACCATCGCGCTGGCCGACGAGGTCGTGTGGCTCGAGGGCGGCCGGGTGCTCGCCCGGGGCAGCCACGAGCAGCTGCTGGCCGAGGTGCCCGGCTATGCGGCGCTGGTGCGGGCCTACGCGCAGCCGGAGGTGGCGGCGTGAGCGCGGCGTTGGTCGAGCACCGGAACGAGGGCGCGTTCGCGACCCTCCGGCGGGGCCTGCGGCTGATGCCGGAGTTCCGCCGCGGCCTGCCGGCCACCTTCGCGCTCGCCCTGGTCGCCACCGCCGGGCGGGTGGTCGTCCCAATCGCCGTCCAGCAGGTCATCGACCGCGGCCTGGCCGGTCCCGGCGGCCCGGACCTGGACCTGGTCCGGAACGTCGTGCTGGCCTGTGCCGTCGTCGTGGTGCTGACCGTCGTCGCGGTCTACCGGATGAACGTGCGGCTGTTCCGGACGACGGAGACCGCGCTGGCCGGCCTGCGCGCGCGGGCCTTCCGGCACGTGCACGACCTCTCGGTGCTGCACCAGCAGGGCCAGCGCCGCGGCTCGCTGGTCTCGCGCGTCACCAGCGACGTCGACCAGCTCTCCACCTTCATGCAGTGGGGCGGCGTCCTCGGCGTGGTCAGCCTCGGGCAGCTGCTCGTGGCCACCGTCGTCATGGCGGTCTACTCCTGGCAGCTGACCCTCGTCGTGCTGCTGTGCTTCGTGCCGCTGGCGATCGCCGTCCGGTTCTTCGCCGCGCGGCTCGCCGTCGTCTACGGCGTCGTGCGCGAGCGGGTCGGCGACGTGCTGGCCGCGGTGTCGGAGTCCGTCGTCGGCGCCCCGACCGTGCGGGCCTACGGCATCCGCGAGCGCACCGCCGCCCGCCTCGACCGCGCCATCCACCGGCACTACCGGGCGCAGGTCCGTGCGCAGCGGACCACGGCGGCGGTGTTCGTGAGCGGCGAGTTCGTCGCCGCCGTCGCCAACGTCGCGGTGGTCGTCGTCGGCGTCCTGCTCGGCCTGGACGGCGACCTGACCCCCGGCACCCTGATCGCGTTCCTCTTCCTCGTCACGCTCTTCGTGGCGCCGGTGCAGACCGCCAGCGAGGTGCTCAACGAGGCGCAGAACGCGATCGCCGGGTTCCGCCGGGTGCTCGACGTGCTGGAGACCGAACCCGACGTGCGCGACCCCGCCGTGGCGGACCCGGCGACGGCGCGGGAGCTGCCGCACACGCCGCTGGGGGTCCGGTTCGAGCACGTGACCTTCCGCTATGCGCCGGGCGCGCGGCCCGCTCTGGAGGACGTCGACCTGCGGATCGCGCCGCGCCGCCGCGTCGCCATCGTGGGGGAGACCGGATCGGGCAAGACGACGTTCGCCAAGCTCGTCACCCGCCTGATGGACCCCACCGCGGGCCGCGTGCTGCTCGGCGACGACGACGCCGGGTGGGTGCCGCTGGACCGGGTCGCGTTCACCTCGCTGCGGCAGCGGGTCGTGATGGTGCCGCAGGACGGCTTCCTCTTCGACGCGACCGTCGCCGACAACGTGCGCTACGGCCGGCCCGGGCTCTCCGACGACGACGTGCGCACCGCCCTCGAGGAGCTGGGTCTGGGCGACTGGGTGGCCGGGCTGGCCGACGGCGTCGCCACGCGGGTCGGCCAGCGCGGGGAGTCGCTGTCGGCGGGGGAGCGGCAGCTGGTCGCCGTCGCCCGCGCCTACGTCGCCGACCCCGACCTGCTCGTCCTCGACGAGGCCACCAGCGCCGTCGACCCGGCCACCGAGCGCCGGCTGACGCACGCCCTGGACCGGCTCACCGACGGCCGGACGACGCTGACCATCGCCCACCGCCTCTCCACCGCCGAGCGGGCCGACGAGGTGCTCGTCGTCGACGCCGGCCGGGTGGTGCAGCGCGGGTCGCACGCCGAGCTGGTGGACGCCGAGGGTCCCTACGCGCGGCTGCACGCCTCCTGGCGCCGGTCGTCCGCAGGGGAGCCGACTCCCGCGGCCTGACCGCGGCGCCGGCGGGTCCGGGCACACGGCGCCGCCACCTCCGCGGCGTCGTGCGCGAGGGGGACGTCGGGGGGTCCCCGCGCCCCTAACCTGCGGAGGATGACGACCTCCGCCCCCAGCGCACCGCCGGACGCGCGCATGCCGCCGCCGGCCGTCCTCGCCGCGGCACTCGGCATGATCGGCGCCATCCCGACGGGCTTCCTCGCGCTCATGGCCGTGGCGCTCGGCGGGCTCTCCGCCGACGCCGGCCCCGACCCGTGGACCTACCTGCTGGTCGTCGCGCCGCTGGTGCAGGTGTGCGCCGCGATCTGGCTGCTGGCCCGCCGTGGCTGGCTCCCGACGGTGCTCGCCGTCGTCCCGGTCGCGCTGCTGGCCGGTGCGGTCGTCTGGGCGGCCACCGGCACCGAGGACGCCGGCAACCCCGGCCTGCCGCTGCTGCTCCTGGTCGCCCCGGTGCTCGCCGCCGTCCTGGCGGCGACCCCGCGGGTGCGCCGCTGGGTGGCCGGACGGCAGCGCCACACTCGCTGACTCTCGTCCAGCCGGCGCGCAGGCGGCCGACCTACGCTGCCGGCCATGGCCTCGTCCTCCTCCCGCAGCCGGGCGGCCGCGCGTCGCTCGCCGCGGGCGGCGCCCCGGCCGCAGCACCCCCCTCCCGCGCCGACCGGGCGGCCGGTGCTCGTGCCCTTCGCGGCCGTCTTCGGCGTCCTCGTCGCCGCGGAGTACCTGTGGTTGGCCTGGCTGCTGCGCGACCCCGAGGTGGGGACGCCCTGGTTCGTCGTCGCCCCGGCGGTGCTCGCCGTGCTGACCCTGGCCGGTGCGGCGCTGCTCGTCCTCGGGCGGGCGCGGGCCTGGGTGCTGCTGACCGCGGTCAGCGCCGTCCTGGTGCTCTGCCTGCTGGGGACGGCCGTGCTGTTCGGCGCGCTCGGCCTCGGTGCGGTGGTCGGTCAGGCGCTGCTGCTGCTCGTCGGGCCGCTCGGCTGTCTGGTGCTCGTCGCGCGCCGCCCGGTCCGGGAGTGGACCCGCCCCGCACGGGCGACGCGACCGCCTGACCAGGGCTGCCGGACGCAGCGCACCCGCTAGCGTCCACTCCGTGATCGACACCGACGTCGTCGTGGTGGGGGCGGGGCTGGCCGGGCTGGTCGCCGCCGCGGAGCTGGCCGACGCGGGCACGCGCGTGGTGCTGCTCGACCAGGAGCCCGAGCAGTCCCTCGGCGGGCAGGCCTGGTGGTCCTTCGGTGGGCTGTTCCTCGTCGACTCGCCCGAGCAGCGGCGGCTGCGGGTGCGCGACTCGCTCGAGCTGGCCCGGCAGGACTGGTTCGGCACCGCCTCCTTCGACCGCGACGAGGACCACTGGCCGCGCCAGTGGGCCGAGGCCTACCTGCAGTTCGCCGCGGGGGAGAAGCGGGCGTGGCTGCGCGAGCAGGGCATCAGGTTCTTCCCCGTGGTCGGCTGGGCCGAGCGTGGCGGCTACACCGCCACCGGCCACGGCAACTCGGTGCCGCGCTTCCACATCGTCTGGGGCACCGGGCCGGCCATCGTCGAGGCCTTCGCCCGCCGCGTGCGGGCCGCCGCCGACCGCGGCGTGCTGCAGCTGCTGTCCCGGCACCGCGTCGACGAGCTGGTCGTCAGCGGCGGCGCGGTCACCGGCGTCCGCGGGACCGTCCTGGAGCCCAGCGACGTCGCCCGCGGCGAGGCCAGCTCCCGCACCGCGGCCGGCGAGTTCGAGGTGGCAGCAGCGGCCGTCGTCGTCACCTCCGGCGGCATCGGCGGCAACCAGGACCTGGTGCGGCAGAACTGGCCCGCCCGCCTCGGCCCGGTGCCGCAGCGGCTGCTCTCCGGCGTCCCCGCGCACGTCGACGGGCGGATGCTGCAGGCCACCGAGGCCGCCGGCGCGAACGTGATCAACCGCGACCGGATGTGGCACTACACCGAGGGCATCGCCCACCACTCACCGGTCTGGGAGCGGCACGGCATCCGGATCCTGCCCGGGCCGTCGTCGCTGTGGCTGGACGCGACCGGCAAGCGGCTGCCGGTGCCGCTGTTCCCCGGCTTCGACACCCTCGGCACGCTCGCGCACATCGGGCAGACCGGGTACGAGCACACCTGGTTCGTCGCCACGCACAAGATCGTGGAGAAGGAGTTCGCGCTGTCGGGCTCCGAGCAGAACCCCGACCTCACCGGCAAGGACGTCAAGCTGCTGCTGAACCGGGCCCGCGCCGGCGTCGCCGCCCCGGTGCAGGCCTTCCTCGACGAGGGGGAGGACTTCGTCGTCGCCCGCACCCTGCCCGAGCTGGTCGCCGGGATGAACCGGGTCACCGGCAGCACTCCCGAGCTGCGGCTGGCCGACGTGGAACGCGAGGTCGTCGCCCGCGACCGCGAGGTCGCCCACCCCTTCACCAAGGACCTGCAGGTCACCGCCATCCGCGGCGCGCGCAGCTACCTCGGCGACAAGCTCATCCGGGTGGCGCCGCCGCACCGGCTGCTCGACCCCGAGGCCGGGCCGCTGGTCGCCGTCCGCCTCAACCTGGTCACCCGCAAGACGCTCGGCGGGCTGGAGACCGACCTCTCCGGCCGGGTGCTGCGGCCCGGGGGCGCGGTCTTCCCCGGCCTCTACGCCGCCGGTGAGGTGGCGGGCTTCGGCGGGGGCGGGATGCACGGCTACCGCTCGCTGGAGGGCACCTTCCTCGGCGGCTGCCTGTTCTCCGGCCGGGTGGCCGGGCGCGC
Source organism: Geodermatophilus chilensis (assembly GCF_002802985.1). Lineage (GTDB taxonomy): Bacteria > Actinomycetota > Actinomycetes > Mycobacteriales > Geodermatophilaceae > Geodermatophilus > Geodermatophilus chilensis. Next base: position 4,935 of record NZ_NVPT01000080.1, on the reverse strand, counting down.
GCTGGCAGCCGCCCTGTGAGCGGACAGGGGCGTGAGCATCGCAGCGAGGAACGAGCGAGGAGCGGAGCGCCCCGCGGGAGCGAACGGATGACGCTGTGACGGGCGCGGTCCCGAACCCCTGGTCCGACCCGGCGACGGAGACCCAGCCGGGCGCCCCCTACGCCGGGCCGCCGCCGACGACGATGCCGTCCTGGACCTCTCCCGGCTGGCCGCCGCCGACCCCGTACGGGACGGCGTGGCCGCAGCCCTGGCCGCCGCTCCCCAGTCGTCCACAGCGGCCCGGGCAGGTGGTCGCCGCCGCGGTGCTCGCCTTCGTGCAGGCCGCCGCGGTGGCCCTGGCGACCGCCTACGTCCAGCTGCTGGGGACGGTCTTCTCCATGGCCGCGGACCAGCCCGGCTTCCCGGCCGACGGGGCGGCCCTGGCCGCCGAGGCCGGCGTGCTCGCCGTCGTGCAGCTGGTCTCGGTGGTGCTGCTGGTCACCGCCGGGATCCTGGCGCTCGCCACCCGTCGCACCCTGGCCCGCTGGACGCTCGTGGCCGCGTCCGCCCTGCAGCTGGCGCTGGCCGCCTACTGGGCGGTGCGCCTGCTCACCGCGTTCGACTCGGGGACGGGCGTGCTGCTGCTTCTGGGCGTCAGCTTCGCCGCCGCGCCGGCCGTCGCGCTGGGGCTGGCCGTCAGCCGTCCCGCGCAGGCCTGGTTCGCCGGCGTCCCCGACGGGGGGACGACGCCGCACCGGTGACCCGGCCGGTCGGCGGCGGGTGGGACGATCGGGTGCATGTCCGCAGTCCCCGCCGCCGAGGCCGCCCTGGACCCCGCGGTCGCCGCCCTGCTGCGCCGCGACCCCGCCGGGCTGGTCGCCGCCGTCGTCCAGCAGCACGACACCGGCGAGGTGCTCATGGTCGCCTGGATGGACGACGAGGCGCTGCGCCGCACCCTCACCACCGGCCGGGCCACCTACTGGTCGCGCAGCCGGCGGGAGTACTGGGTGAAGGGGGAGACCTCCGGGCACCGCCAGTGGGTCCGCGACGTCCGCCTGGACTGCGACGGCGACGCGCTGCTGGTCCTGGTCGACCAGGAGGGCCCGGCCTGCCACACCGGCGAGCGCTCCTGCTTCCACCGCGAGCTGGAGGTCACCCGTGCGGCTCGGTGAGACCACCCCGACGCGGGGAGCGTTCGCGGCCCTTGACCGGGCGGGTGGGTCCGGAGTCATGGTCCCGGTCACCCGGCGGCTGCTCGCCGACGGCGAGACCGCGGTCGGCATCTACCGCAAGCTCGCCGGCAACCGGCCGGGCACGGTGCTGCTGGAGTCGGCCGAGCAGGGCAAGCAGTGGAGCCGGTACAGCTTCGTCGGCGTCCGCAGCGCCGGGGTGCTGACCGAGCGGGACGGCGCCGCGCTGTGGCTGGGGGAGGAGCTGCCCGGCCTCACCGACGACCTGCCGACCGACCCGCTGGCCGCCGTCCGCACGCTGGCCCGCCGGCTGCGCTCGCCGCGCCGCCCCGACCTGCCCCGGCTGACCGGCGGCCTGGTCGGCTACCTGGGCTACGACGTCGTCCGGCGGCTGGAGCGGCTGCCGGTCACCAGCGTCGACGACCTCGGCATGCCGGAGCTCGCGCTGATGCTGGTCACCGACCTGGCGGTGCTCGACCACACCGACGGCACGGTGCTGCTCATCGCAAACGCGTTCGCGGGGGCGGCCGGGGGCGGGGGAGCAGGGCAGCGCGCCGGCGGCTACGACGACGCGGTGACCCGGCTCGACGCGATGGCCGCCGACCTGGCCAAGGCCGCGCCGCCCGGGGTGGCCACCTTCGCCACGACCGCGCCGCCGGAGGTGCAGAGCAACATGGCACCCGGCGTCTTCGAGGACGGCGTGGAGCGCGTGCGCGAGCACATCCGCGCCGGTGACGCCTTCCAGGTGGTCCTCGCGCAGCGCTTCGAGGTGCCCACCGACGTGGAGGCACTGGACCTCTACCGGGTGCTGCGGGCGACCAACCCCTCGCCGTACATGTACCTGCTGCGCTTCGCCGGGCAGGAGTCGCCCTTCGACGTCGTCGGCTCCTCGCCGGAGGCGCTGGTCACCGTGACCGGCAGCTCGGCCGTCGTCCACCCGCCGGCCGGCACCCGCCCGCGCGGTGCGACCGAGGAGGAGGACCTGCGGCTGGCCGAGGGCCTGCTCGCCGACCCCAAGGAGCGCGCCGAGCACGTGATGCTGGTCGACCTGGCGCGCAACGACCTGGGCCGGGTGTGCGTGCCCGGCACGGTCGAGGTGCCCGACTTCATGCGCGTCGAGTACTACAGCCACGTCATGCACCTGGTCTCGACCGTCTCGGGCGAGGTCAGCCCGGACCGCGACGCCCTCGACGTCTTCGACGCGACCTTCCCCGCCGGCACCGTCTCCGGGGCGCCCAAGCCGAGCGCGATGGCGATCATCGAGTCACTGGAGCCCACCCGGCGGGCGCTGTACGCCGGCACCGTCGGCTACGTCGACGCCAGCGGCGACCTCGACATGGCCATCGCCATCCGGACGGCGGTGCTGCACCAGGGCCGCGCCTACGTGCAGGCCGGTGCCGGCGTCGTCGCCGACAGCGACCCGGCCACCGAGGAGGCCGAGACCCGGCACAAGGCGCGCGCGGTGCTCTCGGCGATCGCGACGGCGGAGGGGATGCGGGAGCTCCCGTGAGCGGACCGTGGACACCGTGAGCGACCGCCGCGAGCTGGCCGCGGCCGTCGTCGGGCTGGCCGCGGCCGGTGGCCTGGCGCTGTCCACCGGCGGCCAGACCTGGCTCACCGCGACCGTCACGCGGCCGCAGCCGCTGCCGCCGGTCACCGAGCAGCTCACCGGCTCGGCGCTCGCGCCGCTGGTCCCGGCCGGCGGGCTGGTGCTGCTGGCGGCCGCGGTGGCGCTGGTCGCCGTCCGGGGTGCCGGCCGGGTGCTGGTCGGGCTGCTGGCCGCCGTCGCCGGGGGAGTGCTGGGCTGGTCGGGCCTGCGCGCCCTGGGAACCGACGGGGCCGCCGCGGTGGCGGGGGTGGTCGGCAGCGGGACGCCGGGCAGCACGGTCACGACCGCGGTCTCCGCGGCCTGGCCGGTGCTCGCCCTCGTCGCCGGGCTGCTCGCCGTGGCGGCGGGCCTGCTCACCGTGCTGCGCGGCCGCACCTGGCCGGGCATGGGACGCCGGTACGAGCGCTCGACCGCCGTGGCTGCCACCCCCGCCCGCCGGCCGACCGACGAGGACCGCGCGCTCGATGCCTGGCGGGCGCTGGACCGCGGCGAGGACCCCACCGAGGGGACGGTAGAACAGCGCTGAGTACCCGGGACCACCCGGTCCACACCCCCGTCCGGGGAGTGCGACCGCCCCCGCGGGCAGCGCGGCGGTCCACCGCCTCTAGAGTGGGTCCACGGATCGGGGCCCGTGTCGGGGCCGCGCCCGGTGGGTGGTTCTCGTGGCCCGGTGGGCGGTTGACGAGCAGCAGCGGGGAGGACTCGTGTCCGTGCTCGACGAGATCGTCGCCGGCGTCCGTGAGGACCTGGCGGCCCGCGAGGCGACCACTCCGCTGGCGGAGGTCAAGGCCGCCGCGCAGGACGCCCGCCCGCCCCTCGACGCCCTCGCGGCGCTGCGCGCGCCCGGTGTCGGCGTCATCGCCGAGGTGAAGCGGCAGAGCCCGTCCAAGGGAGCGCTCGCCGACATCCCCGACCCCGCGGTGCTGGCCCGGCAGTACGCCGACGGCGGCGCCCGGGTGATCAGCGTGCTCACCGAGCGGCGCCGCTTCGGGGGCGGCCAGGCCGACCTCGCCGCCGTCCGCGCGGCCGTCGACGTCCCGGTGCTCTGCAAGGACTTCGTCGTCACCAGCTACCAGGTGCACGAGGCGCGCGCCCACGGCGCGGACGTCGTGCTGCTGATCGTCGCCGCGCTGGAGCAGAACGCGCTGGTCGGCCTGCTGGAGCGGGTGGAGTCGCTGGGCATGACCGCGCTGGTCGAGGTGCACACCGAGGCCGAGGCCGACCGGGCGCTGTCCGCCGGCGCCGCGGTGATCGGCGTCAACGCCCGCGACCTGACCACGCTGCAGGTCGACCGCTCCACCTTCGAGCGGATTGCCCCCGGACTGCCCTCGGAGGTCGTCAAGGTCGCCGAGTCCGGCGTCCGGGGCCCGCACGACCTCATCTCCTACGCGGCGGCCGGTGCCGACGCCGTCCTCGTCGGCGAGGGCCTGGTCACCGCCGGCGACGCCCGGCAGGCGGTCGCCGACCTGGTCACGGCGGGCGCGCACCCGGCCACCCCGCACACCCCCCGCTGAGCGGTCCGCTCAGGCAGGGTCGCCCAGCTCGGCGCGGGTGACCAGCGAGGTCACCCGGCCCAGCCGCGCCCGGACGGCGTCGGGCAGCTCGTCGACGACCAGCGCCAGCCCGAGCAGCTCGGCGCCCTGCCGCCGCACGAGCTCCGCGGCCGCCTCGGCCTGGCTGCCGCGCTCGGCCCAGTCGTCGACCAGCAGCCCCCGGTCCCCGGGGCCCAGGACGGCGGGCAGGCGCAGCTCGTGCCGGACCCCGCGGGTGGTCAGGTGCCGCGGTGGCCGTGACCTTGGGGCCGGGCAGCCGGGCGGCGCCCTTGCGGACCGGGGGGAACCCGGCGCCGAGCGCGACGGCGGCCGGGGCGCCGACCGCGAAGCCCCGGGCCTCGAGCCCGGCCACGTGCGTCACGCCGGCGTCGGCCCACGGGGCGGCCAGCCCGGCGACCACCGCGGCGAGGGCCTGCGGGTCGGCGAGGACGGCCCAGACGTGGGCGTGCCCGTCGACCCACCGGAGGCGCTCCAGCACCGCCCGCCGCCCGTCGTCCGCGTTCCCCACCACCCCGCGAGGTCAGGTCCGAGCGACTCCCGCGCCGTTGCCCCCGCTCCCGCGCCGGTGCAACGGCGCGGGAGCCGTCCCTTATACACATCTCCC
>NZ_NVPT01000008.1 GCF_002802985.1 Geodermatophilus chilensis | reverse complement strand
TGGGATGGATGGGGGTATAGTATGTGGCGGGAGGGTATGGACGCGGTCGCGGCGACGGAGTGGGAGAAGTAGGGAGTCGTGGGCAGCCGACGCGCGTGGAACCCGACCCGGGTAGCCCTCAGGAGGGCGGGGGCTCGGTGACCGCGGTCAGGCCGGTGGGGGTGGTGACGGTGAGGGTGCCGTCGGGGGCGAGGTCGTGTCGCCAGCCGGGGGCCTGGTGTTTGCTGCGGTGGTCGCTGGTGCAGTAGCCGGCCAGGTTGGCCGCGGCGGTCTCCCCACCGTCGGCGTAGGGCCGGTGGTGGTCCAGTTCGCCGGCCTGGGGCACGCGGCGGCGGCAGCCGGGAAAGCGGCAGCGGCGGTCGCGGGCGCGGAGGAAGCGGTCCAGCTGGGCACCGGGTGTGTAGCCGTCGGTGGGGCCGGGTCGAGCCAGCCCGGGGCGGCCGGTGAGGTCGTGGCCGCAAGTCTGGGGCTGGCGCCGGCAGGCGGGCCGGCCGCAGGTGCCTGCCCGGCGCAGTCCGGGCAGGTCAGTCAGGGGCAGCAGCGCCCCGGTGACCGCGTCGGTGAGCGCGATGCGGGGCCGGTCGGCGAGCCCGCCCCCGGCGGTGCGGTCGAGCAGGTCGGCGAGCTGCTCGCGCTGGGCGTCCGCGGCGGCGGCGAGCGCGCCGAGCGCGTCGGGGGCGGTGTTCACCTGCCCGGCCGGGCTCGCGGCCCAGACGGCCTCGGTGGCGGCGTCGGCCTTGACTGCGGTGCGCACGCTGCGGGAGGCGTGGCCGAGAGCCATGCGGGCGGCGTGCAGCGCCGCCCCGGCGTCCTCCACCGCCCGGTCCGCCTGCGCCCACCAGCCGCTGCCCGGCGGCGGGTCGGTGTCCGGCGGTAGCTCGGGGTCCGGCTGCACGTCGGTGTCCGGTGACTGCGCGGTGTCGGGTGGCGAACTGCCGCCCGGCCCTCCCGCGGCACCGGTGTGGGTGTCATCGGTGTCCTCCGGGCGCGGGACACCGGGTTCCGGCAGCCAGTCGACCTCCTGGCCCGGCGCCCCGGGAACGGCGTCGTCGGGTTGCGGCTCCGGGCCCGGGTCGGGCTCGTCGGGCAGCTCGCCGGCCAGCACCCGGCGCTCCAGTTCGTCCCACCAGGCGGCCAGCTCGGCCTGCTCGGCCTCCTGCCACGGCGTGCCCGTCGCGGCCGCGGTTGCGTCGGAGTCGAACCCGGCGAAGGCGCAGGCCAGCTGGCGAGCCATCTCCGCGGGCACCAGTTCCCCGTCCACCTCACCCGGGGCGTCCCCGCCGAGCGTGGTGGCCACCGAGGCGACGATGGTCAGCAGCACCCGCACCGGCGGCAGTTCGGTCTCACCGGGGCGCAGCACCAGGTCCAGCAGGGCGTCGACCATCTTCTGCCCGCGGGTGCGCACCGGCCCAGCGGGCTCGTCGACGATCGTGTCGGCGCACTGCACCAGCGCGGCGTGCAGCGCCTTGGCCTCCGGCAGCGTGCACACCACCGTCACCGCCGCCATCCCGTCGGCCCGCTCCGGCCGGATGGAGATGCCGCGCTCCTTCAGTGCCTTGGTCAGCCGCCGCGCCGCCGCGGCCGCATCCCGCTGGGCCACCAGCGTGCGGGCCTTGTCGCCCAGCTGCGCCGGGCTGGTCACCCGGTGCCGCTCCGCCATCCAGGCCAGCAGATCGGCCTCGATCTCTGCGCGGAGGGTGTCACTGGCGATCGGGGCGACGTGCTGGCGCAGGTGCCACAGGTGCCCGCGGTGCAGCAGCCCGGACTCCAGCGCCTGGAGGGGTGCCCGGCAGCCGCTGCACCAGGGTGAGGGATTCCTCGAGCAGGTCCTGCGCGGCCTGCTGGGTCAGGTTCAACGCGATCGCCAACTCCGGAGTGGCCCACTCCGACAACGGGCGCAGGACCTCCGGGCGCGCCGCCCACCGCTCGGCGCTCATCGCCCCACGCTCGCCCTGCTGGCGGTCCACCGACGCCGGCCGGGACGCGGCGAACTCCGCCACCGCCCGCGCCTTGACCGCCGTCTGCCGCGAGATCTCCCGATCCGCGGCCTGCACTGCCCCCAGCGGCCCGGTCGCCCACCCGACGACAGGCGCGTCAGCGGCTACAGCGCTATAGGCCGCCCTGTCGTCCACGTGTTCGATCATACGACCTGGGTATCTGCTTGAGTGAAGTAGACTTCGCGGATGGAGCAGCCCCGTCCAATCGCCGGGTCGGACTATCCGGGCACCTATCAGGAGCTGCTGGCCTGGTTTCCAGACGACGCTGCCTGCCGGGCTTATCTGGAGAGGTTGCGGTGGCCGGAAGGGTTCTCGTGTCCGGTGTGCGAAAACCGCGATCACTGGCGGACCAGCCGTGGGCTGCTGATGTGCGCCGCTTGCCAGAGAAAGACATCGGTCACCGCGGGCACCATCTTCCACCGCACTCGCACTCCACTGGCGACCTGGTTCGCGGCCATCTGGTTCATCACGTCGCAGAAGAACGGGGTGTCGGCGCAGGGTCTGCAGCGAGTGCTCGGTTTCGGGTCCTATGAGACGGCCTGGGCGTGGATGCACAAACTGCGGCGGGCGATGGTGCGCCCCGACCGCGAGCAGCTGGCCGGCGACGTCGAGCTGGACGAGATCTTCGTCGGTGGCCGCTCCACCGGCCGGCCCGGCGCCGGCACCAGCAAGGTGCCCATCATGGTCGCTGTCGAGCGCGGCGCGGGCCGGCGACTGGGCCGGGTGCGCATGCAGGTCGCCGATCGCCCCAACATGGCCGCCATCGTGGAGTTCGCCCACGATGTCGTGGCGCCGGGATCGACCATCCACACCGACGGCACGCGCCTGTTCCGCCGCCTCGGCTCGATGGGCTTCCCACACGAATACACAAACAGCTACCAGGCCGATGATCCGAACACGGTCATGCCCGGCGTCCACCTCGTCTCGTCACTGCTGAAGAGATGGCTGACCGGCACGCTGCACTACGCGGCAAGCGCCGAGCACCTCGACTACTACCTCGACGAGTTCACCTTCCGATTCAACCGCCGGAAGTCGGCCGAACGCGGCCTGCTCTTCTATCGGCTACTGCAGCAGGCGGTCGGCGCCGACCCGCATCCCCTGAAGGAACTGATCGGAGGCCGCCGACCTGGTCTACTGCACTCAAGCAGATACCCAGGTCATACGTTCGAGCGGGACGCTGGTGCAAGGGGAAAGCGCAGGTCAGCGGGGCGGAGCTTGAGGTCGTTGGTCGGCCCCCGCGAGACCGGTCGGCAGGCGAGGCGGGTGCTCAGGCCGGGGGCAGGTGGACGACGCTGGCCGCGATACCGGCGAGGTGGACCAGCCGCAGCAGCTCCGAGCGTCGGAACGCCGGCCCTCCGGAGCGGCCGAGGACCACCGCCGTCTGCGGGCTGACGAACGGGGTGGCCATCATCTCGATGGCCATCTCGCGCCAGCGCTCCGGCAGCCAGTCGGCCTCGCTCGGCAGCAGTCGAGCGCTGGACAGCGGCAGCCAGGGCAAGGTCATCCCGTCGAAGGACGGCGCGGCGTCGGACGCGGCGAGCACCTCGCACGGGCCGTCGGCGTCCCCGGAGAGGACGACGGCCCAACCGCTGTGGAACACCCGCGGCAGCTCGGCGGCCAGCAGCTTCGCCCCGGTGCCCTCGGCCGCCCGGGACAGCGCCTCCAGCAGCTCCAGCTCGCGGTGGGTGTCCAGCGGCCCGGCGAAGGGGCGCAGCGACTCGACCTGCACGCCCGGCACGGCCTGCGCAGCGGTGATCAGGTTGTCGGGCAGCCGATCGGGGGGCAGGTCCACGACGATGTCGTCGACCGCGACGTCCCCACCCCGCTCGAGCACGTCGACGGAGACGATGTCGATGCCCGCCTCGCCCAGCGCCGTGGCCACGGCGCCGAGGATGCCGGGGCGGTCGGGCACGACCAGCCGCAGGAGATAGGACACGGTGCCTCCGTGTTCGAGGGTCGGCCGATCTCCGTCGATCGCGGGCGGCGACAGCTTCCCCCATCGAGCCCCGACCGGTCGAGCGACCTCCCCGGACGGCCTCCGGCCGACCGGCGCCGCGGGCCCGGCACGTACAGTGGCTGGGTTCCGAACGTGGTGACGAGCGCCCGTCGAGCGCCGACCGAGGAGAGTCCCGCCCCAGCATGAGCACCCCCTCCCCGCAGGAGACGACCGGGTCGCAGGCGCCTGCCGCGCTCGGCCGCGAGGACACCACCGGACTCGGGCGTGGCGGCACCGCCGGACTCGGGCGCGAGGACGTCGCGCACCTGGCCCGACTGGCCCGGCTGGCCCTCACCGACGAGGAGCTCGACCACTTCGCCGGGCAGCTGTCGGCGGTGCTCGACGCGGTCGCCGAGGTCGGCAAGGCCGACGTCGACGACGTCCCCCCGATGACCCATGCGGTGCCGCTGACCAACGTCACGCGTGAGGACGTCGTCACCCCGAGCCTGCCGCGCGACGTCGTCCTCACACAGGCACCGGCGGCCGAGGACGACCGCTTCCGCGTGCCGCAGATCCTCGGGGAGGAGGAGTGAGCACCCCGGTGAACACCGACCTGACGACCCTGGACGCCGCCGAGCTCGGCCGCCGGCTGGCGGCCGGCGAGACCAGCTCGGTCGAGCTGACGCAGGCCTACCTCGACCGGATCGCCGCGCAGGACGACGTCCTCGGCGCCTACCTGCACGTCGACCCCGAGGTCGCGCTGGCCCGCGCCGGTGAGGTCGACGCCGCCCGTGCCGCCGGCGAGGAGCTCGGCCCGCTGGCCGGCCTGCCGGTGGCGCTCAAGGACGTCTTCGTCACCGAGGGCGTGCCCACGACCAGCGGCTCGCGGATCCTCGAGGGCTGGCGGCCGCCGTACGACGCGACCGTCGCAGCCAGGCTCAAGGCGGCCGGCACGGTGCTGCTCGGCAAGACCAACATGGACGAGTTCGCGATGGGCTCCTCCACCGAGAACTCCGCCTACCGCCCGACCCGCAACCCGTGGGACCCCGACCGCATCCCCGGCGGCTCCTCGGGCGGGTCGTCGGCCGCGGTCGCCGGCGGGCTGGCCCCGTGGGCGCTGGGCACCGACACCGGCGGCTCGATCCGCCAGCCGGCCGCGCTGACCGGGCTGGTCGGGCACAAGCCCACCTACGGCGCGGTCTCCCGCTACGGCCTGATCGCGTTCTCCTCGAGCCTCGACCAGGCCGGTCCGATGGCGCGCACGGTCCTCGACGCCGCCGTCCTGCACGAGGCGATCGGCGGGCACGACCCGCGCGACTCGACCAGCATCGACGCCCCCGTGCCGGTGCTCGTCAAGGCCTCGCAGGAAGGAGCACGCGGCGAGCTGGCCGGCCTGCGCGTCGGCGTCGTCCGCGAGCTGGGCGGCGACGGGCACACCGACGGCTACGACGCCGGGGTCCTCGAGCGCGTGCGGGAGACCGTCGAGCTGCTGGCGGGCATGGGCGCCGAGGTCCGCGAGGTGTCCTGCCCGGCGTTCGACCTCGCCCTGCCGGCCTACTACCTGATCGCGCCGAGCGAGGCCTCGTCCAACCTGGCCCGCTTCGAGGGCATGCGCTTCGGCCTGCGGGTGGGGGACGACGGCAGCCACTCCCTCGAGGAGGTCATGTCGCTGACCCGCGAGCAGGGCTTCGGCCCCGAGGTGAAGCGGCGGATCGTGCTGGGCACCTACGCCCTGTCGGCCGGCTACTACGACGCCTACTACGGGCAGGCGCAGAAGGTCCGCACGCTGATCACCCGCGACTTCACCAGCGCGTTCGACGACGTCGACGTGCTGGTCAGCCCGACCAGCCCGACGGTCGCCTGGCCGATCGGCGCGCGCGTCGACGACCCGCTGGCGATGTACGCCGCCGACCTGTGCACCCTGCCGGCCAGCCTCGCCGGGCTGCCGGCGATCTCGGTGCCGTGCGGGCTGTCCGAGGGCCTCCCGGTCGGCTTCCAGGTCATGGCCCCCGCGCTGTCCGACGACCGCTGCTACCGGGTCGCCGCCGCGGTCGAGGCGGCCCTGGACGCCGCCCGCGGCTCCCGGCTGCTCGACGAGCTGGCGAACCGGGAGGCCGCCGCGTGAACGGCGCGCTCAAGGCCGCATGGGCCCTCACCGCGTTCGTCGTCCTCGTGGGCCTGATCGGCTGGATCGCCACCGGCGAGGCGTTCTTCGCCGTCTTCATCGTCCTGGGCCTGGTGACCGCTGCCGGGGCGTGGCTGAGCGGCCGCAGCACCGGTCCGAAGGAGAACAAGACCCCATGACCGACACCCTCGTCGACTTCGACGAGCTCCTCACCCGCTACGAGCCGGTCATCGGCCTTGAGACCCACGTCGAGCTGGGCACCGCGTCGAAGATGTTCTGCGGCTGCGCCACCACCTTCGGCGCCGAGCCCAACACCCAGACCTGCCCGGTCTGCCTGGGCCTGCCCGGCTCGCTGCCGGTGGCCAACGCCGCCGCGATCGAGGCGACGATCCGCATCGGGCTGGCGCTGGGCTGCCGGATCGCCTCGTGGTGCCGCTTCGCCCGGAAGAACTACTTCTACCCGGACATCCCCAAGGGCTTCCAGACCAGCCAGTACGACGAGCCGCTGTGCACCGCGGGCCACCTGGACGTCGAGGTGGACGGCGAGACGTACCGCGTGGAGATCGAGCGGGTGCACCTCGAGGAGGACACCGGCAAGAACCTGCACGTCGGCGGGTCCACCGGGCGCATCCACGGCGCCTCGCACTCGCTGGTCGACTTCAACCGGGCCGGCATCCCGCTGGTCGAGATCGTCACCCGGCCGATCCCCGGCGCCGGCGCCAAGGCCCCCGAGGTCGCCCGCGCCTACGTCACCGAGCTGCGCGACATCATCCAGACCCTCGGTGCCTCCGACGTCCGGATGGAGCAGGGCAGCCTGCGCTGCGACGTGAACACCTCCCTGGCGCCGGTCGGCAGCCTCGAGTGGGGCACCCGCACCGAGACCAAGAACGTCAACTCGCTGCGCAGCGTCGAGCGGTCGGTCCGCTACGAGATGCGCCGGCAGGCCGCCGTCCTGGACGCCGGTGGCCGGGTGCTGCAGGAGACCCGCCACTTCCACGAGGACACCGGCAGCACCTCGCCCGGGCGCAGCAAGGAGGAGGCGACCGACTACCGGTACTTCCCCGAGCCCGACCTGGTGCCGGTCGCGCCGGACGCCGAGTGGGTCGAGAAGCTGGCCGCCGAGCTGCCGGAGCTGCCCGCCGCCCGCCGCGCGCGGCTGCAGGAGGAGTGGGGCCTGTCGCCGACCGAGATGGCCTGGCTGGTCAACGCCGGCGCGCTCGGCCTGGTGGACGCCACCGTCGCCGCCGGTGCCACGCCGGCCGACGCCCGCAAGTGGTGGCTGGGCGAGCTGGCTCGCCGCGCCAATGACGCCGGGGTCGAGCTCGCCGAGCTCGCCGTCACCCCGCGGCAGGTCGCCGAGCTCACCCGCCTGGTCGCCGAGGGGACCGTCAACGACCAGCTGGCCCGGCAGGCGCTGGACGGCGTGCTGGCCGGCGAGGGCGACCCGGCGCAGGTCGTCGAGGCCCGCGGCCTGGCGGTCATGGGGGAGTCCGACGAGCTGGTCGCTGCCGTGGAGGCCGCGATCGCGGGGGCGCCCGACGTCGTCGCCAAGGTCCGGGGCGGCAAGGTGCAGGCCCTCGGCGCGCTGGTCGGCGCGGTCATGAAGGCCACGCGCGGCAAGGCCGACGCCGCGACCGTGAAGCGGATGCTCGAGGAGCGCGTGCTGTAACACCGTCGGCCTACCGGCCGACACCGCGGCCACGTGCCGTCCCCTGCTGAGTTGAGCCGCTGCGTCGTCCCCGTCGGGACCTCTCCGGGGCCCACTCGGGCGCGACAGGGACTACAACGGGCTGTTCCGGGCTCCGCCGGGCGGGAAGACGCGCAGCACCCGGTCGTCGTCGGGGGCCGGGGTGCCGACGCCGTCCTTGTTGGACGTCGTGATCCACAGCGCGCCCTCGCCGTCGAGGACGACGGTGCGCAGCCGGCCGTACCGGTCGGTGAGGAACTCGGTGGGCTCCTCGCTGACCGCGCCGCCGCCGTCGAGTTGCACCGTGTGGATGCGCCGGCCGTCCAGCGCTCCGAGGAAGACGGTGCGCCCGGCGACAGCGCAGCCGCCGAGCCCGCCCTCCGCGGGGTCGAACTCCACGACCGGGTCGGTGCTGTCCGGCCCCGCCGTCGGCCAGCCGGCGTCGCCGCCCGCGGTCACGGCGTTCAGCTCGTCGGGCCCCTGCGCCGAGTCGTCGGTGGCGTAGAGCGACTGGTCGCCGCCCACGCACAGGGCAGTGACGTCGGAGTGGCCGGTGCTGTGCACGGGGCCGGCGCCCAGGGGGCGGCCGAAGACGTCGACGTGCAGCACCTTGCCGGCCAGCGAGGCGGGGTCCTGGGCCAGGGCGGCGTTCCCGGTGTCGCCGGTGCCGACGAACAGCGTGCCGTCGGGGGCGAAGACCAGCCCGCCGCCGTTGTGGGTCTCGCCGCGCGGGATGCCGGTGAGCACGGGGTTCGGGGTGCCGCCCATCGGAAAGCGGACCACCCGGTTGTCGGTGGCCGTCGAGACGTAGGCGTAGAAGAGCCCGTCCTCGGCGAAGGTCGGCGAGAGGGCCAGGCCCAGCAGGCCACCGTCCCCCGCGGTGTCGATGCCGCCGACGGTCATCAGCTCGCGGGCGGGGGAGTGGTCGGGGAAGACCTGCAGCAGTCGCCCGGTCTCGCGCTCGCCGACGACCGCGCTGCCGTCGGGCAGCACCACCAGCCCGGTGGGCACGGTCAGCCCGGAGGCCACCACGTTCGGGTCGCCGGCCTCCTCCTCGGACTCCGGGTCGGCCGGGTCGCCCGGACCGGGTGCCTGCGGGGACTCCGGAGGCGGGCCGACCTGCGGCGGCGGGCCCTCCGGCTGCGGTCGGAAGGGGCCGGCCGGCTCGTAGCCGTCGCTGCCGCACCCGGCCAGGACGACGGCCAGCAGGGCGGCGCCGGCCAGGCTCCGTCCCCGTCGCGCCCGCTGCCGGCTCACGCCTCGCACAGTACGTGCGCGAGCTGGGAGCACGGCGGCATCAGGCGGGGCCGGGCGCCGGGATGCGGCCACCGGAGACGGCGGACAGGCGGGGCAGGTCGCGGACCCGGAGCACCGGCAGTCGCAGCTCGGTGCCGCGGGTGGTCACCAGCGACAGGTCGCCGCGCTCGCGGACGCGGATGCCGGCCACCTCGTCCCAGGGCACGGCGCGCGAGCCGGCCAGCGAGCGCACCGTGACGCCGCTGTCGCCGACGTCCACCCCGGCCCGCAGCACGTACGCCGCGGCCAGGACGGGGACCAGCAGGAACACCAGCGTCCAGACGGCGGCGAACGCCAGGGGCAGGACGCAGACCACCAGGAAGACGACCGGCAGCAGCGCCACCCGGTTCATCCGCAGACGCGCTGTCGCCACGTCCGCACATCCTCCCAGACCGGCTCAGGCCGACAGCCGCGCCAGCCGGTCGGCCGCGTCCCCGCCCTCGGCGGCGGTGTAGACCACCAGCTGCAGGCCCGGGGCGTCGGCCGGCGTGAGCTGGTGGTGCTCGAGCAGCAGCGTCCCGACCCGTGGGTGCTCGAAGCGTCGCTCCGAGGAGCTGAACCGGTCGACGTCGTGGCTGGCCCAGCCGGTGCGGAAGTCCGGGCTGGCCACCTCGAGCCGGGCCACCAGGTCGACCACCTCCGGGTCGGCCAGCCGCGGGCCCACCTCGGCGCGGAACTGGGTGAGGAAGCGGCGGCTGTCCCCGGTCCAGTCGGCGAGCAGGTGCCGCACGGCCGGGTCGGTGAACACCAGCCACAGCAGGTTCCGCTCGGCCGTGGGCACGGCGGCCACGCCCGGGTAGAGCCGTTCGTAGGCGCGGTTCCAGCCGACGATGGTCCAGCCCGCGGTGATCGCGTAGGCGGGGGAGGGGCCCAGCGCGTCGAGCAGCCGCTGCACGTGGTCGGGCATGCCGTCGGCGGCACCGGCCGGGGCGGCGCCGCCGTGCCCGGTCAGCCGCAGCACGTACTCGTGCTCGGCCGGTGACATCCGCAGGGTGCGGGCCAGCGCGTCGACCACCTGCCGCGAGGGCCGGATGTCGCGGCCCTGCTCGAGCCACGTGTACCAGGTGTGGCTCACCCCGGAGAGCAGCGCGACCTCCTCCCGGCGCAGCCCCGGCGTCCGCCGCGGGCCGACGGCGGGCACCCCGGCGACCCGCGGGTCGACCTGGCGACGGCGGGAGCGGAGGAACTCGGCCAGCTCGCGCCGGGCGGTGGCGGACACGGCTGCTCCTCACGGCCCGGTGGTGGTGTCGGTACCAGTATCACCGCTCTCTCGGCGCGGGCGGAGAACCGGCCTAGGCTCTCGGGACGTGACGACCGTGGAGGAACCCCGCACCACCGCCGACGTGAAGCCCCGCAGTCGCGAGGTGACCGACGGCATCACCCGGGCGCCGGCCCGCGCCATGCTGCGCGCGGTCGGGATGGGCGACGACGACTGGGAGAAGCCGCAGGTCGGCGTCGCCTCGTCGTGGAACGAGATCACCCCGTGCAACCTCTCGCTGGACCGGCTGGCCAAGCGGGCCAAGGAGGGGGTGCACGCCGCCGGCGGCTACCCGCTGGAGTTCGGCACCATCTCCGTCTCCGACGGCATCTCGATGGGTCACGAGGGCATGCGCGCCTCGCTGGTCTCCCGCGAGGTCATCGCCGACTCGGTCGAGACGGTGGTGTTCGCCGAGCGCCTGGACGGCACCGTGCTGCTCGCCGGCTGCGACAAGTCCCTGCCCGGCATGCTGATGGCCGCCGCCCGGCTCGACCTGGCCAGCGTCTTCCTCTACTCGGGCTCGACGCTGCCCGGCAAGCTCGGCGACCGCGACGACCTCACGATCATCGACGTCTTCGAGGGCGTCGGCGCGTGCGCCCGCGGGCTGATCAGCCGCGAGGACCTCGACGCGATCGAGAAGGCGGCCTGCCCGGGCATGGGCTCCTGCGGCGGCATGTACACCGCCAACACCATGGCCAGTGTCGCCGAGGCCCTGGGCATGGCCCTGCCCGGCAGCGCCGCTCCGCCGGCCCCTGACAGCCGCCGCGACGCCTTCGCGGTCGCCTCCGGCGAGGCCGTGGTCAACCTGCTGCGCCAGGGCATCACCGCCCGCCAGATCATGACCAAGGAGGCGTTCGAGAACGCCATCACCGTCGTCATGGCGCTCGGCGGCTCCACCAACGCCGTCCTGCACCTGCTGGCCATCGCGCACGAGGCGCAGGTCGACCTGACCCTCGACGACTTCAACCGGATCGGCGACCGCACGCCGCACCTGGCCGACGTGAAGCCCTTCGGCCGGTTCGTCATGACCGACATCGACCGCGTCGGCGGCGTCCCGGTGGTGCTGCGCGCCCTGCTCGACGCCGGCCTGCTGCACGGCGACGTCCTCACGGTGACCGGCAGGACGATGGCCGAGAACCTCGCGGAGATCGCCCCGCCGGACCTGGACGGCACGATCGTCCACGCGATGGACGACCCGATCCACAAGACCGGTGGGCTGACGATCCTGCGCGGCTCGCTGTCCCCGGAGGGCGCGGTCGTGAAGTCGGCCGGCTTCGACGCCGACGTCTTCGAGGGCACCGCGCGCGTCTTCGACGGCGAGCAGGGCGCGATGGACGCCGTCACCGACGGCACCCTGCAGGCCGGCGACGTCGTGGTGATCCGCTACGAGGGCCCGAGGGGCGGGCCGGGCATGCGCGAGATGCTCGCCGTCACCGGGGCCATCAAGGGCGCGGGCCTGGGCAAGGACGTCCTGCTGCTCACCGACGGCCGGTTCTCCGGCGGGACGACGGGGCTGTGCGTCGGCCACGTCGCGCCCGAGGCCACCGACGGCGGCCCGATCGCATTCGTGCAGGACGGCGACCGCATCCGGCTGGACCTCACCACGCGCACTCTCGACCTGCTGGTCGACGAGGACGAGCTGGCCCGCCGCCGGGCCGGGTGGACGCCGCTGCCCCCGCGCTACACCACCGGCGTCCTCGGCAAGTACGCCAAGCTGGTCAGCTCGGCGGCCCAGGGCGCGGTCTGCGGCTGACGCCGTCCGCCTCCCCCGGTCCCCGCCCGGGGCCCGGGGGAGGCGGTACCCCCAACGGGTGAGGGTGGGGCCCGCCCGGGTGTCGCCGGTCCGGATTCCTGCCGACTGAGCAGGTGTGGACAGGCTGAGGTGGTGGCTCCTCGGGAGCGCCGTGCCCGTGGGGACCGCCTGCGCGGTGTCCGCGAGCACGCCGGGACCGGGGTACGTTGGCGACTTCGCGCTGGCCGCGCTCGGCATCGCCACCGCGGTCGTGCTGTGGACCGCGGGGCGGTCGAAGCAGACCGGGTGGCGGGGCTGGCGGCTGTTCGCCCTGACCCCGCTGATGCCGGTGGTCGGCACGGTCATGGTCACGGTCGCCGCACCGGACTCCCCGCTGGAGCAGGTCGCCCTGCGCTGGCTGCCCACCGTCCCCGGCTACGTGCTCCTCGTCCTCGCCACCCTCACCCTCGTCGCCCCCTCGCGGCTGCGCGGCGGGGCCCGCCCGGCCGTCGAGCTGGCGCTGTTCCTCACCGCCTGCGTCCTCGTCGTCCAGGTGCTCGTGCTCGGCCCCGACCCGCGCTGGACGGACCTCACGCCGACCGCGGCCGTGGTCCTCGGCGCGGCCGTCGTCGTGACCTCGGCCGCCATGGCCGCGGCACTGCTCCTGCTCGGCGTCATCGAGAGCCGCCGCCAGCCCATGGCGCTGGTGCTGCTCGCCGCGACGTCCCTGCTCGCACCGGGCCGGGCGCTGGGCACCTCGGCGACGCTGACCGGCGAGGACGCCGTCGGCGACGTCGGCCGGTTCCTCATCGCCGGCGGCTTGGTGCTGCTCGGCGCCGCCGTCCTGCTCGACCCCGGCCCCTGCCCCGAGTCCGGCCCGCGCCCGCACAGCGGCCGCTCCACCCAGCTGCGCCAGCTGCTGCCGCACCTGGCGATGCTGGCCGCCCTGCTCACCTCGGCCGCCGCCACCCTCACCGGCCACCGGCCGGGCACCGTGCTGGTCGCCGGCGTGTTGCTCTGCGCGGTGCTGTCCCTGGTGCACCGCTGGCTGACCGCCCGCGACGAGCAGCACCTCGACGCCCGGCTGCGGCGCAGCGAGGCGTACTTCCGCTCCCTGGTGGCCGCCAGTGGCGACGCCGTGCTCATCCTCGACGGCCGGCTGCGGGTCACCTGGACCTCGCCGACCCTGGGGACGACGCTTGGCAGCGCCGCCGCGGTGCCGGTGGGCGCCGACCTGCTCGAGCTGGTGCACCCCGACGACGCGCTGCCCGTCGCCCGTGCCCTGCAACCCACGACCGCGGACGCGACGCCCCCCGGCGTGCTGGGCCTGCGGCTGCGGCACGCCGACGGCACCTGGCGGCACCTGGAGGCCAGCCTCTCCGACCTGCGCTCGGACACCGTCGTGGGCGCCGTCGTCCTGCACTGCCGCGACACCACCGAGCGGGTCGCGCGGGAGCGCGCGCTCGAGCAGGTCGCCTTCACCGACCCGGTCACCGGGTTGCTCAACCGCGCCGGCTGCGAGCGTCGGCTCGAGCAGGCCCTGGCCGAGGCCGGGACGACCTGCCGCAGCCTGCTGCTGATCGAGCTCGACGGCCTCGACGAGGTGCGCGAGGACGCCGGCCGCGACGTCGTCACCGCGGTGCTGGTCGAGGTCGGCCGGCGGCTGCGGGCCACCGTCCGCGGCGCCGACGCGGTCACCCGCGTCGGCGGGGGCGCCTTCGCCGTCCTGGCCGAGGGTGCGCCGCAGGCCGTCGACCTGCTGGCCGACCGCTGCCTGTCGGTCATCGAGCAGCCGCTGGACACCGCCGCCGGGCTCTTCGACCTCAGCGCCAGCATCGGCGTGGTCGACCTGGGCGCCGCCGAGTCGGTCACCGACCTCATGACCCGCGCCGAGCTCGCCGTCCGGGCGGCGGCGGCCACCGGCACGGGCACCGCGCTGCGCTACCGGCCGGCGCTGGGCAGCGCAGCCGAGCGGCGCGCCCGGCTGCGCGAGGACCTGCCCGGTGCCTGGGACCGCGACGAGCTCTCGGTGCTCTTCCAGCCGGTGGTCTCGCTGGGCGAGCAGCGGGTGACCGGCGTCGAGGCGCTGCTGCGCTGGCAGCATCCCGAACTCGGCGAGGTGCCGCCGGCGGAGTTCGTGCCGATCGCCGAGCGCGCCGGCGTGATCGGCGAGCTGCAGCGCTGGGCGCTGGAGACCGCCGCCGCGGCCGTGCTGCCCCTCCCGCACGGCGTCGCGCCGCTGCGGCTGGGGGTGAACATCTCCGCCTCGCACGTCGCCGCCCGCACCCTGGTCCGCGACGTCGCCGCCGTGCTGCAGTCGACCGGGTTGGCACCCGAGCGGCTGATCCTGGAGATCACCGAGGCGACGCTGATGTCCGAGGGCGAGCACGTGGCCGTCGACATCGAGGCGCTGCGGCTCATGGGCGTGCACGTGGCGCTCGACGACTTCGGCACCGGCCGCTCGTCGCTGGCGCACCTGACCCGGCTGCCCATCGACATCCTCAAGCTCGACCACGCGTTCGTGCTGCGAGTCGACCGCGACCCGAAGGCCCGCGCGCTGTGCGAGTCCGTCGTCTCGATCGCCGGGGCCCTGGGCCTGGACGTCGTCGCCGAGGGCGTGGAGACGCCGGCCCAGCTGGGCGCGCTGCGCGCCGCGGGGTGCGGCTTCGCGCAGGGCTTCCTGCTGGCCCGGCCGATGCGCCTGCTCGACCTCGTCGGCGTGCTCGACCACGGTGCCGGTCAGCTGTGGCCCGGTCTCGTGGGGTCCCGGTGACCGGCACCCGCCGATCCCGTGTCCTCGGTGTCCTGCCGGTCCTCGTCCTGCTCGGGCTGCTCGCCGCGGTCACGGCGACCCTGGAGCTGACCCGGTCCCCGCTGGCCCTGGTGGTCGTCCCCGCCTGCCTGGCCCTGGCGTCCGGCGCGGCGGCGGTCGTGGCCGAGCGCGGCGCCGGCCGCCTGCCGGAGCGGTCCGCGCGGCCGTGGCGGGCGCTGGCGTCGGCGATGGCGCTGCTGGCCGTGGGCCAGGTGCTCGCCACCGTCCGCGCCGGCGCGCACCTGGAGTTGGGCGGCGCGGAGGACGTGCCGATGCTGCTGGCGGTGCCGCTCGCGATCCTGGCCGTGCTCCGGCTGCTGCCCCCCCGGTCGCGGCGGTGGCCGGGCTCGCGCACGGTGCTCGACGGCCTCATTGCGACGCTGGCGGTCGCCGTCCTCGGCCACGTGCTGCTGGCCGCGCTCCTCTCCGGTGTAGAGGGAGCGGCCGACGGGCTGATCGCGGTCGGCTACCCGGTCGTCGGGGCCCTCCTGGTCGGCGTGGGGCTGATCACCGTGACCGGCGTCCGCGGCGCGCGCCGTGGAGCCGCGGCCTGGCTGCTCGCCGCCTCGGTCGCGATGGCGACCGTCGCGGTCGGGGGTGCGCTCGGCCGGACGCTGGGCAGCACCGCCGCCACCGTCGTCACCGAGCAGGCCTGGCTGGCCATGCTGGCCGCGAGCGTCCTGGCCGTGTGGTCCGACCCCGGTGAGCCGGCGACGCCGGACCACGACCGGCCGATCGTCCCGCTGCGCGGCCTGGTGCTGGCCTCCGGCATCGCGTCGAGCGTCCTGCTGCTGCTCCTCGCCGGCGTGCTGGCCGGGCGGCCGATCGACCCGGTCGAGGCCGGCGGGGGAGCGGCGCTGGTCGCCCTCACCTCGCTGCGCACCGTGCTGTGGGCCGGCGACGGCTACCGGCTCACCCGGCGCCTGCTGCGCACCGAGGGGTACTTCCGTGCCCTGGTGCACAGCGGCGACGCGGTCACCGTCGTCCTCAGCGGGAACGGCCGCATCGGCTGGGCCTCGGGCGCCGTGCAGGCCCAGCTCGGCTGGACCGACGCCGACCTCACCGGGCGGCTGCTCGCCGAGCTGCTGGACGACGCCGACCGCGACCTCGTCCCCCGCGTCGCGCAGGCCGTCCGCGGCGGCACCACGGTGAGCCTGCTGCCCACGACCGTGCGGCTGCGCGCCCGTGACGGCAGCTGGCGCGACGTCGAGCTCACCGGTGCAGCGCCGTCCGGCGCCGCCCCGGCCGGGGTGTCCGGCGCCGCGGACAGCGGCGGCCTGGTCCTGCACCTGCGCGACGTCACCGACCGCAGCGCCGGCCAGCGCGAGCTGGAGCGGATGGCCTACACCGACTTCCTCACGGGCCTGCCCAACCGGGCCCGCTTCATGGCGGCGCTCGGCGAGGTGTCCGCCGGCACCGCCCCGGGCTGCCTGCTGCTCGTCGACCTCGACGGTTTCAAGGCGGTCAACGACGTGGCCGGCCACGACGCCGGCGACCGGCTGCTCTGCGAGGTGGCCGAGACGCTGCGCGCCGCGGCGCGGGAGGACGACGTCGTCGCCCGGCTCGGCGGGGACGAGTTCGCCGTCCTCGTGCGGGCCGGCCGGGACGAGGCCACCGCGCTGGCCGAGCGGCTCGTCGTGCTGCTCGACCGCGACCACCGCCCACCGGCCCCCGACGGCAGCGGCCGCGGCGGGCTGGTCCTCCCGGTCTCCGGCAGCGTCGGCGTGGCCGAGCTGCGCGTCGGTGGGGACCCTGCCGAGGCCGTGCGCCGGGCGGACCTGGCGTTGCGTGCGGCCAAGGCCGCCGGCAAGAACTGCGTCCGGACCACCGGTGAGGCGCTCGACCGCGTCGTCGACCGACGCGCCCGGCTGGCCCGGGACCTCCCCGACGCGATCGCCGACGGCGGCCTGTCGGTGGTGCTCCAGCCGGTCGTCGGCGTGGAGGAGGGCCGCGTCCTGGGCCTGGAGGCCCTCGTGCGCTGGCGGCACCAGGAGCTCGGCGACGTCCCGCCGGAGGAGTTCGTCCGGGTGGCCGAGGACGAGGGCCTCATCGTGCCGCTGGAGCGCTGGGTGTTCGGAGCCGCGACCGCGGCCCTGGCACCGCTGCTGGCGCAGGGGCACGACCTCAAGCTCGGCGTGAACGTCTCCGTCCGGCACCTGCAGGCCGGCTGTCTCTCCGCCGACGTCGCGCGGGCGCTCGCCGCCTCCGGCGTGCCGGCCTCGCGCCTGATGCTGGAGATCACCGAGTCGGTGCTCGTCGATGCCGAGGACCGGGTCGATCGCGAGCTGGCCGCCCTGCGCGAGGCCGGCTGCGTCATCTCCATCGACGACTTCGGCAAGGGCCACTCCACCCTGGCCCGGCTCTCCCGGTTGCCCGTCGACGTCCTCAAGCTGGACCGCGACTTCCTGGCCCACATCGAGGACGACCCGCGCACCGCGGCCGTCGTCGCCAGCGTCGTCGAGCTGGGCCGCACCCTCGGCATGGACGTCGTCGCGGAGGGCGTGGAGACGCCGGGCCAGCTCGCGGCGCTGCGCCGGCTGGGCTGCCGGTTCCTGCAGGGCTACCTGCTCGGCCGCCCGGTGCCCGCCGCCGACCTGCCCGCGTTGCTGGTCCGGCCGGTCGCGGGCGTGCTGGCCGGCGACCGCACGCCGTCCCACGTCTGACGACACGCGCTCTCACTGAGTGGGACGCCCTGGTTGACGACGGGCCCGGTCGAGGCGCACAGTGGCCGCGTGTGCTCGGCCTGCCTGCTCCTCGTAATCGCCTAGCGCGTCGGTCCCTCCCACCGACGCGCTGACCCCTCCGTGCCCACAGGCACGGGGGGTCTTTCGTTTGCGGGCCCCGACCTCATCCGACTCCGCCGGCCCGCCGCAGGCGCCGCCGCACACCGCACGGCACCCATCGATGGCCCCGCCCAGGGGAACCCCAGCAAGGACCGACCAGCGCGATGCACGGCCAGGAGACGCCATGACCAGCACCACCCCGGGTGGGTCCGCCACCCGCGAGGCCGCCGAGGCACTGACGGGGGTCGAGACGACCGCCCGCTCGGTCGAGGAGGCCGCCGCCGAGCCGCTCACCGGCATCACCGGGGCGCAGAGCCTCGTGCAGTCCCTCGAGGCGGTCGGTGTCGAGGTGGTCTTCGGGATCCCGGGCGGGGCGATCCTGCCCGCCTACGACCCGCTGTTCGACTCCCGCGTGCGCCACGTGCTCGTCCGGCACGAGCAGGGCGCAGGGCACGCGGCCACCGGCTACGCCCAGGCCACCGGCCGGGTCGGCGTCTGCATGGCCACCTCCGGCCCGGGCGCGACCAACCTGGTCACCCCGCTGGCCGACGCCTACATGGACTCGGTTCCGATGGTGGCGATCACCGGCCAGGTCCCGAGCGCGGCGATCGGTACGGACGCCTTCCAGGAGGCCGACATCCGCGGCATCACGATGCCGATCACCAAGCACAACTTCCTGGTCACCGACGCCGACGAGATCCCGCAGCGGATCGCCGAGGCCTTCCACCTCGCCGCCAGCGGCCGCCCCGGCCCGGTGCTGGTCGACATCTCCAAGGACGCCCTGCAGGCCACCACCGACTTCACCTGGCCGCCGCGGCTGGACCTGCCCGGCTACAAGCCGACCACCCGCCCGCACGGCAAGCAGGTCCGCGAGGCGGCCGCGCTGATCGCCGCCGCCCGCCGTCCGGTGCTCTACGTCGGTGGCGGCGTCATCAAGGCGCAGGCGAGCGCCGAACTGGCCGAACTGACCGAGCTCACCGGCGCCCCGGTGGTCACCACCCTCATGGCGCGCGGCGCGTTCCCGGACAGCCACCCGCAGAACCTCGGGATGCCGGGCATGCACGGCAACGTCACCGCGGTCACCGCGCTGCAGAAGGCCGACCTGCTCGTGGCCCTGGGGGCCCGCTTCGACGACCGGGTCACCGGCCAGCTGTCGTCGTTCGCCCCCGAGGCCAAGATCGTGCACGCCGACATCGACCCGGCCGAGATCGGCAAGAACCGCAAGGCCGACGTGCCCATCGTCGGGGACGCGCGGGAGACGATCGCCGAGCTGGTCACCGCGCTGCGCGCCGAGCGCGACGCCGGCCGCACCCCGGACCTGTCCGCCTGGTGGGCGCAGCTGGACCAGTGGCGCCAGAAGTACCCGCTGGGCTACGACTGGCCCGAGGACGGCGCGCTGTCGCCGCAGTACGTCATCGAGCGGCTGGGCGCGATCGCCGGGCCCGACGCCATCTACGCCTCCGGCGTCGGCCAGCACCAGATGTGGGCCGCCCAGTTCATCAAGTACGAGAAGCCGGGCACCTGGCTCAACAGCGGCGGCCTCGGGACGATGGGCTACGCCGTCCCGGCGGCGATGGGTGCCAAGTACGGCTGCCCGGACACCACCGTGTGGGCCATCGACGGCGACGGCTGCTTCCAGATGACCAACCAGGAGCTGGCCACCTGCGCCATCGAGGGGATCCCGGTCAAGGTCGCGCTGATCAACAACGGCAACCTCGGCATGGTCCGGCAGTGGCAGACCCTCTTCTACAAGGGCCGCTACTCCAACACCAAGCTGCACCCGGTGGACGCCGAGGGCCGGCCCACGCCGGTGCGCATCCCCGACTTCGTGGCCCTCGCCGAGGCGCTGGGTTGCGTGGGGCTGCGCTGCGAGAGCAAGGACGACGTCGACGCCGTCATCGAGAAGGCGATGGCCATCAACGACGCCCCGGTCGTCATCGACTTCATCGTCGGGGCCGACGCCCAGGTGTGGCCGATGGTCGCCGCGGGGGCCAGCAACGACGACATCCTGGCCGCGCGGGACGTCCGCCCGGTCTTCGGCGACGACCAGGTCTGAGGAGCACCCCATGTCCCGCCACACGCTGTCGGTCCTCGTCGAGAACAAGTCCGGCGTCCTCGCCCGCGTCTCGGCGCTGTTCAGCCGGCGCGGCTTCAACATCGAGTCGCTCGCCGTCGGGCCGACCGAGAACCCGGACCTGTCCCGGATGACGATCGTCGCCGACGCCGAGAGCCAGCCGCTGGAGCAGATCACCAAGCAGCTGAACAAGCTCATCGAGGTCATCAAGATCGTCGAGCTGGAGGCCGAGGCCGCGGTCCAGCGCGAGCTGCTGCTGGTCAAGGTGCGCGCACCGATGGCCGACCGCACCCAGGTGCTGCAGACCGCCGAGCTGTTCCGCGCCCGCGTCGTCGACGTCAACACCGACACCGTGACCCTGGAGGCGACCGGCACGCCGGACAAGCTCCAGGCCCTGCTCGCCGTCCTCGCCCCGCTCGGCATCAAGGAGATGGCGCAGTCGGGCACGGTCGCACTGGGCCGGGGTCCGCGCTCGATGAGCGGCGCCGGTACGTTGCGCCCGGTCGAGCGCACCGCCTGATCCACCCCGGACCTGACCCATCCTCCGGCGTTTTCCGCGGAAACCGCCGTCCTGTACCGAAGGAGCACGTACCGCATGGCCGCCGAGATCTTCTACGACGACGACGCCGACCTCTCGATCATCCAGGGACGCACCGTCGCCGTCCTGGGCTACGGCAGCCAGGGCCACGCGCACGCCCTGTCGCTGCGCGACTCGGGCGTCGACGTCCGCGTCGGCCTGCCCGAGGGCAGCAAGAGCCGGGCGAAGGCCGAGGCCGAGGGTCTGCGGGTCGTGACGCCGGCCGAGGCCGCCGCCGAGGCCGACCTGGTGATGATCCTGGCGCCGGACCACGTGCAGCGGAACCTGTACAAGGAGTCGGTCGAGCCCAACCTGCAGGACGGCGACGCGCTGTTCTTCGGCCACGGCTTCAACATCCGGTTCGGCTACATCAAGCCCCCGGCCGGCGTCGACGTCGCCATGGTCGCCCCGAAGGGCCCCGGCCACCTGGTGCGCCGCGAGTTCGAGAACGGCAAGGGCGTGCCCTGCCTCGTGGCGGTCGAGCAGGACGCCAGCGGGCAGGCCCTGCAGCTGGCGCTGTCCTACGCCAAGGCGATCGGCGGCACCCGCGCCGGCGTCATCAGGACCACCTTCGCCGAGGAGACCGAGACCGACCTGTTCGGTGAGCAGGCCGTGCTCTGCGGGGGCGCCAGCGCGCTGATCACCGCGGGCTTCGAGACGCTGACCGAGGCCGGCTACCAGCCCGAGGTCGCCTACTTCGAGTGCTTGCACGAGCTCAAGCTGATCGTCGACCTCATGTACGAGGGCGGCATCGCCAAGCAGCGCTGGTCGGTCTCCGACACCGCCGAGTACGGCGACTACACCTCGGGCCCGAAGGTCATCGACCAGCACGTCAAGGACGCCATGAGGGACGTCCTGGCCCGCATCAAGGACGGCTCGTGGGCGGCGGAGTTTATCGCCGACCAGGACGCCGGCGCGCCGGACTTCAAGCGCCGCCGGGCCGAGGCCGAGGCGCACCCGATCGAGGAGACCGGGCGCAAGCTGCGCGGCCTGATGAGCTGGGTGTCGGCGTCCGACGACTACACCGGTACCGCCGCGCGCGGCTGACGAAGGACCCCCTGCAGGGGCCCGGGACGGGCCCAGAACGACAGAGGCCCCCGCTGCCGGCCGGCAGCGGGGGCCTCTGTCTTCCCGGCGGCTAGCGGTCGCGGGAGGCGGCGAACCACTCGCGGGACGGCGCCTGCAGCAGGAGCACCACCGCACCGACGGCGAGCAGCAGGAGCAGCGCGGGCAGGAAGCTGACCCCGCCGCCCTGCAGGACCCCGACGACGAGGCCGGTCAGGGCGACGACGCCGGTGACCGCCGAGGCGGCGATCAGCGGCCGGCCGGCCCGGCCCCGGAGCACCGACACCGCGCCCCACAGGCACGCCGCCGTCAGCACCAGGTAGAGGACGCCGAACAGCGCCAGCAGGCCCGCCTGCGCGCTGAAGGTGAAGGACACCAGGGCCACCAGGAACAGCAGCGTGGCCTCGGCGAAGCCCGCCACGCCCGCCATGAGGACGTGCGGCGGTCGCTGCGCGCCGCCGCCGCCGGGCCGGCCGGTCGGGGGCACCGGGCGCCCCCCGCCCGCGGTCACCGGCCGCGCCGCGCGCGGTGCGCGGCGTAGAACTGCGCGGCCGGCCGCAGGCACAACAGCACGACGATCGCCAGGGCCGCGAGGAAGAGCAGCAGGGAGAAGACGACCTCGCCGCCACCCACCTCGCCGGTCGAGAGCCCGGCGAGGACGCTGACCAGGAACAGCGCGGTGACCGCCACGGCGATCGCCCCGCCGACCAGCAGGAGCACGCGGCTGCGCCCGGTCAGTGCGCGCACCGCGCCCCAGATCATCAGCACGGTCCAGACCAGGGCCAGGACACCCGCGACCACGAGCGCGCCGGTGATCTGCCCGGTGTCGACCCCGCTGGTGTCGACGTCCTGGAGGGCCGGGTCGCTGGCGACCAGGTCCTCGAAGACCGTCCCGAACACCGCGCCGCCGAGGAGCAGGCCGAGGGACACCAGCACGCCGAAGGCGCCGAAGACGAAGCCGAGGACCGCGGCGACCACGACCGGCGCGGGTCGTGCGGGCACCGCCGTCTGGCCGTACTGGCCGTACTGGCCGTACTGGCCGTACTGGCCCTGCGGCGCGTACGGGCCGTAGCCGCCGGGCTGGCCGTACTGCTGGGCGTACCCGGGCTGCCCGGGCGGCCGGCCCTGGCCGTAGGGGGAGGGCTGGTACTGCTGACCCCCGTACGGCTGCCCGGTCTGCCCACCGCCCCCGGACTGCTGCGGCGGCTGCCCGTACTGCTGCGGGGGCGTGTACCGCGGGTCCGTGCCGGAGCCGGACTCGTCGTCGTGGGTGCTCATGCTCTCCTCCGTCGGCCGGCGCCCGCCGACCGTCCCGGCCAGGATGTCCGCCCGTCCCCACCCGGGCAAGCGAGCCCACCCCTCGGCGGGAGGTGTCACGGGAGCCCGCGGGATGGGGCTGACCGGGCCAGGGACGGCGCCGCTCCCTAGGCTGTGGTCCCGTGACCACGACCGCGCCCGTCGTCCTGATCGCCGAGGAACTCGCGCCCAGCGTGCTGGAGGTGCTGGGCCGCGACGTCGAGATCCGCCACGTGGACGGCGCCGACCGCGCCGCGCTGCTGCCCGCGCTGGCCGACGCCTCCGCGGTGATGATCCGCAGCGCCACGCAGATCGACGCCGAGGCGCTGGCCGCCGCCCCGAACCTGAAGGTGGTCGCGCGCGCCGGCATCGGCCTGGACAACGTCGACGTGGCCGCAGCGACCGAGCGCGGCGTCATGGTCGTCAACGCACCCACGTCGAACATCGTCAGCGCGGCCGAGCACGCGGTGGCGCTGCTGCTGGCCGCCGCCCGGCACATCCCGGCCGCCGACGCGTCGCTGCGCGAGGGCACCTGGAAGCGCTCGAAGTTCACCGGCGTCGAGGTCACCGACAAGGTGGTCGGCGTGGTCGGCCTGGGCCGGATCGGCCAGCTGGTCGCCCAGCGGCTGGCCGCCTTCGGCGTCACGCTGATCGCCTACGACCCCTACATCCAGCCGGGCCGTGCCGCCCAGCTCGGCGTGCGCATGGTGTCGCTGGAGGAGCTGCTCCGCGAGGCCGACTTCATCACCATCCACCTGCCGAAGACGCCGGAGACCCTCGGCCTCATCGGCGTCCCGGAGCTGGCCACCACCAAGCGCGGCGTGATCATCGTCAACGCCGCCCGCGGCGGGCTGGTCGACGAGGCGGCGCTGGCCGAGGCGCTGACGTCGGGCCAGGTCGGCGCGGCCGGCATCGACGTCTACGCCCAGGAGCCGTGCACCGACAGCCCGCTGTTCGGGCTGCCGAACACCGTCGTCACCCCGCACCTGGGCGCCTCGACCACCGAGGCGCAGGACAAGGCCGGCACCGCGGTCGCGCACTCCGTGCGGCTGGCGCTGCAGGGCGAGTTCGTCCCGGACGCGGTGAACGTCCAGGCCGGCGGGGTCGTCGCCGAGGACGTCCGCCCCGGCCTGCCGCTGGCCGAGAAGCTCGGCCTGGTGTTCACCGCCGTCGCCGGCGGGCTGGCCCAGTCGGTGACCGTCGAGGTACGCGGCAAGATCGCCGAGTTCGACGACTCGGTCCTGCAGCTCGCCGTCCTCAAGGGCGTCTTCTCCGACGTCGTGGCCGAGCAGGTCACCTACGTCAACGCCCCGCTGTTCGCCGACCAGCGCGGCCTCGAGATCGCGCTGATCAGCGACGTGGAGAGCCCCGACTACCGCAACCTCATCCGCGTGCGCGGTGCGATGGCCGACGGCACCGAGGTGACGGTCTCCGGCACGCTCTTCGGCAAGAACCAGGTGCCCAAGCTGGTCGAGGTCAACGGCTTCGACATGGACCTGGACGCCTCGGGCTACCTGCTGTTCTTCGTCTACACCGACCGGCCCGGCGTCGTCGGCACCGTCGGCGCGGCCCTGGGCGAGGCCGGCATCAACATCGCCGGTGCCCAGGTCAGCCGCACCAACCGCGGTGGCGAGGCGCTCATGGCGGTGACCGTCGACAGCCCGGTCCCGGCCGAGCTGCTCGGCGACATCGCCGGCCGGATCGGCGCGCGTGAGGCCCGCTCGGCGGACCTCACCCCCCGTTGACCTAGGGTCGTTCTCCATGCGCCTGGCAGTGATCCCCGGAGACGGCATCGGCCCGGAGGTGGTGGCCGAGGGCCTCAAGGTCCTCCGCGCGGTCGCCCCCGACGTCGAGAGCACCCCCTACGACCTCGGTGCCTCGCGCTGGCAGCGGACCGGCGAGCTGCTGCCGGACACGGTGCT
Organism: Geodermatophilus chilensis; assembly: GCF_002802985.1. Lineage (GTDB taxonomy): Bacteria > Actinomycetota > Actinomycetes > Mycobacteriales > Geodermatophilaceae > Geodermatophilus > Geodermatophilus chilensis. Next base: position 33,004 of record NZ_NVPT01000008.1, on the reverse strand, counting down.
CGACGAGCTGCGCCGGCACGACGCCATCCTGCTGGGCGCCATCGGTGACCCCAGCGTCCCGCCGGGGATCCTCGAGCGCGGCCTGCTGCTGCGGCTGCGCTTCGAGCTCGACCACCACGTCAACCTGCGCCCGGCGCGGCTCTTCGACGGCGTCCGCAGCCCGCTGGCCGCGCCCGGCCCCATCGACATGCTCTGCGTGCGCGAGGGCACCGAGGGGCCCTACGTGGGCAACGGCGGCGTGCTGCGCCGCGACACCCCGCACGAGGTGGCCACCGAGGTCAGCCTGAACACCGCCTTCGGCGTCGAGCGGGTCGTCCGCTACGCGTTCGAGCGGGCGCTGGCCCGGCCGCGCCGGCACCTGACGCTGATCCACAAGACCAACGTGCTCACCCACGCCGGGTCGCTGTGGTCGCGGACGGTGGAGGAGGTCGCGGCGGAGTTCCCCGAGGTCACCGTCGCCTACCAACACGTCGACGCGGCGTCGATGTTCTTCATCACCGACCCGGGGCGCTACGACGTCATCGTCACCGACAACCTGTTCGGCGACATCATCACCGACGTCGCCGCGGCGGTGACCGGTGGCATCGGCATGGCGGCCAGCGGCAACCTGGACACCTCCGGCACGCACCCGAGCATGTTCGAGCCGGTGCACGGCTCGGCACCGGACATTGCCGGGAAGGGCGTCGCCGACCCGACGGCCACGGTGCTGTCGGTGGGCCTGCTCCTCGAGCACCTCGGCCGCGGCGACGAGGCCCGCAAGGTCAACGCCGCCGTCGCCTTCGACCTCTCCACCCGCGACCCGGAGGGTCCGGTGCGCACCCAGGAGGTCGGCGACCGGCTCGCCGCGCTCGCCGGCGGCTGAAAGAGGACCCCGTCCCCCTCACCGGAGAAGGACCCCGTCCTCCCCACCCTTCGCAAGCTCAGTGCGGGAGCCTGGACGGGGCCGCGGCGAGCCTCCGGACGGGGCCGCCCCCCGTCGTCCCCGCGCCCGTGGTTGCCGGGGACGGCGGGGCGCGTGCTTCACTAGGGGGCGATGTCGCACTCCAGCACGATCATCATCGCCTAGCGCGCAGCCCACCTCCCCGGACTGCGCGCAGACCTCCCGTTCCCGGGGGGTCTTCTTCGTGTCTGGGGCAGGTCCGTCTCCCGGAGGACCCCGTGCCGACTCCGACCAGCACCGACTTCCACGTCTTCGACACCACTCTGCGCGACGGCGCCCAGCGCGAGGGCGTGAGCTACTCCGTCGCCGACAAGCTGGCCGTCGCCCGGCTGCTCGACGAGATCGGCGTCGGTTACATCGAGGGCGGCTGGCCGGGGGCACTGCCCAAGGACACCGAGTTCTTCGCCCGCGCCCGGACCGAGCTCAAGCTGCGGCACGCCCGGCTCGTGGCGTTCGGCTCCACCCGCAAGGCCGGCGTCCGCGTCGAGGACGACGCCCAGGTGCGCGCGCTGCTCGACGCGGAGACGCCGGTGGTGTGCCTGGTCGCGAAGTCCGACGTCCGGCACGTGCGCGAGGCGCTGCGGACGACGCTCGACGAGAACCTCGCGATGGTGCGCGACACCGTCGCCTTCCTCGTCGGGCACGGCCGGCGGGTGTTCGTCGACTGCGAGCACTTCTTCGACGGGTACGCCGCCGACCCCGACCACGGCGTCGAGGTGCTGCGGACGGCGTTCGCCGCGGGCGCCGAGGTCGGCGTCCTGTGCGACACCAACGGCGGCATGCTGCCGATGGGCGTGGGCCGCGTCGTGGCCGACGTCCGTGCCCGGGTCGACGGGAAACTGGGCATCCACTGCCAGGACGACACCGGCTGCGCCGTCGCCAACACCCTGGCCGCGGTCGAGGCCGGTGTCACCCACGTGCAGGGGACGGCGAACGGCTACGGCGAGCGCGCCGGTAACGCCGACACCTTCGTGCTGATCGCCAACCTGGTCACCAAGATGGGCCTGCCGGTCGTCCCCGAGGGCTGCCTGGCCGAGCTGCAGCGGGTCAGCCACGCCATCGCCGAGCTGGCCAACATCGCCCCCGACGACCACCAGCCCTACGTCGGCGCGTCGGCGTTCGCGCACAAGGCCGGCCTGCACGCCAGCGCGATCAAGGTCAGCCCCGAGCTGTACAACCACCTCGACCCCGAGCTCGTCGGCAACGACATGCGCATCCTGGTCACCGAGATGGCCGGCCGCGCGTCGGTGGAGCTCAAGGGCCGTGAGCTCGGCGTCGACCTCGACGGGCACGCCGACGTCATCGGCCGGGTCGTCGACCGGGTCAAGGTGCTCGAGGCCGGCGGCTGGTCGTTCGAGGCCGCCGACGCCTCCTTCGAGCTGCTGCTGCGCGCCGAGCTGCCCGACGCCGCGCCGCCGCTGTTCGAGCTGGAGAGCTACCGGACCTCCGTCGAGCACTGGGGCAACGGCCAGGTCATGAGCGAGGCCACGGTCAAGGTGCACGTCGACGGGCAGCGGGTCATCAGCACCGGCGAGGGCAACGGCCCGGTCAACGCCCTGGACAACGCGCTGCGCCAGGCGCTAGTCAGCCGCCACCCGCAGCTGGCCGACGTCTCGCTGGCCGACTACAAGGTCCGCATCCTGGGCTGGAAGGGCGGCACCAGCGCCACGACCCGGGTGCTCATCGACAGCACCGACGGGGTGGGGGAGTGGACCACCGTCGGCGTCCACGACAACATCGTCGAGGCCTCCTGGCACGCCCTGGTCGACGCCCTCACGTATGCCGTCCGGCACCGATGACGGTGACACCGCGGCCAGGTGCCGTCCCCGGCGCGCGCCGAGCCCACCCCGTGTCCCGGCCGGGGGACCCTGCGGGCCCCCCGCGACCGGGCCACCCCGGGGGCGGTGGTCAGCCCCTCGGCTTGACCTCACCCATGGGGCCGAAGCCGCTGACCTCCGGGGCGTCGATGTAGATGATCTGCGGCTGCTCGGCGACCAGGTCCGACATCCAGTCGAAGGCGGCCTTGGCGTGCGGCGTGGCCACGTGCGAGGCGCCGGCCTCGGAGTCCCGGAAGCCCTCGATGCAGACGAAGGTGTTCGGGTCCTCGACGCTGCGGGACCACTCGAAGAACAGGGTGCCCTCCTCGGCGTTCACCGCCCGGGCGTACTCGTCGGCGTGGGTCCGGAACTCGTCGATGCGGTCGGGCCGGACGGGCATCTTGATGACGATCAGGATCATGTCGGTCTCCTCTGTCAGGACTCGGTCACAGCGGATCGAGGCGGCGGCGCAGGAGGCAGAACACATTGCCCTCCGGATCCGCCAGCACGTACCAGCTCTCCGTGCCGGACTGTCCCACGTCCGCCCGGGTGGCCCCCAGTGCGAGCAACCGTTGCAACTCGGCGTCCTGGTCCCGGTCGGTGGGACTGACGTCGACGTGCAGCCGCGCCCCGCCCGGTGCCGGCTCGGCCACCGGGGCAAAGACGAGCGTCGGCGCCGGACCGCCGAAGCCGAGGACGGGACCGATCTCCACGCTGCCGTCCTCCTCCCGGCAGAGGACCTCGTACCCGAGGACCTCGGCCCAGAAGGCCGCCAGCGCCTCCGGATCGCGGCTGTCCACCACGAGCTCCGAGAAACGGCAGGCCATGGAGGCACGCTAGGTCCTCCTCGGCACGGCCGCGCGCAGGACGACGACTAGCCTCGGAGCGTGCGCATCGTCCGCTTCGCCTCGCCCTCGGGCATGTCCTTCGGCGTCCTCGACGGCGACGGCCAGGTCGCCCAGATCGAGGGCCACCCGTTCGGGACCATCTCCTTCACCGGCCAGCGGTACGCCCGGGCCGACGTGCGGCTGCTCTCGCCGATCCTGCCGAGCAAGGTGGTGGCCGTCGGCAAGAACTACGCCGACCACGTCAAGGAGATGGGCACCGGCGACGCCCCGTCGCAGCCGCTGCTGTTCCTCAAGCCGTCGACGACGGTGATCGGCCCGGGCGATGCCATCCGCATCCCGCCCGGCAGCACCAACGTGCACCACGAGGTCGAGCTGGCCGTCGTCATCGGCGCCCGCGGCGCGCGCCACGTGTCGCCGGAGCAGGCGCTGGGCAGCGTGTTCGGCTACACGATCGCCAACGACGTCACCGAGCGGGACATGCAGGCCGGTGACGGGCAGTGGACCCGCGCCAAGGGCTTCGACTCCTTCTGCCCGCTGGGCCCGTGGATCGAGACCGACCTGGCCGGTCTCGGCAAGGACCCCGCCGACCTCGAGGTCACCTGCACGGTGGACGGCGAGCTGCGCCAGTCCGGCCGCACCAGCCAGCTGCTCTTCGGCATCCCGACGCTGGTCTCCTACATCTCGCAGGTGATGACCCTGCTGCCCGGCGACGTCGTGCTCACCGGCACCCCGGCCGGTGTCGGCCCGATCCGGCCCGGCCAGCGGGTCGAGTGCAGCATCGAGGGGCTGGGGACGCTGACCAACGGCGTCACCGGCGCCGACGCCGCCTCGACCGCCGGGGGCGTGCGATGACCGCCCCTGCGGTGCGCACGCGGTTCTGCCCGTCGCCGACGGGCATGGTGCACGTCGGCTTGCTGCGGACGGCGCTGTTCAACTGGGCGCACGCCCGCCACACCGGCGGCACCTTCGTCTTCCGCATCGAGGACACCGACGCCTCCCGCGACTCCGAGGAGTCCTACCGGCACCTGCTCGACAGCCTGCGCTGGCTGGGCCTGGACTGGGACGAGGGCCCCGAGGTCGGCGGGCCGCACGGTCCCTACCGGCAGTCCGAGCGGCACGAGGTCTACCGCGAGGTCGCCCAGAAGTTGCTCGCGGCCGGGCACGCCTACGAGTCCTTCTCCACCAACGAGGAGGTCGAGGCCCGCCGGCTGGCGGCCGGCCAGGACCCGAAGCTCGGCTACGACAACGCCGACCGCTTCCTCACCGACGAGCAGAAGGTCGCCTTCCGCGCCGAGGGCCGCGAGCCGGTGCTGCGGCTGCGGATGCCCGACGAGGACCTCGCCTGGACCGACCTGGTCCGCGGGGAGATCCGGTTCGCCGCAGGCTCGGTGCCCGACTTCGTGATCGTCCGGGCCAACGGCGTGCCGCTCTACCCGTTCGTCAACCCGGTGGACGACGCCCTGATGGGCATCACCGACGTGCTCCGCGGGGAGGACCTGCTGCCCTCCACGCCGCGGCAGCTGGCGCTGTACGCCGCGCTGACCGACATCGGCGTGGCCTCCGGCGCCCCGCGGTTCGGCCACCTGCCGTACGTGACGGGGGAGGGCAACAAGAAGCTCTCCAAGCGCGACCCGCAGTCCAACGTCGACGTGTACCGCGAGCGCGGCTTCGTCCCCGAGGGGTTCGCCAACTACCTCGCGCTGCTGGGCTGGGCGATCGCCGAGGACCGCGACGTGTTCTCCATGCAGGAGATGGTCGAGGCCTTCGACGTCACCCGGGTCAGCGCGAACCCGGCCCGCTTCGACCTCAAGAAGGCCGAGGCGATCAACGCCACCCACCTGCGCGCGCTGCCGGTGGAGGAGTTCACCGAGCGGGTGGTGCCCTTCCTCGCCCGCGCCGGGCTGGTCGCCGAGCCGCCGACGGCCGAGCAGCGGCGCGTCCTCGAGGCGATCGCCCCGCTGGCCCAGGAGCGCATGATCGTGCTCTCCGACGCCGTCGGGCTGCTCGGCTTCCTGTTCGTGGACGACGTCGAGATCGACCCGGCGGCCGCGGCCAAGCAGCTGGCCGGCCCGGAGGCGGCCGAGGTGCTCGGCGCCGCGCAGGACGCGCTGCGCGAGCTGCCCGAGTGGACGACGCCGGCCATCGAGACGGCGCTCAAGGAGGCGCTCGTGGAGGGGCTGGGCCGCAAGCCGCGCCAGGCGTTCGGCCCGGTCCGCGTCGCGGTCAGCGGCCGCACGGTGTCACCGCCGCTGTACGAGTCCCTCGAGCTGCTGGGCCGCGAGCGCACCCTCGCCCGCCTCGCCGCGGCGAGGGCCGCCGTCCCCGGGTGACCGGGTGAGCGCGACCGGACCGCCCGGCTGGGCCGGCCCGGACGACGAGCCCTACACCGGGCCGCCGCCGACCGGGCCCTACGGCGCGCCGCCCTACGTCCCCGGAGCACTGCACGGCGTGCACGCGCTGCCGGCCGTGGGGACGGCGGCCGGGCCGGTCCCGTGGCCGCTGGGGCCGGTGCCGCTGCAGCCCGGGCCGCACACCGTCCCGCCGTGGGGGCCGCCTCCCGGACCGCCGTGGGCTCCCCCGCCCGGGATGCAGTGGCAGCCGGCGCCGGGCACCCCGCCGCACGACGAACCGGTCGAGTACCTGCAGGCCATGCGTTCGCGCGACTGGCGCTGGTGGCGGCCGCTGCTGGGCCTGCTGCTGTTCGCGCTGGTCTACCTGGTCGCGACCGTCGTGGCGACCGCGGTGGTCTTCGTCGGCGGCTTCGCGGCGGGGGCGCTGCCCGACCCCACGGCGATCGACCCGACCGACCTCGTCGACCCCGGCCTGCTGCTGCTGACGAACGTCTCGCTGATCGTCGCCATCCCCTGCGTGTGGCTGGCGTGGGCCGCCGCGCACGGGATGCCGATCGGCTGGTCGTCGTCGGTGCTGGCCCGGCTGCGGTGGCGGCTCCTGGCGCCGTACACGCTGATGACGCTGCCCACGCTGGTCGCGGGGCTCCTGCTCAGCGTCCTGCTGGGCTTCGTGGTCGGCGACTGGGAGGCCACCGGCCCGGTGGACGGGTTCGGGTGGTTGCTGCTCGTCGTGCTGCTGACCACGCCGCTGCAGTCGGCCGCGGAGGAGTACGTGTTCCGCGGCTACCTCAGCCAGGCCGTCGCCGGGTGGGTCGGCCGGCCGCGTGCGGGCGCGGTGGTGGCCGCGGTGCTGACCGCCGCACTGTTCTCGGCGGCCCACTTGCCGCCCGACGTCTGGACGTTCCTCGACCGGTTCGCCTTCGGGCTGGCCGCCTCGGCGGTCGTCTGGCTGACCGGCGGCCTGGAGGCGGCGATCGTGCTGCACGCCGTCAACAACGTGGTGGTGTTCCTGCTGGCCGGCTCGCTGGGGGAGGGGGTGGCCACCGACGCCGTCCCGGCCGGGACCGGTGTGCTCGTGGTGCTCATCGACCTGCTGGCCATGGCCGCCTACGTCGGCCTGGTCGCGCGCACCCGCCGGCGGCTGCGGCCGGAGGTGCGGACCGCCTCGTACGACCTGCGACCACCGTCACCCCGGGGGGTGCCCGGACCGCGCCCGGACATCGGGTATGCTCTTGTCCAGCGCCGCGAGGTGCAGCACCACCCTTGGGGTATGGGGTAATTGGCAGCCCGACGGTTTCTGGTTCCGTTAGTCTAGGTTCGAGTCCTGGTACCCCAGCGAGGAAGCCTGGTTCCTCAGCACACCGCACCACCCGCACGGCCCCGTCGTCTAGCGGCCCAGGACGCCGCCCTCTCACGGCGGTAGCGAGGGTTCGAATCCCTTCGGGGCTACAGCGAGCGAGAGCCCCCGGCCACCCGGCCGGGGGCTCTCGTCGTCCCCGGGGCCGGCACCCGGCGCAGGGGTTCCCGGCGCCGCGTGGCACCATGGTCCCGCACGGCCCCGTCGTCTAGCGGCCCAGGACGCCGCCCTCTCACGGCGGTAGCGAGGGTTCGAATCCCTTCGGGGCTACACCGAGCGAGAAGCCCCCGGTCACCCGGCCGGGGGCTCTCGCTGTCCCCGGGCCCACCGGAGTGGCCCCGTCGTTGGGGCGGGTCTAGCGTCGGGACGCCGTTCACGCACAGTCACGAGCGGCGGGAAGGCAGGTTCCACCCGTGATCCGGACGAGTCGTCGGCTGGCCGACGGCCGGGAGGTCCTCTACTTCGACGCCGGGGACACCGCACCGCCGCGCACCGCCGAGGACCCCCGCGACCTGCCCGCGGTGAGCACCCGGTCGCAGCTGCGCTGGGACCCGCTGCTCGGCGAGTGGGTGGTCCTGGCCTCGCACCGGCAGACGCGGACCTTCCTCCCGCCGGCGGACCTCTGCCCGCTGTGCCCGACCCGGCCCGGCCGCGAGCCCACCGAGGTCCCGGAGGCCGACTACCAGGTCGTCGTCTTCGAGAACCGGTTCCCGTCCCTGGCGACGGCGGTCGCGCGCGACGTCCCCCCGGCCGCGCCCGGCGCCCCGCTGAGCGAGCTGCGGCCCGGCTTCGGCCGCTGCGAGGTCGTCGTCTTCACCAGCGAGCACGACCGGTCCTTCGCCACGCTCGGCGCCGACCGGGTCCGGCTGGTCGTGGACGTGTGGGCCGAGCGAACCGCGGAGCTGTCGGGCATCGACGGGGTCGAGCAGGTCTACGTCTTCGAGAACTCCGGCGAGGAGATCGGGGTGACCCTCTCGCACCCGCACGGGCAGATCTACGCCTATCCCTTCGTGGCGCCGCGGGTGGAGAAGGTGCTGGCGTCGGTCGAGCGGCACCGGCGGGAGACCGGCGGCGACCTGTTCGCCGACGTGCTCACCGCCGAGCGCGCCGGGCCCCGCGTGGTCACCGCCAACGAGCACTGGACGGCGTTCGTGCCGGCCGCCGCCCGCTGGCCCTACGAGCTGCAGGTCTTCCCGCACCGCCGGGTGCCCGACCTGCCCGCGCTCACGGCTGCGGAGCGCGACGCCCTGGCGGAGGTCTACCTCGACGTGCTCGGTCGCTTCGCCCGCCGCTTCGACGCGCCCATGCCCTACATCGCCTCCTGGAACCAGGCGCCGGTCAGCCGCGGTCGCGAGGACTGGTGGCTGCACCTGCAGCTGTTCTCGTTGCGCCGGGCGCCCGGGAAGCTGAAGTACCTGGCCGGCTCGGAGTCCGGCATGGGCGCGTTCATCACCGACACGGTCCCCGAGGACGTCGCCGAGCAGCTGCGGAAAGTGCGGTGACGGCGGTCGACCGGGCCCGGGAGGCCTTCGCCGCGGCGTTCGGCGGGCCGCTCGAGGGGGTGTGGGCCGCGCCCGGCCGGGTGAACGTCATCGGCGAGCACACCGACTACAACGACGGCTTCGTGCTGCCGGTGGCGCTGCCGCAGACCACCCGGGCCGCGGTCGCCCGCCGGGACGACGGGCTGGTCGCCCTCGTCTCCGCGCAGCACCCCGGCGACCGGGTGGAGGTGCCGGTTGCCGAGCTCGCGCCCGGGCGGCCCGGCGGCTGGGCGGGCTACCCCGCCGGCGTCGTCGACGCGCTGCGCGACCGCGTGCCCGGCGGGGTGAGCGTGCTGGTCGACGGCGACGTCCCGGCCGGCATGGGGCTGTCGTCGTCCGCCGCGCTGTCCTGCTCGGTGGCGCTGGCGCTGCGCGACCTCGCCGCCCCCGACCTGGCCGTCGCCGACCTGGTCGACGTGGCGCGGCGGGCGGAGAACGACTTCGTGGGCGCGCCCACCGGCATCCTCGACCAGTCCGCGTCGCTGCTGTGCACCGCCGGGCACGCGCTGTTCCTCGACACCCGCGACCGCAGCACCGAGCAGGTGCCGCTGGACCTGCGCGCGGCCGGGCTGGAGCTGCTCGTCGTCGACACCGGGACGACCCACGACCACGCCACCGGCGGCTACGGCGACCGGCGTCGGGAGTGCGAGCAGGCCGCCGAGCGGCTCGGGGTGCGCGCCCTGCGCGACGTCCCGGACGTCGCCGCGCTGGCCCCGCTGGACGACGGCACGCCCGAGGGTGGGGTGCTGCTGCGGCGCGCGCGGCACATCGTCACCGAGAACGCCCGGGTGCTGGAGGTCGTGCGGATCCTGCGCGGGACCGCCGACCCCGGCGCGATCGGGCCGATGCTCACCGCCGGGCACGCCTCGCTGCGGGACGACTTCCAGATCTCCACCGTCGAGCTCGACACCGCCGTGGCCACCGCACTGGAGGCCGGTGCCGCCGGCGCCCGCATGGTCGGCGGCGGCTTCGGCGGCAGCGCCGTGGTGCTGGTCGACGCCGACCGCACCGACGACGTCGCGCGGGCGATCACCGACCGCTTCGCGCAGCAGGGCTTCACCCCTCCCCGGGCCTTCGCGGTCGTGCCCTCCGCAGGCGCCCGGCGCCTGGCCTGACCCACAGGCTCCCCGCCGGGCACCGACCCCTGGCCGTGCCGGCGGCTCAGTCCGCCAGCACGGTCACCGGCACGCGCTGCACCAGGTTGTTGGCCATGCCCTGCCGGTTCCAGACCGGCTCGGTGGGCTGGCTGCCCTCGGCGTCGGTCGCCCGGGCGAGCAGCTCCCAGGTCCCCGGCTCCGCCGTCCACGGGAACGACCAGGCCCGCCAGGCGAAGGGGTGCGCGGGGTCGGCTGGGGCCAGCTCGGCGGCCGACCAGGTGGCCCCGCCGTCCGTGCTGACCTCGACACTGGTCACCGGCGCGCGGCCGGACCAGGCCCGCCCGGTCAGCGTCACCGGTCCGGGCCGCAGGAAGCGCTCGCGGGTCATGAAGTCCGGCCAGCCGGGCGGGGTGAGCAGCGCGCGGGGCGCGATCCGGGTGACCGGCTCACCGGCGTCGCCGGCCTCCACCTTGAGCCGGTAGGCCGTGGCGTTCTGGAAGCCGTCGAAGGGCCGGTCGAGCACCTCGACGCGGGTCAGCCACTTGACGTGGGCCATGCCGTACCAGCCGGGCACCAGCAGCCGCAGCGGGGCGCCGTGCTGGGGCGGCAGCGGCATCCCGTTCATCGCCCAGACCAGCAGCACCTCCGGGCGCATCGCCTCGGCCAGCGGCAGGCCGCGCGCGTAGTCCTGCTCGACGCCGCGCTCCACGCCGTGGTCGGCGCCGGTGAAGACGACGTCGACCGCGCCGTCGGCGATCCCGGCCTCTTCCAGCAGTGGGGCCAGCGGGGTGCCGGTCCACTCGGCGGTGCCGACGGCCTCCAGCAGCCACGGCTGGCTGACCGGCCGCGGCTCGTAGCGGGCGCGGCCGTTGCCGGCGCACTCCAGCAGCACCCGGGAGGTGACCGACGGGCGGCGGTGCAGGTCCTCGAGGGTCAGGCGCAGCGGGCGGTCGACGGCGCCGCCGATCTGCAGGGACCAGGTGGCCGGGTCGACGGCGGGGATGTCGTAGTGGGTGAGCACGTAGTGCAGCCCCGGCGGCGTGACGTCGTAGCGCAGTGCCTCCAGCGGCATCCCGTGGTTGCGGGTGGCCAGCGCCAGCTCGTCGAGGCCGATGCCCTCCCCGGGCTCGGCGATCCGGGCGCGGCCGCGGTACGTGGGCTCGGTGGCGGTCATGGCCCCAGTCTCGCCCGGGGGACCGCGGAGGGGAACTGCCCGGACGGTCAGGCGGTCAGCGGCCCCGCGCTCCTCCTCGCGTTGGTCATGGGGTCCTCTCTCAGCGGGCGGCGCGGGAGATGGCGCCCGCGGCCTCGAGCACCGCGCCCACCACCTCGGGGGCGGGACGGCGACCCAGCCGCTCGACCGGCCCGGAGATGGAGACCGCGCCCAGGACCCCGCCCGCGGAGTCGCGCACCGGCGCCGACAGCGACGCCACCCCGGGCTCGCGCTCGGCGATGCTGTGCGCCCAGCCCCGGCGGCGGACGTCGAGCAGCGTGCGGGCGGTGAAGCTGGCGCTGGGCAGCAGCGGGGTGACCTCGTCCGCGGGGGCGAAGGCCAGCAGCGCGTGCGCGGCCGACCCCGCCGTCATCGGCAGCCGCGCCCCCACCGGCACGGTGTCGCGCAGCCCGTGCGCCCGCTCGGCGGCGGCCACGCAGACCCGGCTGGCGCCGTCCCGGACGTAGAACTGGGCACTCTCCCCGCTGGCGTCCCGCAGCGAGACCAGGTGCCGGCCGGCCAGCTCGGCGAGGTCGGCGACCCCGCGGCCGAGCTCGCCCAGCGCCGGGCCGGGCGCCCACGCGCCGGCCGGGGTGCGCCGGACCAGGCGGTGCCCCTCGAGCGCCACGGCCAGGCGGTGTGCGGTCGCCCGCGGCAGTCCGGTGCGCTCGACCAGCTCGGCGAGGGTCGCGGGCTCGGCGGCCACGGCGCGGAGGATGGCCACCGCTTTGTCCAAGACGGCGACGGGGTTAGGCTGTCCCACACAGCAATACTCGCATCCCACATGGTGAGATGGCCAGCGTGGTCGTCCACACAGGAGCGAGCCCTGACCCGGGAGGGACCAGCCGTGCCGAAGACCCTGGCGGAGAAGGTCTACGACGCCCACGTCGTGCGCAGCGCCGCGGGCGAGCCGGACCTGCTCTACATCGACCTGCACCTCGTGCACGAGGTGACCAGCCCGCAGGCCTTCGACGGCCTCCGCGCCGCCGGCCGCACGGTCCGCCACCCCGAACTCACGATGGCGACCGAGGACCACAACGTCCCGACGCTGGAGATCCTCAAGCCCATCGCCGACCCGGTCAGCCGCGCGCAGGTCGAGGCGCTGCGCAGGAACGCCGCCGAGTTCGGCATCCGGCTGGCCCCCATGGGCGACCGCGACCAGGGCATCGTGCACGTCATCGGCCCCCAGCTCGGGCTGACCCAGCCGGGCATGACCATCGTCTGCGGCGACAGCCACACCTCCACGCACGGCGCGTTCGGCGCGCTGGCCTTCGGCATCGGCACCAGCGAGGTCGAGCACGTGCTGGCCACGCAGACCCTGCCGCAGTACCGGCCCAAGCAGATGGCCGTGACCGTCGAGGGCGTGCTGCCCGAGGGTGTCTCGTCGAAGGACGTCATCCTGGCCGTCATCGCGAAGATCGGCACCAACGGTGCCGCGGGCCACGTCATCGAGTACCGCGGCAGCGCCATCGAGGCGCTGTCGATGGAGGCCCGGATGACCATCTGCAACATGTCGATCGAGGCCGGCGCCCGCGCCGGGCTGATCGCCCCGGACCAGACCACCTTCGACTTCCTGCAGGGCCGCCCGCACGCCCCGCAGGGCGCCGACTGGGACGCCGCCGTCGAGTACTGGCAGACCCTGCGCACCGACGAGGGCGCCGTCTTCGACACCGAGGTCGTCATCGACGCCGCCGAGCTCGCGCCGTACGTCACCTGGGGCACCAACCCCGGCCAGGGCCTGCCGATCGCGGAGTCGGTGCCCGACCCGGCCGCGATCGCCGACGAGGGCGAGCGCCGCGCCGCCGAACAGGCGCTGGCCTACATGGGCCTGGAGCCCGGCACGCCGCTGCGCGAGATCAAGGTCGACACCGTCTTCCTCGGCTCGTGCACCAACGGCCGCATCGAGGACCTGCGCATCGCCGCCGAACTGCTGCGCGGCAGGCACATCGACCCGGACACCCGGATGCTCGTCGTCCCCGGGTCGGTCGGCGTCAAGCTGCAGGCCGAGGCCGAGGGCCTGGACCGGGTCTTCACCGAGGCCGGCGCCGAGTGGCGCGGCGCCGGGTGCTCGATGTGCCTGGGCATGAACCCCGACCAGCTGAAGCCGGGGGAGCGGTCGGCCTCGACCAGCAACCGCAACTTCCAAGGCCGGCAGGGCAAGGGCGGGCGCACCCACCTGGTGTCCCCGTCGGTCGCCGCGGCCACCGCGCTGACCGGGCGGCTCACCGCCCCCGCCGACCTGGCCGACGCCCCCGTCCCGGCCGTCGTCTGACTCGCACTGGAGCCCTGAGAGCCATGGACGCCTTCACCACGCACACCGGCACGGCCGCGCCGCTGCGCCGCAGCGCCGTCGACACCGACCAGATCATCCCGGCCGAGTACCTCAAGCGGATCACCCGCACCGGGTTCGAGGACGGCCTGTTCGTCGCCTGGCGGAAGAACGAGCCGGACTTCGTGCTCAACCAGCCGGAGTACGCCGATGCCTCGGTGCTCGTGGCCGGCCCCGACTTCGGCACCGGCTCCTCCCGCGAGCACGCCTGTTGGGCGCTGCTGGACGGCGGGTTCCGCGTGGTCATCAGCTCGCGGTTCGCCGACATCTTCAAGAACAACTCGACCAAGTCCGGGCTGCTCACCGTCGTCCTGCCGCAGGCCGAGGTGGAGGCGCTGTGGGCGGCGGTGGAGGCCGACCCCACCACGTCGGTGACCGTCGACCTGCAGGAGAAGCGGGTCACCTACGGCGAGTGCAGCGTGCCGTTCGAGGTCGACGACTACACCCGCTGGCGGCTGCTGGAGGGCCTCGACGACGTCGGGCTCACCGAGCGGCACCTGGACGACATCGAGGCCTTCGAGGCCCGTCGTCCGGCCTGGCTGCCCAAGGCGCTGCCGGCCCTGCCGGCCTGAGGTCGGGGCCGGGGTCCCCGTCGGCCACCTTCACCGTCCTCCAGGCCAGCCGGGGTCGGCCATTGCCGGCGTTGTCCGTGGATTGCCGGTGCTGCCGCGCCGGCAATCCACGAGAAACGCCGGCAATGCGCCGCCCGGCTCGCCAGGACGGCGGCACCGGCTGCCCGGCCAGGAAGGCGTGCTCGCTGGAGGACCGCGGGGCCGGCCCCGCGATCCGTCAGCGCAGACCGGTGAACGCAGGGTCCTCGGCGGCGTCGGCCGAGAAGTCCCGGTAGTAGTCCGCGGCCAGCGCGCCCGGCCGCCCGCCCAGCACCCAGGTGCTGCCCTTGGCGGCCGGCGGGTGCGGCGCACCGGTGGTGCCGGCGAAGCGGACGCCGAGGGCCGCCAGCACCGACGGGATCGCCCCGCCCTGGCTGCAGACGACGGCCACTCCCGGTTGCTCGCGCGGCTCCAGCAGCCGCTCGACGGCGGCCAGGGCCGCCTGCGGGTCGGCGGCGAACTCCTCCTCGCCGAGCTCGGGCAGCGGGCGGACGTCGAGACCGGTCCGCTCGGCCAGCGGCTCGAGGGTCTCCCGGCACCGGACCCGCTCGGCGGTCAGCAGCTCGACGGGGCCGAACAGCGGCAGCACCCGCGCCAGCCGCGCCGCCTGCCGGCGGCCCTTGCCGTCCAGCGGCCGCAGCTCGTCGGGGCCGTCCCAGTCGGACTTGCTGCCGGCCTTGGCGTGCCGGACCAGGAGCAGCGAGGGCTGCCGGGGGACGTCGGTGCGCGCCAGGTCGGCCAGCACGGCGCGGTCGTGCGCGTGGCTGACCAGCGCGCAGGCCTCCTCGACCGGCAGCCAGCGCAGCTCGTCGACCTCGTCGTTGGGCTCGAAGTCCCCGCCGACCACCCGCATCAGCCAGTAGTCGACCCGCTTGGGGCCCTCGGGCACCTCGTACTCGGTGCGCACGCTGCGCCGTCCCACGACGACGTCCAGCCCGGTCTCCTCGACCACCTCGCGCACCGCGGTCTCCAGCAGGTGCTCGCCCTCGTCGGGCTTGCCCTTGGGCAGCGACCAGTCGTCGTACCTCGGGCGGTGCACCAGCGCGGTCTCGATGCCGCCGCGGTCCGTCGGGCGCCACAGGGCGCCGCCGGCAGCGCGGACCAGACCGCCGGTCTCAGCCGGCATGGTCCACCGTCGCCGCCATGAGGGCGGCCTGGTAGTCGCGGTCGCCGGTGCGGGTCCAGGCACCGTCGCTGCTCAGCTCCCAGCAGCGCACCCCCTCGGCCATCGCCGCGTCGAAGGTGTGCTGCAGCTGCCGTTCGGCCGTGTCGTCGCACACCCGCAGGAGCACCTCGACGCGGCGGTCGAGGTTGCGGTGCATGAGGTCCGCGCTGCCGATCCACCACTCGCCCTCGCCGCCGCCGGCGAACCACATGGTCCGCGAGTGCTCCAGGAAGCGGCCGACGATCGAGCGCACCCGCACGTTCTCCGACAGACCGGGGACGCCGGGGCGCAGCGAGCAGATGCCGCGGATGAGCAGCTCGACCGGGACGCCGGCCGACGAGGCCTCGTAGAGGGCGTCGATCATCTCCTCGTCGACCAGCGAGTTCACCTTGATGCGGATGCCGGCCGGCCGGCCCTCGCGCGCGTGGCGGGCCTCCCGCCGGATCTTCTCCACCAGTCCGGGACGGACGCCGTGGGGCGCCACCATCAGCCGGCGGTAGGTGGTCTGCCGCGAGTAGCCGGTGAGGGTGTTGAACAGGTCGGTGAGGTCGGCGCCCACCCGCGGGTCGGCGGTGAGGATGCCGAGGTCCTCGTAGAGCCGCGCGGTCTTCGGGTTGTAGTTGCCCGTGCCGATGTGGCAGTAGCGGCGGATCACGCCGTTCTCCCGGCGCACCACCAGCGCGGTCTTGCAGTGCGTCTTGAGCCCCACCAGCCCGTAGACGACGTGGCAGCCGGCGCGCTCCAGCGAGCGGGCCCAGCTGATGTTGGCCTCCTCGTCGAAGCGCGCCTTGATCTCCACCAGGACGACGACCTGCTTGCCCGCCTCCGCGGCGTCGATGAGCGCGTTGACGATGGGGGAGTCGCCCGACGTGCGGTACAGCGTCTGCTTGATGGCCAGCACGTTCGGGTCGGCGGCCGCCTGCTCGATGAAGCGCTGCACGCTGGTCGCGAACGAGTGGTACGGGTGGTGGACGAGCACGTCGCCCTCCCGCAGCGTCGCGAAGACGCTCTTGGGTGTCTCCCCCTCGGACAGGCGCGGGTGGGTGGCCGGGACGAAGGGCTCGTCCTTCAGCTCCGGGCGGTCGAGTGCGTAGAGCTCCCAGAGCGCCGCGAGGTCGAGCAGGCCCGGCACGTGGACGACGTCGGACTTGTCCACCTCGAGCTCGGAGATCAGCACGCCGAGGATCTGCGGGTCCATCGGCTCGGCGACCTCCAGCCGCACCGCCGGCCCGAACCGGCGGCGGGCCAGCTCGCGCTCGAGGGCCTGCAGCAGGTCCTCGTCCCGGTCCTCCTCGACCTCCAGGTCGGCGTTGCGGGTGACCCGGAACAGGTGGTGATCGATGACGTCGAGGCCGGGGAACAGCGCCGGCAGGTGCGCGGCGATGAGGTCCTCGAGCGGCAGGAAGGTCGCCTCGGAGTCCGCGGCCCCGACCCGCACGAACCGCGGCACGTTGTTGGGCACCTTGAGCCGGGCGAAGCGCGGGGCGCCGGTGTCGGGGTCGCGCACCTGGACGGCGAGGTTGAGCGAGAGCCCGCTGATGTAGGGGAACGGGTGCGCCGGGTCGACCGCGAGCGGCGTCAGCACGGGGAAGACCTGGTCGCGGAAGTACTCCCGCAGCCGCTTGACCTCGGCGTCCCCCAGGTCGGGCCAGCGCACGATGCGGATCCCGGCCTCCTCGAGGCGCGGGGTGATGTCCTTGGTGAAGACGTCGGCGTGCCGGTGCACCAGGTCGCGGGTCCGCTCGGTGACCCGCGCCAGCTGCTCGCGGATGGTCAGCCCGTCGGGCGAGCGCACCGTGAGCCCGGTGCTCTGGCGGCGCTTCAGCCCGGCGATGCGGACCATGTAGAACTCGTCGAGGTTGCCGGCGAAGATCGCCAGGAACTTCACCCGCTCCAGCAGCGGCAGGGAGTCGTCCTCCGCCAGCTCGAGCACACGCGTGTTGAAGTCCAGCCACGACAGCTCGCGGTTGATGTACCGGTCGGCGGGGGCGCCGGGTCTGGTCGGGGGCACGAGCTCATCGTGCCGCAGTCCGGTGGCCGGTGGGTGACGGACAGGAGGTCAGCCGGGCGGCCGGGCGGCCCCGCCCAGCAGCGCCGCGGTGTGCGGGCCGACGCCCAGCGCGAGGGCGGCCTGCAGGTCGTCGGGCGTGTCGACGTCCCGCTGCAGACCCGGCCAGCCGCCGGTCAGCGGGACGGCTCCACCGGCCGCGTGCCGCTGCGCCGACCCGGCCCCGAAAGCGGGGGAGAGGTCGCTGCCGACGGCGGTGAGCAGCGTCGTCCCGGTGCCCTGCGCGTCGGGGACGAAGCAGCGCGCCGCGACCTCCGCCGCGGCGAGGGCGGCGGTCAGCTCCGCCGGGCGCAGGGCCGGCAGGTCGGAGGAGAGCGCGGCCACCGCGGCGGCGCCGGTGGCGCGGGCGCCGTGGGCGAGCGCCGGGTTGAGGCCGCGGTCCGGCTCGTCGGGCACCGTGCGGGCGCCCAGCCGGGTGACCGCACCGGCCGCTGCCGGGTCGTCGGTGACGACGAGGACGCCGGCGACGGCGGGCGAGGCCAGCGCGGCGGCGACGGTGTCGGCCAGCAGCGCCAGGACCAGCCGGTCGTGTGCCGCCGCCGGCGGGCCGTCCAGGTCCGCGGGCAGCGGCGCGAGGCGGGTCTTGGCCAGCGGGAGCCGCTTCGCCGGGACGACGACCGACCACGCGCGCACGACGACAATGTGAGCACACCGCCGCGGGGACGCCGAGCGGACCGACCGGACCCCGGTGCACCCGGCGGACCGGACCAGGCCACGATGGGTCTCTC
The DNA here is from genome assembly GCF_002802985.1 of Geodermatophilus chilensis. Taxonomy (GTDB): domain Bacteria; phylum Actinomycetota; class Actinomycetes; order Mycobacteriales; family Geodermatophilaceae; genus Geodermatophilus; species Geodermatophilus chilensis. The sequence continues at coordinate 14,939 of NZ_NVPT01000008.1, read as the reverse complement.
AGGACGACCCCGGCCGCACCGCGGCCGGGCAGGAGGGGAGGAACCGGTGACGCAGGACGGGTCTCCGGACGCCGGGGTGTCGCGCCGTACCGCAGCCCCGCCGTCCCGGTGGCGCACCCGCAGGCCGCTCCCGCCGGCCCTGGTGTTCTGCGTCGCGGTCGTCTACCCGGTCACGGTGCTGCTGTTCCGGATGCGCTACCGGCACGCCGAGCGCTTCCCGCGCACGGGGCCGGTGCTCGTGGTGGCCAACCACGTGTCGGTGCTGGACCCGCTGGCCTGCGCCCGGCTGGTCTGGGACTGCGGGCGCGTGCCGCACTTCCTGGCCAAGGAGGCGGTCTTCGCCGGGCCGGCCGGGCGGATCCTGCGCGCCGCCGGGCAGATCCCGGTCGCCCGTGGCCGGGTCGACGCACGCTACTCGCTCACGGCCGCCGAGGCCGACCTCGCCGCCGGCAACGTCGTGGTCATCTACCCCGAGGGCTCGGTCACCCGCGACCCCGACTGGTGGCCCATGGAGGCCCGCACCGGGGTCGCCCGCCTCGCGCTGACCACCGACGCCGCCGTCCTGCCGGTGGCCCAGTGGGGACCGCAGCGGCTGCACGACTACCACACCAAGCAGCTGCACCTGCGGCTGCGCGCACCGGCCGACTACCTGGTCGGCGAGCCGGCGGACCTCACCGACCTGCGCGCGCAGGTGCGCGGGGGCCGGCCGATGACCGGGGAGCTGCTGCGCGAGGTCACCGACCGGATGATGGCCTGCGTGCGCGACCAGCTGGCCGAGCTCCGCGGGGAGCCGGCGCCCACCACGACCGCCCCCCACCCCCGGCGCACGCTCCCCGGGGACCTGCCCGGGAGCGCCGCGTGAGCCGCAGCGTCGGCACGCGGGCGGCCGTGCTGGGGGCCGGCTCGTGGGGGACCACCTTCGCCAAGGTGCTCGCCGACGCCGGCTGCGCGGTGGTGCTGCACGCCCGCCGCCCCGAGCTGGCGCACGCGATCGGCGAGACCCGGGAGAACCCCGACTACCTACCCGGCATCCGGCTGCCCGACCGGCTGCGCGCCACGGCCGACGCGGCCGAGGCCCTCGCCGACGCGGAGCTCGTGGTGCTCGCCGTCCCCTCCCAGTCGCTGCGGGAGAACCTCACCGAGTGGGCGCCGCTGCTGCCCCCCGACGGGGTGCTGCTCTCGCTGATGAAGGGCGTCGAGCTCGGCACCACCAAGCGGATGAGCCAGGTGATCGCCGAGGTCACCGGCGCCGGGCCCGACCGGGTCGCCGCGCTCTCGGGCCCCAACCTGGCCCGTGAGATCGCCGAGGAGCAGCCGGCCGCGACCGTGGTGGCCTGCGAGGACCACGACCGCGCGGCGCAGGTGCAGGCCGCCTGCCACACCCCCTACTTCCGCCCGTACACGAACCAGGACCTGGTGGGCTGCGAGCTCGGCGGCGCGGTGAAGAACGTCATCGCGCTGGCGTGCGGCATCACCGAGGGCATGGGCTTCGGCGACAACACCCGGGCCTCGCTGATCACCCGCGGGCTGGCCGAGACCGCCCGGCTGGGCGCGGCCCTGGGCGCCGAGCCGACCACGTTCGCGGGGCTGGCCGGGCTGGGCGACCTGGTGGCCACCTGCAGCTCCCCGCTGTCGCGCAACCGCACCTTCGGCGAGCGGCTGGGCCGCGGCATGTCGGTGGAGGAGGTGCAGCGGACCACCCGGCAGGTCGCCGAGGGGGTGAAGAGCTGCCGGCCGGTGCTGGACCTGGCCGGGGCCCACGGGGTCGACATGCCGCTCACCGAGGCCGTCGTCCGGGTGTGCCACGACGGCGTCCCGGTGACACAGATCGTGAAGGACATCATGTCCAGGGAGGCGAAGCCGGAGTGATGGGGTCGATCGAGGGCGGGGCCCGAGTGGGCGACGCGACCTGGGGGGACGGCACCCGCGCGGTCCGCGCCGGCGAGGACGCCCCCGTGCCGGGCGCGCCGCTGCGGCCCTCGCCGGTCTTCGCCGCCCCGTACCACCTGGGCGACCGCCCGCCCCGTGCGGACGGCACCGACGCCTACGCGCGCACCGAGCACCCCACGCTGCGGGTCTTCGAGGCGGCGGTCGGCGAGCTCGACGGCGGCCGGTGCCTGTCCTTCGCCACCGGCATGGCCGCGATCAGCGCGGCGGTGCTCGCCGTGGTCCGCGCCGGCGACCGCGTCGTGCTGCCCTCGGACGGCTACTACACGACCCGGCTGCTGGCCCGCGACGAGCTCGAGCGCTACGGCGTGACCGTCGAGTACGTGCCCACGCCGGAGATCGGTGCGGTGGCCGCCCGCGGCGACCTCGACGGCGCCGCGCTGGTGCTGCTCGAGACGCCGAGCAACCCGCAGCTCGACGTCTGCGACATCGCCGCCGTCGCCCGCGCGACCCGTGCCGCCGGGGCGGTGCTCGCCGTCGACAACACCACCGCCACCCCGCTGGGCCAGCGGCCGCTGGAACTCGGCGCCGACCTCACCGTCGGCAGCGACACCAAGGCGCTGACCGGGCACAGCGACCTGCTGCTCGGCCACGTCAGCACGGGCGACGACGAGCTGTACGCCCGGCTGAAGTCCTTCCGCGACCACACCGGCGGCACGCCCGGCCCCTTCGAGGCGTGGCTCGGGCACCGCTCGATGAGCACGCTGGACCTGCGCCTGGCCCGCCAGGCGGCCACCGCGGGGGCGGTCGCCGACCTGCTCGCGGCGCACCCGGCGGTCAGCGGCGTCCGCTGGCCGTGGCGGCCCGGCGACCCCTCCCACGACCTCGCCACCCGGCAGATGCTGCGCCCCAACGGTGTCGTCTCCGCCGAGCTGCCCGACGCCGCGGCGGTGGCCCGGGTGCTGGGCGCCAGCCGGCTCTGGACGGCGGCCACCAGCTTCGGCGGGGTGCACAGCACCCTGGACCGGCGGGCCCAGTGGGGCGGGGACGCCGTCCCCGAGGGGTTCGTGCGGCTGTCCTGCGGCATCGAGGACACCGCCGACCTGGTCGCCGACCTCGCCGCCGCCCTCGACGCCGTCTGAGCCGGCTCAGACGGCCGCGGCGAGCTCTCCACGCCGGCGGTGGGCCGCCCGCGCGGTCAGCCACAGGCTCACCGCGACGTAGTACCCGAGGTAGGCCAGCGACAGCGCCACCACGACCGGGTGCGGGTCGGGCACCTGCAGCAGCAGGACCGCGTAGGTGACCAGCCAGAGCGCCGTCAGTGCCAGGCTCAGCCCGCGCAGCGCCGTCGTCCGCGACGGGTAGAGGTAGCGCACCGGCACGAACACCAGCACCGAGCACACGACGAGCACGGTGGCGACCACCGCCGGGTCCAGGTCGAGGACGATGGCGTAGAAGGCGACCACGTTCCAGTAGCTCGGGAAGCCGAGGAAGGCGTGGTCCTCGGTCTTCGCGTCGACCCGGCAGAACTGGTAGCAGGAGGCCAGCAGCGGCAGCGCCGCCACGACCGACCCCGCCGCGCCGCCGGGTAGCAACCCGGTCGTCCACAGCAGCACGACCGGCGCGAAGGCGTAGGTGAGGTAGTCGACGATGTCGTCGAGCCGGGCGCCGTCGAACCAGGGGATCGTCTCCTTGACCCGCAGCCGGCGGGCCAGCATCCCGTCGGTGCCGTCGACGACGAGGGCGACCAGACCCAGCCACAGGGCGGCCACCGCGTCGCCGTCGAACGCGGCCAGCACGATGAGCAGCCCGAGCACCGAGCCGATCGCGGTGTAGAGGTGGACGGCGGCCCCGGCCAGGCGCAGCCTGCGCGAGGGCGTCGCCGATCCGGCTGCGTTCATCGGAGCGAGGTTCCCACACCCGGGCGCGGCAGGTCCGCCCTGCCCGTCGTCCGGGCGCGACGGATGTCCTCCACTAGGGTCGGCCGCGATGAGCGGACAGGCGGGCAAGCGGCGGATCGCGGTCGTCTTCGGCGGTCGCAGCGCGGAACACCCCATCTCCTGCGTCTCCGCCGGGGCCGTCCTCGCGGCGCTGGACCCCGACCGGTACGACGTCGTCCCCGTGGGCATCACCCGCGACGGCGGGTGGGTGCTGACCGACCCGGGGCAGCGGCTGGCGATCGTCGACGGCGAGCTCCCGGAGGTGGCCGGTGGGACGCCGGTGACGCTGGTGGGCGACCCGAGTGGCCGCGGCCTGCAGCGCCTGGACGGCACGGGGGAGCGGATCGCCCTGGACGTCGTCTTCCCGGTGCTGCACGGCGCCTACGGCGAGGACGGCACCATCCAGGGGCTGCTGGAGATGAGCGGCATCCCCTACGTGGGCTCGGGCGTCTTCGCCAGCGCGGCGTCGATGGACAAGGAGTTCACCAAGAAGCTGCTCACCGCCGCCGGGCTGTCCCAGGGCGACCACGTGGTGCTGCGCGACGACTCCGGGGCGCTGTCGGCCGACCCCGACGTGCTCGACGCCGCCACCCGCGAGCGCCTGGGCCTGCCGGTGTTCGTCAAGCCCTCGCGGGCCGGCTCCAGCATCGGCATCACCAAGGTCACCGACTGGGTGCAGTTCCCCGAGGCCGTCGCCACCGCCGCCGCGGTCGACGCCAAGGTGGTCGTCGAGGCCGCCGTCCCGGGCCGGGAGGTCGAGTGCGGCGTCCTGGCCAGGCCCGGCGGCGGGCTGCCGCAGGCGAGCCTGCCGGCCGAGATCCGGCTGCACCCGGGCACCGACTGGTACGACTTCGCCGCCAAGTACCTCGACGACGCCGCGGACTTCGACGTCCCCGCCGACCTCACCCCCGAGCAGACCCGGGCGGTGCAGGAGGCGGCCTGCCGCGCGTACCTCGCGATGGACTGCCGCGGCCTGGCGCGGGTCGACTTCTTCCTCGGCACCGGCCCGGACGGCGCCGAGCGGCTGGTGGTCAACGAGGTGAACACCATGCCGGGGTTCACGCCGATCTCGATGTACCCACGGATGTGGGCGGCCTCCGGCGTCGACTTCACCACGCTGGTCGACCGGCTGGTCGAGGTCGCGCTGACCGACGCACGGACCGCGACCGACCCGGCGCTGGACGGCAGCCGGGCGTGAGCCCGGTGGCGGTGGTCCGGCGCGGCGGGCTGGCGCTGCTGCTGGCCCTGCTGACCGGCTGCGCCGCCTCGACGGACGGCGACGCGTCCGCCGCACCGACCGCGGCGACACCGGCCACGCCGGAGGAGCTCGAGGCCCTCGTCGTCCCCGACGTGCCCTCCGGCCTGCCGCGCGTGCCCGACGACGCGCTCACGCCGCCCGCGGGGGAGAAGTGGGTCGAGGACGTCGCCGGCTACGCCGAGGACGCCGCCCGCGAGCGCGAGGTCCTCGACGACTACGGCTACCGCTTCGGCTGGGAGCGCTACTGGGGCTCCGCCGGGTCCGGGCCGCTGACCGCCGTCGCCGCCCACCAGTTCGAGACGGCCGACGGCGCCGCCGCGTTCACCGCGGACCTGGCCGCGCACGAGGCCGAGGTCTACGGCGGCCTGCTGCGGGAGGACCCGCCGGACCTGCCCCCGGGGTGCCGGCTGCTGCAGCTCGACGAGGGCGCCCCCACGGCCGGGGTGACCGCGCCGGCCGCCTTCGCCTGGTGCGCGCGCGGGGCGTTCAGCCTGGCGGTCACCGCCGTCTCCGGGTCGGTGCAGGCGGCGACCGAGGAGGTGCGGGCGGTCGTGGCCGCCCAGCTGGAGCGGCTGCCGTCCCCCTGAGGACGGCTCAGCCGCCGGCGTCGACCGGCTGGACGGGGAGCGTCCCGGTGATGACCGGGCCGAGCGCGGCGACCGGTGCGGAGTCGGTGTCGGCGGAGACGGTGACCCGGACGTAGACCGGCCGGTCGACGGCGGTCCAGACGATGTCGTCCGGGTCGCTGGTGTCCACGAGCCAGTCGACGCCGTTGACCGTGATCAGCGGGGACGTCGGCTCGAGCGCGGCGGGCCGCTCGACGCCGCAGACCAGCACGACCGGCGGCTCGCCCCAGGCGTAGGCGTACGGGGAGTCCGACTGGACGGGGCGCGACTGCTCGCCGGCCAGTTCCAGCGGCAGGGCGCCCATGAGCGCCGGGCAGTTGGCGTCGGCCTCCGGGGTCACCGGCGGCACTTCGACCGGCAACGGCGGCAGGTCGGCCCGCTCGGGCACCGGCGTGCCGTCGACCTCGGCGACCGCGTCGTCGGATCTGTCGTCGGCGTCCTCCCCACCGAGGACGCGGCTGAGCACCAGCAGCACGACCACCAGCGGCAGGACGACGGCGGTGACGACCAGCGCCACCCACCGCAGCGGGTCGTCGGGCCGGGACGGCCGCGCCGGCTGCCCGGGCTCCGGGGTGGGGTTCTCGGTCAGGGCGCTCAGATGTTGACGACGGGGCAGGTCAGCGTGCGGGTGATGCCGTCGACCGACTGCACCCGGGCGACCACGAGCCGGCCGAGCTCGTCGACGGTCTCGGCCTCGGCCCGGACGATCACGTCGTAGGGGCCCGTGACGTCCTCCGCCTTGGTGACACCCGCGATCTCGTTGATGGTCGATGCCACCTGGGCGGCCTTGCCGACTTCGGTCTGGATGAGGATGTAGGCGTGGACCACGGGAGACCTTTCCTCGGGCGGCGCTGCTGGTGCGGCGTCCGCGCCGGTGGGCGGACAGTTGGGCAACCTACCGCAGCGAGCTGGAGGAGCCGGTGACTCGTCCCCGTCCGCTGGTCCCGCGCGACGACCCCGCCGACAGCGTGCGGGTCGTCGGTGAGTTCGGCGTGATCGCCCGCGTGCTGGCGCGCTCCGGTACCGCCCGGGTCGCCGAGGTCGGGCCCGGCGACGACGCGGCCGTGCTGCGGGTGCCCGACGGGCGCGTGGTCGCCACCACCGACGTCCTGGTGGAGGGCCGGCACTTCCGGCGCGACTGGTCGTCGGCCGAGGACGTCGGGCACAAGGCGGCCGCGGCCAACCTCGCCGACGTGGCCGCCATGGGCGGGGTGACGACCGCGCTGCTGGTCGGGCTGGCCTGCCCGCCGGACACCCCGACGACGTGGCTGGAGGGGGTGGCCGCCGGGCTGGCGGAGGAGTGCGCGCCGCTGGGGGCGGCCGTCGTCGGCGGCGACACGGTGTCGGCGGCTCCCGACAGCGGCGCCGTCGTCCTGTCGGTGACCGCGCTGGGCGACCTGGGCGGGCGGGCGCCGGTGCTGCGCTCGGGGGCCCGGCCCGGCGACGTGCTCGCCTTGGCCGGCCGGCTGGGCTGGTCGGCGTGCGGCCTGGCCGTGCTGCGGCGCGGGTTCACCAGCCCGCACGCCGCGGTGGCCGCGCACCGCCGCCCGGAGCCGCCGTACGCGGCCGGACCGGCTGCCGCCGAGGCCGGCGCGACGGCGATGTGCGACGTCAGCGACGGGCTGCTCGCCGACGCCGGGCATCTCGCCGAGGAGAGCGGCGTGCTCGTCGACGTCGACCGGGCCGCGTTGGTCCGGGCGACCCTCGAGCGGCCCGGCCCGCTGCAGCAGGTCGCGGCCGCCCTCGGCGGGGACCCGATGGCCTGGGTGCTCACCGGCGGGGAGGACCACGCGCTGCTCGCCACCTTCCCGGCCGGGGCCGACCTGCCGGAGGGCTGGGCGCCGATCGGTGTCGTGCGCGAGGGGGAACCCGGCGTGCGGGTGGACGGCGAGCCGGCCGAGGCGGTCGCCGCGGCCGTCGGGGCGGAGGGGACCGGGCATGCGCACTTCCGCTGAGGTCCGGCTGGCCGACGGCCGCCCGGTCGTGCTGCGGGCGGTGCCCTACGACGACCCGCTGGCCCGCCAGCTCGTCGGTCGCGTGCAGCAGGAGTACGTGACCCGCTACGGCGGCCCCGACGAGGCCGTCGTCGACCCGGCCGAGTTCGAGCCCCCGGTGGGGCTGTTCCTCGTCGCCGAGGTGGACGGCGTCCCCGCCGCGTGCGGGGCCTGGCGGGTGCACGCCCCCGGCGTGGCCGAGGTCAAGCGGGTCTACGTGGAGCCGGCGTTCCGGCGGCAGGGGCTCGCCCAGCTCGTCATGGCGGCCCTCGAGGAGAGCGCCGCCGCGGCCGGCTCCCGCTCGGTGGTGCTCAACTCCGGTTCGCGGCAGCCCGAGGCACTGGCGCTGTACGCCGCGCTGGGCTACACCCCCGTTGCCGGGTACGGCGTGTACGCCGACGCCCTCGGGGCGGTGTTCCTGGGCAGGCGGCTGGAGGACGAGCGGTGAGCGGAGCCGGTGTGGTGACGATCTCGGCCGCCTACGGCGCCGGCGGTGACCAGGTCGGGCCCGCCGTCGCCGCGCGGCTGGGCCTGGTCTTCCACGACCGCGCCATCCCCGCCCAGGTGGCCGGCCGGCTCGGCGTCCCGCTGGCCGAGGCGGAGGCGAACGACGAGAACGTCGCGCGCGGGCTGTGGCGGATCGTCGCCTCGCTGGGCACCATGCCCGACCCGATGGGCGGCGTCGTCCCGGTGACCGAGCAGCTCGACGAGCGGACGTTCCGCCTGCAGACCGAGCGCGTGGTGCGCGAGATCGCCGACGGGCCGGGTGGCGTGGTGCTCGGGCGGGCCGCCGCGGTGGTGCTCGGCGACCGTCCGACCGCGCTGCACGTCCGTCTGGACGGCCCTGTGGAGCGGCGGCTGGAACTGGCGGTGGCGCGCACCGGCCGCCCGTACGAGGAGGTGCGTCGGGAGCAGCGGGCCAACGACGCGGCCCGGGAGGGGTACGTGCGGCGGAACTACCGCGTCGACCCGGCGTTCCCGCGCAGCTACCACCTGGTCATCGACAGCACGGCTCTGCCGCTGCAGACGGTGGTCGACCTGGTGGTGGACGCCGCCCGCGCCCGCGGCATCGGCTGAGTCGCCCCTTCCGGCGAGATCGGCGATCTCGCCGAGGAAGGAGCGGGAGCTCGGCCGGCCCCACGAACGTGACGGAGCCCGGAGGTCCGAGGACCTCCGGGCTCCGTCCAGCCGGTTCGGCGACCGCTAGCCGCGCACGACCTTGCCCGCGCGGATGCACGAGGTGCAGGCGTTGATGCGGCGACGGTTGCCGGGGGCGACGAGCGCCCGCACGGACTGGATGTTCGGGTTCCAACGGCGCGGCGTCCGCCGGTGCGAGTGCGACACCGACATACCGAAACCGGGCCCCTTGCCACAGACATCGCACACGGCAGCCACGGTGGATCACTCCCAGAGATTCGTTCACGGACGGCGGCACGCCGACGCGCCCGCACACAGACCAACGGAGAGTCTAACCGGTCTCCGGCGCGGACGTCGCCGAGGTCCCCGGGACGGCGCCCACGGCCGGTCGCGTACCCGGTGCTGTCGGTCCGCGTGGGTACCCTCCGGCCGTGCTGCCGGCGCTCGACGACGCCGCGGTCGGCCAGTGGTGCCGGGCCGCGGTCGCCGCCCTGTCCGCAGCCCGCGGCCGCATCGACGACCTCAACGTCTTCCCCGTCCCGGACGGCGACACCGGCACCAACCTGCTCGCCACCGCCGAGGCCGCCCTCGCGGCGCTCGAGGAGGCCGGCGAGGACCGTCACGAGCCCGCCTGGGCGCTGCTGGCCCGCGGCGCGGTCCTGGGCGCCCGCGGCAACTCCGGCACGATCCTGGCCCAGCTCTGGCGCGGGCTGGCCGACCAGCTCGCCGGGCAGCCGCCGGCCGACGGGCCGACGCTCGCCACGGCCCTGCAGAAGGCCGCCGACACCGCCTACGGCGCGGTCGCCGACCCCGAGGAGGGGACGTTCCTCACGGTCGCCCGGGCCGGCGCCGAGGCGGCGGTCGCCGCGGTCGCCTCCGGGCGCACCGCCCTGGGCGAGGTCGTGCGCGCCGCGGCCGACGGCGCCCGTGCGGCCCTCGAGGCGACCCCGGGGCAGCTGGCCGTGCTCCGCGACGCCGGCGTGGTGGACGCCGGGGGAGCGGGGCTGTGCCTGGTCCTCGACGCGCTGGTGACCACGGTGACCGGCGTCGAGCCCGACCGCCCGTCGCTGGCCCGCCGGTCCGAGCGCGGGCACCACGGCCACGGCCACGGCGATCTGCCGCACCAGCCGCCCGCCGGGCCGGGCAGCGAGGTGCAGTACCTGCTGGCCGACAGCGACGAGGCCGCCGTCGCGCGGCTGCACGAGCGGCTGGCCGCCCTCGGCGACAGCCTGGTGGTCGTCGGCGTCGACACCCCCGGCGGGCGCGAGTGGAACGTGCACGTGCACGTCGCCGACGTCGGCGCCGCGATCGAGGCCGGCATCGAGGCCGGCCGGCCGTACCGCATCTCGGTGACCCCGCTGGCCCCGGTGCGGTCGCCGGCGCCCGCGCCCGACACGCGGGCGGTCGTGGCGATCGTCCCCGACGGCGGGCTGGCCGAGCTGTTCCGCGACGAGGGCGCCACCGTCGTCGGCTGCGGGCCCGACGGCGTGAGGGAGGACGACGTGCTCGCCGCCGTGCTGGGGTCCGGCGCGGCCGGCATCGTCGTGCTGCCCAACGACCCGACGCTCACGGCGCCGGCCTCCCGTGCCGCGGAGCGTGCCCGCGAGGAGGGCCGCGACGTCGCCGTCGTCCCCACCCGCTCGCCGGTGCAGGGCCTGGCCGCGCTGGCCGTCGCCGACCCGACCCGACGCTTCGGGGACGACGTCATCACCATGGCCGAGGCAGCCGCGGCGACCCGTTGGGCCGAGCTCACCGTCGCCGAGCAGGAGGCGCTGACCAGCGCCGGCCGCTGCGCCCCCGGTGACGTGCTCGGCTCCGCGGAGGGCGACGTCCTGCTCATCGGCGCGGAGCCGGTCGCGGTCGCCTGCGAGCTGCTCGACCGCATGCTGTCGGCCGGCGGGGAGCTGGTCACCCTCGTGGTGGGCCAGGACGCCGACCTCGCCGACGCCGTCTGCGCGCACCTCGCCAGCGGGTACCCGACCGTCGAGGTCACCCGCTACGCCGGCGCGCCCGAGGGGGTCCCGCTGCAGGTGGGGGTGGAGTGATGGCGGTGGAGATGACGACCCGGCTGGACCGGGTCCTCGGTGCGAAGACCGCGAAGGCGATGGCGGAGTCGCTGGGCCTGCACACCGTGCGCGACCTGCTGCGGCACTACCCGCACCGCTACGCCAAGCGCGGGGAGATGACCCGCCTCGACGACCTGCAGGTCGGCGACCGGGTGACCGTGCTGGCCCAGGTCCGATCGGTCGACAGCCGCCGGATGCGGCAGAAGCGCGGCACCCTCACCGAGGTCACCGTCGGCGACGGCGCCGGGACGATGAAGCTGGTCTTCTTCAACCACCGGCACGCGCGCCTGGTGCCCGGCGCCTGGGGGCTGTTCGCCGGCACGGTGAGCGAGTACCGCAGCAGGCTGCAGTTCGCCCATCCCGACTGCCACCTCATGACCGGGGACGACGAGGACGTGGACTGGGCCCGCGCGCTCATCCCGATCTACCCGGCCAGCAAGGAGGTCTCCAGCTGGGTGATCCAGCGCTCGCTGCGGCTGCTGCTCGACGCCTCCGGCGGCTTCGGGTTCGTCCAGGACCCGCTGCCCGAGGACCTGCGCACCCGGCTCGGGCTGCCGAGCCTGCCCGCCGCGCTGCTGGACATCCACCGGCCGACCTCCGACGACGACGTCGAGCGCGCCGAGTACCGGCTCAAGTGGGACGAGGCGCTCACCCTCCAGCTGACCCTCGCGGCCCGTCGCCGCGCCGCCGCGCTCGAGCCCGGCGTCGCCCGGCCCCGGCGGGCCGGCGGTCTGCTGGACGCCGTCGACGCCGCCCTGCCCTTCGCGCTCACCGAGGGCCAGCGCGAGGTGGGCGAGGAGCTGGCCGCCGAACTGGCCCGCGAGCAGCCCATGCACCGGCTGCTGCAGGGCGAGGTCGGCGCCGGCAAGACCGTCGTCGCGCTGCGGGCCATGGCCCAGGTCGTCGACGCCGGAGGGCAGGCCGCCCTGCTCGCCCCCACCGAGGTGCTCGCCGCCCAGCACGCGCGCAGCATCAGCGCGATGCTCGGGCCGCTGGGCCGCGCCGGCGAGCTGGACGGCGACCCGGCCGGCACCCGCGTCGTGCTGCTCACCGGTTCGCAGAAGGCCGCTGCCCGGCGGGAGGGGCGTGCCGCGGTCGCCGACGGCAGCGCCGGGATCGTCGTCGGCACGCACGCGCTGCTGCAGGCGGGCGTGGACTTCGCCGACCTCGGCCTGGTCGTCGTCGACGAGCAGCACCGCTTCGGGGTCGAGCAGCGCGACGCGCTGCGGGCCAAGGGCAACCGGCCCCCGCACGTGCTGGTCATGACCGCCACGCCGATCCCGCGCACGGTCGCGATGACCGTCTACGGCGACCTGGAGACCTCCACGCTGCGCCAGCTGCCCGGCGGGCGCGGCGGCGTGGCCAGCTCGGTGGTCCCCGTCCGGGCCAAGCCGGCCTGGCTCGACCGCGCCTGGGAGCGGCTGCGCGAGGAGGTCGCCGCCGGCCGTCAGGCCTACGTCGTCTGCCCGCGCATCGGTGAGGACGCCGGCAGCGAGGAGGAGCCCGACGACGCCGACGGCGCCCCGGCCGAGGAGGGGACGGGCCGCCGCCCGCCGCTGGCCGTCCTCGACGTCGCCGAGGAGCTGCGCGCCGGGCCGCTGGCCGGGCTGCGCCTGGAGGTCCTGCACGGCCGGATGACCCCCGAGGACAAGGAGGCGCGGATGCGCGCCTTCGCGGCCGGCGAGGTCGACGTCCTGGTCGCCACCACCGTCGTCGAGGTCGGCGTCGACGTGCCCAACGCCACCGTGATGGTCGTCATGGACGCCGACCGCTTCGGCGTCAGCCAGCTGCACCAGCTGCGCGGCCGGGTCGCCCGGGGCAGGCACCAGGGGCTGTGCCTGCTGGTCTCCGAGGCGTCCACCACCTCGGCCACCGGGCAGCGGCTGGCCGCGGTCGCCGGCACCTCCGACGGCTTCCAGCTGGCCCGCCTGGACCTGGAGACCCGCCGCGAGGGTGACGTGCTCGGGGCCGCGCAGTCCGGCCGCCGCTCGGGCATCAAGCTGCTGTCGCTGCTGGAGGACGAGCAGCTCATCGCCGAGGCGCGCGCCGAGGCCACCGCCCTGCTGGAGACCGACCGGGGCCTCGCCGACTTCCCGGGCCTGGCGATGGAGGTGGCCGCGCTGGCCACCGACGAGCGCGCCACGTACCTGGAGAAGGCATGACCCTGGAGAAGGCATGACCCTCGAGTTGGCATGACCCGGATCGTCTCGGGCGTCGCCGGCGGACGGCGGCTCAAGGTGCCGCCCTCGGGCGTGCGGCCCACCGGCGACCGTGCCCGCGAGGGGCTGTTCAACAGCCTCTCGACGCTGACCGACCTCGAGGGCGCCAGCGTCCTGGACCTCTACGCCGGCTCCGGCGCCCTCGGTCTCGAGGCGCTCAGCCGCGGCGCGGCCCAGGTGGTGTTCGTCGAGAACGGCCCGCGGGTGCTGCCGGTGCTGCGCGCGAACATCGACGCGGTGGGCCTGCCCGGCGCACGGGTGGTGTCCGGTTCGGTGCCCACCGTCGTCGCCGGGCCGCCGCCGGCCCGCTTCGACGTCGTGCTCGCCGACCCGCCCTACGCCACGCCGCTGCCCGAGGTCCTCGGGGTGCTCGAGGCGCTGGTCACGGGGGAGTGGCTGGCCGAGGACGCCCTGGTCGTCGTCGAGCGCTCCAGCCGCGAGGCGCCCTTCGAGTGGCCGACACCCCTGCGCGGACTGCGCGAGCGCCGCTACGGCGAGGCCGTGCTCCGGTACGGTCGCTGTCCGTGAGGCGAGCGGTCTGCCCCGGGTCGTTCGACCCCGTGACGAACGGACACGTCGACGTCATCACCCGGGCGGCGGCGCTGTACGACGAACTCGTCGTCGCCGTCCTGGTCAACCCCGGCAAGGCGGGGCTGTTCAGCGTCGACGAGCGCATGGCCCTGTTGCGCGAGGCGGTCGCCGACGTGCCCAACGTGACCGTCGACAGCTTCCAGGGCCTGCTCGTCGACTACTGCCGCACCAACGACATCCCGGTGATCGTCAAGGGGCTGCGCGCGGTCAGCGACTTCGAGTACGAGCTGCAGATGGCGCAGATGAACCGGGAGCTGGCCGGCGTGGAGACGCTCTTCGTGCCCACCGCCCCGCAGGTCGGCCACCTCTCCTCCAGCCTGGTGAAGCAGATCGCCACCTTCGGCGGTGACGTCTCGGCGCTGGTCCCCAAGGCCGTGCACGAACGGCTCGCCGCGCAGCGGGAGCAGGGCGCATGACGGAGGTCGTCTACCGGCTCTACGAGACCGTCGACGAGCTGAGCAGCGTCATCGAGAACGCCCGTAGCGTGCCGATGTCCGGCGGCTCGTGCATGGTGCCCCGCGACATCCTGCTCGACCTGCTCGACGACCTCCGGGAGAACCTGCCCGTCGAGGTGCACAAGGCCGGCGCGATCGTCGAGCAGCGCACCGAGATCCTCCAGCAGGCGCAGGCCGAGGCCGAGCGGCTGACCGGCCGCACCCGCAGCGAGACCGAGCAGGTCGTCGGCGCGGCCCGGCGGCAGCGCGAGGAGATCCTCGGCACGGCCCGCCGGCAGCGCGACGACCTGCTCGCCCGCGCCCAGGCCGAGGCCGAGGACCTGCTCGCCCGGGCCGAGGAGGAGGCCGAGCAGATCGTCGAGGAGGCCCGCCGGCACCGCGAGGCGCTCATCGCCGACGCGCAGGCCCAGCAGGCGGAGATCTTGGCGGCCGCGCAGGCCGAGCACGAGCGGCTCATCAGCGAGACCGAGGTCTACCGGGGCGCGGTCGACCGGGCCGACGAGCTCGGCGCCCAGACCGCGGCGGACGTCGCCCGGATGCGCACCGAGGTCGACGAGTACGTCGACACCCGGCTGGCCGACTTCGGCGGCACCCTCGAGCGGATGCTGCGCTCGGTCGAGAAGGCGCGGGCCAGCCTCCGCGAGTAAGAGCAAGAGGACCCCCTGCCCCCCACGGCTCGCAAGCTCGCCGCGGGCCCCTGCAGGGGGCCGGGGGGCCTGACGCGGGGCCGTTCCAGACCGTCACCACGCTCAGGGCGGGGCCGGCG
>NZ_NVPT01000079.1 GCF_002802985.1 Geodermatophilus chilensis | reverse complement strand
ATGATGTGTACCCAATTGCTTGCTCGAGTGTGAGTGACTGTGTTTCTACGCTATCTTTTTTTTGTACTGCTACGCCGACCACCGTGGTCTCCACGTAGGGGGTCGTCGGCAGCGTCAGATGTGTATCAGCGCCAGCCCGAGGACGACGGCCCCTGCGGCCGCCCCGCCGGAGCCGGCCCACGGTGCACGCCGCGCCCGTCGCGGACTCGTCCTGGCCGGGGCGGCCGCAGGTGCCGTCGTCCTCGGGGGCGCCGGCTACGCCGCGGCGTCCTACCTCTCCGGCGGCGGCCCGCAGCCGGAGGAGGTGCTCCCCGCAGACACCCTCGGGTTCGTCAAGCTCGACCTCGACCCGGCCGCCGGACAGAAGGCCGCGGTGGCCTCCCTCCTGCAGGAGTTCCCGCACCTGAGGACCGGAGGGGACGACGGCGACCTGAGGAGCGCGCTGATCACGCCGCTGCTCGAGGACGACCCCTGGGGCCTCTCCTACAGCGACGTCGAGCCGTGGCTGGGCGACCGGATGGCTGTGGCCGCGGTCCCCGAGCCCGGTATCGAGGCCGGGGTCGCCCCCGTCGTCGTCCTCGCGGTCACCGATGAGGAGGCGATGACCGACCGGCTCGGCGCGGTGGAGGACGCCGACTTCGCGTTCGCCGTCCGCGACGACCACGTCCTCATCAGCCAGACCCAGGAGACCGTCGACCGCTTGGTCGCCACGGCCGCCACCCTCGCCGACGACGAGGACTACACCGGCGACCTGGCGGCCCTCGACGGCGATCAGGTCGCCGTCGCGTGGGCCGACCTCGCAGGCCTGGGGGGCGTCCTCGGCGAGACCGTGCCGTCGGCCGGCGCCGGCTTCGGCGGCCAGCCGCTCACCGGGCGCGTGGTCCTCGGCGTGCACGCCGAGTCCGAC
This sequence comes from Geodermatophilus chilensis, assembly GCF_002802985.1. Lineage (GTDB taxonomy): Bacteria > Actinomycetota > Actinomycetes > Mycobacteriales > Geodermatophilaceae > Geodermatophilus > Geodermatophilus chilensis. Next base: position 25,327 of record NZ_NVPT01000079.1, on the reverse strand, counting down.
GCGCTCGAGGTCGAGGGCCTGACCCGTGGTGCCACGGCGCCCACGGGCCCCGTCGCCGCCACCGAGCCCACCCGCCTCGTGCTCGACCTGTCCGAGGACACGCTCGCCGCCCTGTCGGTCAGCGGGCTCGGGGACGCCACCGCGGCGGCCTGGGCCACCGCGTCGGGGTCCGGCGTCCCACCCGAGGTCCGGGAACAGCTCGCCGCCCTGGGTCTCGACCTGCCCGACGACCTGCGCACCGTCCTGGGCGACGACCTCGTCCTGGCCGTCGTCGGCGACGTGACGGCCCCGCAGTTCGGTGCCCGCGCCGTGACCGACGACCCGCAGGGGGCCGTCCAGGTCCTCGGTGAGGTGCTCGGCAGCCCCGAGATCGGCCTCCCGGTCGCCACCGTGCCCCTGGAGGACGGCTACGTCCTGTCCACGGACCAGGTCCTCGTGGACGCGCTGACGGAGGACGGCGGGCTCGGTGACTCCGCGGCGTTCCGGGCCGCCGTCGCCGATCCGGACACCGCCGGGGTCATCGGCTTCGTCGACCTGGGTGCGCTGGTCGACCAGTTCGCCGCGCAGGGTGGCGACGCCGCGGCGGAGGCCGAGCGGTTCGCGGCGCTGGGCGCTCTCGGCTTCAGCGCCACCGCCACGGACGACGGCGGCCGCGTCGTCCTGCGGGTCACCACCCGCTGACCCACCGGCGACGGCCGGGCAGGACACCGCGCCTGCCCGGCCGTCGCCGTGAGTGGCTGGGCCCGCACGGGCGCCGCGGTGGGCGCCCGGCCGTCGATCAGCGGTAGTTGTCGAACTGCAGGGCGACGTCGAGGTCCTTGCCGCGCAGCAGCTGCTGGACCGCCTGGAGGTCGTCGCGCTTCTTCCCGCTGACCCGCAGCTGGTCGCCCTGGATCTGGGCCTGGACGCCCTTCGGCCCCTCGTCCCGGATGATCTTGGCGATCTTCTTGGCCGTGTCGGACTCGATGCCCTGCTTGATGCGGGCGCCGATCTTGTACGACTTGCCGGAGGACTGCGGCTCGCCGGCGTCCAGCGACTTCAGCGAGATGTTCCGCTTGACGAGCTTGTCCTTGAACACCTCGAGCGCGGCCGTGACCCGCTCCTCGGTGTCGGCCTGCAGCGTGACGCCCTCCTCGCCGGCCCAGGCGATGGTCGCGTTGGTGCCACGGAAGTCGAAGCGCTGCGAGAGCTCCTTGGCAGCCTGGTTGAGGGCGTTGTCGACCTCCTGGCGGTCGACCTTGCTCACCACGTCGAACGACGAGTCGGCCATGTGTCGGTGCTCCTTGTCCTCTGTCGTCCACCGGCCGTGGGTGCGTCCCCGGGCCACCACCCGGGCCGGTCTCCGCTGTCTTGTACGCTCTCCCGGTACCACCACGGCGGGTTGCCCGAGTGGCCAATGGGAGCGGACTGTAAATCCGTCGGCTTAGCCTACGAAGGTTCGAATCCTTCACCCGCCACACCCGGTACACGTGGCCCCCGACCTCTGCAGAGGTCGGGGGCCGCGGCGCGTCTCAGGGGGCGGTCGGCGCCCGGGCGCCGGCGACGGCGGTGCGCTCCAGCGGCTGCCCGCCGAGGAAGAGCCAGCCGAACGCGATCTCGACGTAGCGGGTGCACCGCACCGTGACCTCGACGCCGTCGGTCTCGGTGGACCAGGACTGCAGCACCGTCCCACCGTCGGCCAGCTGGTCGGCGACGGCCGCCTGCGTGCTGGCCCGGGTCAGCGGCAGCGCCGTCCCGACACCGGTGGCGTACAGGGCCGCCTCGTCGGTGGCGTTGGCCGCGGCCAGCGCCGCGCCGTCACAGATCGACTGCACCTGCTGCTGCTCCAGGAAGGCGTCGGACGCGGCGATCGCACCGAAGGCCATGAGGGCGGCCACCAGCCAGCACACCAGGACCAGCGGCAGCGTCGAGCCGCGCTCGGCGTCCTCCCCGTCCCGTTGCACGCGGCGCAGCGTAGGTGGCCGTCCGGCCTGTCCACGAGCTGTGGACGGCGTTGTGGAGCGCTGTGGACCCGATCGGGGGATCCCCGGCCGGGCGCAGGCGCGCCTGTGGACCCACCGCGACACGCCGGCGTGGTCGAGCCCCACCCGCCCCTCGGCTCCCCGCTGTCACAGGAATCGCGGGTGTACCCCGAGAGGGGTACACACTGTCACATGACGTGACGTTCGGTGACGGCATGACGCCCGATCGTGTCGGACTGATCAACAGTGCTTGCCTCCAACGGGTGACGGGCAGCAATCTCTCGGGCGCGGTCCGTACCCAACGCTCTGCCCCCGCGCCTGGACGACTGCCCTGTATTGCGAAAGCAGTCCTTCATGCCTGAGGAGGCGTCATGAGCAGCACTGTCTCGACGATCAACACCCGCGGTCACAAGTGGAGCCGGGGGCACAAGTGGAGCCGGGGCCACAAGTGGAGCCGGCAGGCGGCCTGACCTCCTGACCCCTCCGCTGCCGACGCGACACCACGTCGACCGACCGTCGACCGTCGCGGCGGCTGCGGGCTCACGTGACGCCGGGGGCGCCTTCCCCTCACTCATCGGAGGGGAAGGCGTTGGGAAGCCCCTGGTGGGGTGGCGACCCGCTGTTAGCCTCGGCTCCGCCCATCTCCCCCCGGCGAATACAGGTGTCAGTGGCCGAGCAGGACGCCCCGGTACAGCGCTGGCCAGTGGCCGCGCTGGGGCCCGCCGCCATCGGCTGGCTCAGCCTTCTCATCGCACTGCCGGCGGCCATCTGGGTCGGGTCCACCGGTTTCCGGCCGGTGAACCCGGTGATCGTGGTCGTCATCCTGGCCGGCCTCGTCGTAGCCGAGTGCTACAACCTCCACGTCGAGTTCCGTCGACAGGGCGTGTCGATCTCGGCGACGGAGCTGGTCTTCGTCGTGGCCCTCGTCGAGGTGGGTCCCACCTGGACCGCACTCACGCGGGCCCTGGCGGTCGGGGTTGTCTGTATCGCTCAGCGCTTCAGTCCCGCCAAGGTCATCGCCAACACGGCGGTGGCGGTCGTCGAGGTAGCCGTCGCCTTCGGCGTGCTGCAGCTGCTGCCGGTCGGAGCGGTGACGGAGCCGGTCACCTGGCTGTCCTACCTGGTCGCCGTCGCCCTCGCCACGCTCGTGGGCGGTGTGCTGATCCGTCTCGCGATCATCGCCACGCAGGGGTACCCCGGCCGAGCCCTGTGGACCAGCCTGTTGCTCGCCACCGCAACGGTCACGCCCATGGCGGTCCTCGTCGGGCTGTCGGTGTTGCTCCTCGTCGACGCCACGGCGTGGTCGCTGCTGCTCGTCGCACCGCTCACGACGGGCCTCGTCCTCCTCTCCCGGCGGTTCGCCGCGGTGTCCCGCGAGAGGCAGGACCTGGAGAAGGTCTATGCCTTCGCCCGCCAGGTGGAACAGATCGGAGCCGACGAGGACGGCCCGAGGCGTCTCGTCGAGGCGATCCGCGAGCTGTTCAACGCCGAGCGCGTGGCGCTGTGGCTGCCGCCGTACCTGGACGAGGAGCCGCGGCTCGTCGTCGCCTCGGATGACGGCCGGAGCTGGTACGACGGCCCGAGTGACCCGGACGACCTCATCCGGCGGCAAGCCACCGAGGGGGCGGTCGAGGGGCCGCTCCTGGTGTCACTCGCCCGCGCCACCGAGGCTGAGGCGGTCGCCCTCTCCCGCCGCGGTGCCCACGATCTGCTCGCCGCGCCGGTGGCCACCGCCGCCGGGGAGCCCGGCTACCTCGAGGTGTGCGACAGGCGCCACGACATCGTCACGTTCGCCGATGGCGACCGGGCGGCGCTGGACTCCATGCTCACCCACGTCAACGCCGCGATCCGGCAGCAGCAGCTGCTGACCCAGATCCGCTACGACGCCGACCACGACCGGCTCACCGGCCTGCCCAACCGTCAGCGGCTCGCGGTGGAGATTGACCAACTGCTGGCCGCAGACCCGGTGGCCGGCCGCGCGGGCCTCATCCTCGCCTCGTTGGACAACTACGCCGAGGTCACCGACACCCTCGGTCACGCGGCCAGCGACGAGCTGCTGCTGGTCACCGCAGGCCTGCTGCGCGAGCACGCGCCGCCGCAGGCGCTCCTGGCGCGCATGGAGGGCGAGCAGTTCGCCGTCCTGCTGCCCGGGCTGTCGCTGCCCGCGACCGAGCGGGCCGCGCGGCGGCTGCGCGAGGCGACCTCGACGCGCGCCCGGGTCGCCGGCCTGGACCTCGAGGTCACGCTGACCATCGGTGTCGCCGCGGCCCCGGTGCACGGCGCGGACTCCGGCACACTCATGCAGCGGGCCGACGTCGCGCTGCTGGCCGGCGCGGGCAAGAGCGGCGTGGCCAGCTACCACCCGGTGCTCGACCAGCAGAGCCTGCGCCGCCTGCAGCTGGGCACCGAGCTCGAGCAGGCCATGGCCGACGGCGACATCAGCGTCGTCTTCCAGCCGATCATCGACGCCCGCACCTCGGACATCGTGTCGGTCGAGACCCTGGTGCGCTGGGCGCACCCGCGCTACGGGTCGATCGCGCCGGACGAGTTCATCCACCTGGCCGAGCAGATCGGCCGGATCGGGCCGCTGACCGACCACGTGCTGGACCTTGCGTTGGCCCGCTGCCGGCGTTGGCTGGACCAGGACATCGCGCTGTCGGTGGCGGTCAACCTCTCGGCCCGCTGCCTCACCGAGCCGGACCTGGTCGACCGGGTGCGGCGCGCGCTGCGCCGCCACGCCGTCCCCGGCGAGCTGCTGACCCTGGAGCTCACCGAGGGCAGTGTCGTCGACGACTCCGTGCGCAGCGGCACCGTCCTGGCCGACCTGCACGCCCTGGGGCTGCGGCTGTCCATGGACGACTTCGGGACCGGCTACTCCTCGCTGTCCCAGTTGCGCCAGCTGCCCATCGACGAGGTGAAGATCGACAAGTCCTTCGTGCTGGGGATGGCCACCAGCCAGGGGGAGTCCTTCATCGCCCGCTCGATCATCGAACTGGCGCACAACCTGGGGCTGCGGGTGGTCGCCGAGGGCGTCGAGGACGAGCTGACCCGCAACCTGCTGGCCGAGATGGGCTGCGACAAGCTCCAGGGCTTCCTGGTCAGCCGGCCGCTGCCCGACCAGCGGCTCGAGAACTGGATCCTGGCCCGCACCGGCGTCCGCTCCGCCGTCCCCGGCACGCCGCACCGGCGCCTGTTCGTGCGGTCCTGAGCGCGCCGGGACCCCCTGCGACAGACCCCCGGAGGCGTCAGGTAGAGTTCCTGACGGCTCGAAGCCCGCCCCTTTAGCTCAGTCGGCAGAGCGTCTCCATGGTAAGGAGAAGGTCTACGGTTCGATTCCGTAAAGGGGCTCTGGAACAACACAGTGGCCGCTCGGCCCGGTCGCCGAGACCGGGTCGCACGGCCACGTCCGGCGGTGTAGCTCAGCCAGGCAGAGCAAGCGGCTCATAATCGCTGTGTCACCGGTTCAAATCCGGTCACCGCTACTCCCGACGGACCCCACGTGTGGGGTCCGTCGCCGTGTCCGGCGTCCGTCGGTCGCGGATCGACAAGGCGAGGAGCGCCCCGTGGCAGCCACCGACATCCGTCCGAAGATCACCCTGGCCTGCCAGGAGTGCAAGAGCCGGAACTACATCACGCGCAAGAACCGGCGCAACGACCCCGACCGGCTCGAGCTGAAGAAGTTCTGCCCGAAGGACCGCAAGCACACGGTGCACCGCGAGACCCGCTGACCCAGCGGTTTCGCGAGAGGGAGGGCGGGAGCATGGCGCTCGATCCGGCACTGGTCGGGCGCGGCTACCCGCCCTCCGCCGTCTACGAGGTCGGCCGGCAGAAGATCGCCGAGTTCGCCGAGGCCATCGGTGCGGCCGACCCGGTGCACCGGGACGCCGAGGCCGCTCGCGCGGCCGGCTACCCCGACGTGATCGCCCCGCCCACCTTCGTCATCGTCCTGACGCTGTCGGCGGCGGGTGTCGTCGTCGAGGACCCCGACGTCGCGCTCGACTACAGCCGCGTCGTCCACGGGGAGCAGCGCTTCACCCACCACCGGCCCATCCGCGCCGGTGACCGGCTGGTCGCCACGCCCACCATCGAGGCCGTGCGCAGCGTGGGTGGCAACGACCTGCTCACCACCCGGGTGGACGTCGCCACGGAGGACGGCGAGCCGGTCTGCTCGGCCACCTCGATGCTCGTCGCCCGGGGGACCGCATGACCGCGACCGTGCGCGCCGCCGACATCGCCGTCGGCACCGAGCTGCCCGAGCAGACCTACCCGGTCAGCCGCGCGGACCTCGTCCGCTATGCCGGCGCCTCCGGCGACTTCAACCCCATCCACTGGAACGACCGCGTGGCCACCGAGGTCGGCCTGCCCGGCGTGATCGCGCACGGGATGCTCACCATGGCGCTGGCCGCCCGCGCGGTGACCGCCTGGGCCGGCGACCCGGGCGCGCTGGTCGAGTACCACGTGCGGTTCGGCCGGCCGGTCGTCGTGCCCGACGACGACGCCGGCGCGCAGGTGACCGTCCGCGGCAAGGTGGGCACGCTGGGCGAGGACGGCCGCGCCCGCGTGGACCTCACCGTCACCAGCGGCGGTGAGAAGGTGCTCTCGCTGGCCCGCGCCACCGTTCAGCTGGCGTGAGTGCGCGGCGGCGCCTGCTCGCGCTCGGCGCCGTCCTGCTGCTGCTCCCCGGCTGCGGAGCCTCCTTCGTCGACACGTTCGCCGCCGAGCGGTCGGCCGTGCCGCAGGAGCCCGCGGCGCCGCCGTCCGACGGCGACTGCGCGCAGCGCGCCGAGCCGGACCCCGACCGGCCGGTCGTCGAGCTGGACCTCCGGCTGGACGACGACCTGCGCACGGTCACCGGCACCGAGAGCGTCGTCTTCACCCCCGATCTGCCCACCGACGAGCTGGTCTTCCGGCTGGTCCCCAACGGGTCCCGGCCGGCCGCCGCCGGCAACCGTCTGGTCGTCGACGCCGCGCGCGGGGACGACGTCGCCGGCAGCGGCTACGAGGACGCCGGTGCCGAGGGCCCCGGTGGGCTGTTCGTCGTCCGGCTGGACGGGGAGCTGGCGGCCGGCGAGGCGACCGAGGTGGCCCTGGACTTCACGCTCGCCCTCGGCCAGGGCGGCTTCGAGCGGGTGGGCGCGGCCGACGGCGTCTCCTGGTGGGCCAGCGGCGCGCCGCTCCTGGCCTGGGAGCCCGGCGTCGGCTGGGCCCGGGACCCGTTCGTCGACGTGCCCGGCGAGACGGCGACGAGCCCGGTCGCCGACACGACCGTCGCGGTCTCGGCCCCCGAGGCGCTCACCGTGCTCATGACCGGCGACCAGGCCGAGCCCTCCGCGCCGCAGGACGGCCGGCGCACCTGGACGTCGGTCGAGCCGGTGGCCCGGGACGTCAGCGTCGCCGTGGGGGAGTTCGACACCGCGAGCGCCACCGGCGACGGCGGGGTCGAGGTCACGACCGGCGTGCTGCCCGGCGCGGACGTCGCGGCCCGCGAGCTCACCGCGTGGACCCTGACCGCGATCGACCAGCTCGAGGCCCGCTTCGGACCCTTCCCGTACGCGACGCTCACCGTCCCGCTGCTGGCCGACGACGGCGGCGGCATCGAGTACCCCAGCTCGATCCTGCTGGCCGGCGCCGACCGGCTGGTGCTGCTGCACGAGGTTGCGCACATGTGGTTCTACGGGATGGTCGGCGACTCCCAGTTCCGCGATCCGTGGCTGGACGAGGCGTTCGCCACCTACGCCGAGTCGGTCGCCTCCCCGGTGTCCGCGGACGACGCGGCGCGGGTGCTGGGCACGCCCGGTGACGTCGGTGCCGCGATGGACCAGTTCGACACCGCCGCGGGCTACTTCCGCCGCGTGTACGGCAAGGGCGGCGCCGCGCTCGTGACCGCCCGCGAGGCCGCGGGCGCCGAGGCGTTCGACGCCGCCTTGCGCTGCTACGTCGACGCCAACGCGTGGACCATCGCCACCCCGGACGACGTCGCGCGGGCGCTGGCGGACCTGCCGGCGGCGCTCGACGTCCTCACCGGGGCAGGCGCCCTGGACGAGGACGACCTCCCGGGGTAGCTCCGGCCCCGTCCCGGGTCCTCACACGAGCAGCCGCTGCATCCGGGTCACGCCCTCGACGAGGTCGTCGTCGCCCAGTGCGTAGGACATCCGCAGGTAGCCCGGCGTGCCGAAGGCCTCACCCGGGACGACGGCGACCTCCGCCTCCTCGAGGATGATCTCGGCCAGCTGCACGCTGTCCTCCGCCGTCCGGCCGGCGATCGAGCGGCCGAGCAGCGCCTTGACCGACGGGTAGACGTAGAACGCGCCGCGCGGCTCCGGGCAGGCCACCCCGGGGATCTCGCGCAGCATCGACACGATCGTGCGCCGCCGCCGGTCGAAGGCCTCCCGCATCGCGGCCGCGGCCGACAGGTCACCGGTCAGCGCGGCGACCGCGGCCGCCTGGGACACGTTCGCGACGTTCGAGGTGGCGTGCGACTGCAGGTTGGTGGCGGCCTTGACGACGTCGGCGGGTCCGACCACCCAGCCCACCCGCCAGCCGGTCATCGCGTAGGTCTTGGCGACCCCGTTGACGACGACGCAGCGGTCGGCCAGCTCCGGCACGACGACCGGCATCGACGGCGCCGTCGCCCCGTCGTAGGTGAGGTGTTCGTAGATCTCGTCGGTGAGCACCCACAGGCGGTTCTCGTGCGCCCAGCGGCCGATCTCCTCGACCAGCTCGGGCGGGTACACCGCGCCGGTCGGGTTGGACGGCGAGCAGAACAGCAGCACCTTGGTCCGCGGCGTCCGGGCGGCCTCGAGCTGGGCCACCGACACCAGGTAGCCGCTCTCCTCGTCGGCCACGACCGGCACCGGCACGCCGCCGGCCAGGGCGATCGCCTCGGGGTAGGTGGTCCAGTACGGCGCGGGCAGGAGTACCTCGTCGCCGGGGTCGAGCATCGTGGCGAAGGCCTCGTACACGGCCTGCTTGCCGCCGTTGGTGACCAGCACGTTGGCCGGGGTGACCTGCAGCCCCGAGTCGCGCGCGGTCTTGGCGACGATCGCCTCCTTGAGTGCCGGCAGCCCGCCCGCGGGGGTGTAGCGGTGCATCGCCGGCTGACGGCAGGCGGCGACGGCGGCCTCGACGATGTAGTCCGGCGTCGGGAAGTCCGGCTCACCGGCGCCGAAGCCGATCACCGGCTTGCCCGCGGCCTTGAGCGCCTTGGCCTTGGCGTCCACCGCCAGCGTCGCCGACTCGGCGATGGCGGCGATGCGGCGGGAGATGCGCCGGTCGGCGGGCGACGGCACGGCGGACGGGGCAGCGGACTCCGAGGGGGAGACGGCGGTCATGGCCCCCATCATGTCGGAGGACGGTGTGCGCGGTCGCCTCCGATCCCGACTGCGACCTCGCCGCCGGCTCTCGCGCCCGGCACGGGGGTGGCCCTGCCCGGCGGGTTCACTGCCGTCGTCTGCGGTCCCGTACACTGGCTGTCCTGGGGCCACTGACCCCGCCACCGGCGTGCCCCGGAACCCCTCGCGGGAACGGTGTCGGCCGGAGCGGGAACGCGGTCCCGGGCCCGGCCCAGGGCACAGGGGTGTAGCTCAATTGGCAGAGCAGCGGTCTCCAAAACCGCAGGCTGCAGGTTCAAGTCCTGTCACCCCTGCCCGTGCCGCCGGCTCCCCGCCGGCGACGTGCACGACCCGTACGACAGCACGACCACCGACCGTCGGCCCGAGGACAACGGCCACCACCAGCGAGGCGAGCGAGGCGCAGTGAGCGACGAGAAGCCGGCACGCGAGGGCGACCCCCGCGCCGCCTCCGACGCCGAGCCGATCGACGAGCAGCTCGACCGCGAGGCGCCCGGCGTCGCCGACGCCGCCGAGCTGGAGGCCGCCGAGGCCGAGGTCGCCGCCGAGGCCGAGAGTGGCGAGGACAAGGTGGTGTCCGCGCGCCAGACCGGCGCCCGCCGGGGTGGCCGGATCACCACGGGCGACGACGAGGACGAGGAGCCGGCCCCCCGTTCCCGCCGGGCCGCCCGCGAGCGCACGCTGTCCCGCCCTGCCGGCCGGCCCGCCGAGGGCGGTGCGACCCGGTCGCGGGCTGCCGCGGAGCGCGACCGCGCCGCCGAGACCCGGCAGCGGCGCAGCCTCCGGCGGTTCCTCCGCGAGGTCGTCGCGGAGCTGCGCAAGGTCATCTGGCCCGGGCGCCGCGAGCTGATCACCTACACGACCGTCGTCATCGTCTTCGTGGCCTTCATCGTCGCCCTGGTGGCCGGCCTGGACCTCCTCTTCGCCCAGGGCGTGCTCGCCGTCTTCGGCTGAGCCCACCCGCGCCTGCACCACCGACAAGGAAGAGACACCGTGACCGACCCCCGCGAGCCGTTCGAGACCGACAGCGCCGTCGAGGCCACCGACCTCGACGACGCCCGCTTCGACGTGCGCGGCACCGCGGACGTCGAGACCGGCGCCGGCGAGACCGGGGCCGCCGAGGGCTCCGTCGACACCACCGGCCAGGACGCCCTCACCGGCGTGGCCGACGTGGCGCCCGCCGTGGAGAGCGGTGAGCCCGACAGCCTGACCACCGACCCGCTGGCCGCGCCGGCGCCGTCATCCGACCTCGACGAGCTGGGCGACCGGACCGAGGACGACGAGGACGAGGACCCGGCCGAGGCGATGCGCAAGGTGCTGCGCAGCCAGTTCGGCGACTGGTACGTCATCCACTCGTACGCCGGCTACGAGAACAAGGTGAAGACCAACCTGGAGTCGCGCATCCAGTCGCTCGACATGGAGGACTACATCTTCCAGATCGAGGTGCCCACCGAGGAGGTCACCGAGATCAAGAACGGCAAGCGCACCCAGGTCAACCGGAAGAAGCTGCCCGGCTACCTGCTCGTCCGCATGGACCTCAACGACGAGTCCTGGGGCGCGGTGCGCAACACCCCCGGCGTCACCGGGTTCGTCGGCGCGACGTCCCGCCCCTCGCCGCTGAGCATCGACGAGGTCGTCAGCCTGCTGGCACCCGCGGCCGGCCCGCAGACGACGAAGACGGCGGAGACGACGAGCACCGCCACCACGGCCGCCCCGACCGCCGTCGTCGACTTCGAGGTCGGCGAGTCGGTCACCGTCATGGACGGCCCGTTCGCCACCCTCCCGGCCACGATCAACGAGATCAACGCCGAGCAGCAGAAGCTGCAGGTGCTGGTCTCCATCTTCGGCCGGGAGACGCCGGTCGAGCTGTCGTTCAACCAGGTCCAGAAGATCTGATCCGGTCGCCCCTCCTGCGACCCGATCTGCTGAGAAGAAGGAAGTCATGCCCCCCAGGAAGCGGTTGACCGCGGTCATCAAGCTCCAGATCAACGCCGGTGCGGCCACCCCCGCGCCGCCCGTCGGTCCGGCGCTGGGCCAGCACGGCGTCAACATCATGGAGTTCTGCAAGGCCTACAACGCCGCCACGGAGTCGCAGCGCGGCAACGTGATCCCGGTCGAGATCTCGGTCTACGAGGACCGCTCGTTCACCTTCGTCACCAAGACCCCGCCGGCGGCGCGCATGCTGCTCAAGGCGGCCGGTGTGGAGAAGGGCTCCGGCGAGCCGCACAAGACCAAGGTCGCCACCGTCACCCGCGACCAGGTCCGCGAGATCGCGCAGACCAAGATGGCCGACCTGAACGCCAACTCCCTCGACGAGGCGGAGAAGATCATCGCCGGCACCGCCCGGTCGATGGGCATCACCGTCCAGTAGGAGGACCCCATCCTCCCCACCCTCCGCAGGCTCGGGGTGGGACCCGGGACGGGGCCGGAAGCCGCCGGGCTCCGGCGGCGTTCCACCGACGGGTCCACGAAGGGCCCGTTCGAGCACTCGTGGGAGGGCCTCGCCAGGCCCGTGCACCACACGACTCCCGGCCGACGAGCCGGGGGAGAGGAACCACCATGGCGAAGCACGGCAAGAAGTACCGCGAGCTGGCCGCGAAGGTCGACCGCGAGAACCTCTACACCCCGCTGCAGGCGGCCTCCCTGGCCAAGGAGACGTCGCCGACGGCCTACGACGCCACCGTCGAGGTGGCCATGCGCCTGGGCGTCGACCCGCGCAAGGCCGACCAGATGGTCCGCGGCACCGTCAACCTGCCGCACGGCACCGGCAAGACCGCCCGCGTCATCGTCTTCGCGACCGGTGACAAGGCCGCCGAGGCGGAGGCCGCCGGCGCCGACGTCGTCGGCGCCGACGACCTGATCGAGCGCATCCAGGGCGGCTTCCTGGACTTCGACGCTGCGATCGCCACCCCGGACCAGATGGCCAAGGTCGGCCGGATCGCCCGCATCCTCGGCCCGCGCGGCTTGATGCCGAACCCGAAGACCGGCACGGTGACCCCCGACGTCACCAAGGCGGTCAACGACATCAAGGGCGGGAAGATCAACTTCCGCGTCGACAAGCAGGCCAACCTGCACCTGGTGATCGGCAAGGCCTCGTTCGACCAGACCAAGCTGGTGGAGAACTACGCCGCGGCCCTCGACGAGGTGCTGCGCGCCAAGCCGGCCGCCGCCAAGGGCCGCTACGTCAAGAAGGTCACCATCTCCACCACGATGGGCCCGGGCATCCCGGTCGACCCGAACCGCACCCGCAACCTGACGGTGGACGAGCCCACCGCCTGAAAAGCACCCCCTGCCCCCGCCACTCGCGAACTCGCGGCGGGACCCTGCAGGGGGCGTCCTCCTCACCCCTCGCAGGCTCGGGGTGAGCCTCGGGACGGGCCGCACGAGGGCCCCGCAGCGCACGTCGCGGCGGGGCCCTCGGCGTCTCCGACGACCGTCTTCGCCGGGTGAGGGCGTCGCTGCCGCCCGGGTGAGGACGGCGACAGCGGCGTCGACTCGACGAGATGTATGCTGGGCCCGTTCCCCCCACGACCGCTGGTCGTCGCACGTCCGCGTGCGATCGAAGGTCCCGGAGTCCGGGCGGCCCGCGCAGGAGGACGGTTCGATCGACGCGGTGCCGTGTGCCCGCGTTCTTCGCCCCGTGCGCCTGCGCCGGGGCGTTCCTCGTCTCCGGGCCCGGTTGATCGCCCGTCGTCGTGCACCGGCCGGTGGTCCGCCCGACAGACGAGAGGAGGCCCATGCCCACGCAGGCGAAGGCCGCGGTGATCGACGAGATCACCGAGCGGTTCCAGTCGTCCAGCGCGGCGGTGCTCACCGAGTACCGCGGGCTGACCGTGGCCCAGCTGACCCAGCTGCGCCGTTCCCTCGGTGAGGGCAGCAGCTACGCCGTCGTCAAGAACACCTTGACGAAGCGGGCCGCGGAGCAGGTCGGCCACGCCGACCTGGCGCCGCTGCTCAACGGCCCGACCGCGATCGCCTTCATCGAGGGCGACCCGGTCAACGCGGCCAAGGCCATCCGTGACTTCGCGCGCGCCAACCCGCTGCTCGTGGTCAAGGGCGGCGTGGTCGAGGGCCGCACGGTCGGCGCGGCCGAGGTCACCGCCCTCGCCGACGTCGAGCCGCGCGAGGTCCTGCTGGCCAAGCTGGCCGGCGCGATGATGGGCAACCTCAGCAAGGCCGCGGGTCTGTTCCAGGCCCCGCTCTCGCAGGTCGCCCGGCTGGCCGCCGCGCTGCAGGAGAAGAAGCCCGCCGAGGGCGCCGACTCCGCCGCCGCCGCCCAGGCCTCGGATGACGTAGCTGCTGACACCACCACCGACACCGCTGACGCCGCGGACGCTGCGGCCAGCACCGACTGACCCCAGAAGGAGAGATCATGGCCAAGCTGTCCACCACGGAGCTGCTCGACGCGTTCAAGGAGATGACGCTGCTCGAGCTGTCCGACTTCGTGAAGCAGTTCGAGGAGACCTTCGAGGTCACCGCTGCTGCCCCGGTCGCCGTCGCGGCCGCCCCGGCCGCCGGTGGCGCCGGCGACGGCGGTGCCCCGGCCGCCGAGGAGCAGGACGAGTTCGACGTCATCCTCGAGAGCGCCGGTGACAAGAAGATCCAGGTCATCAAGGAGGTGCGCGGCCTGACCTCGCTCGGCCTCAAGGAGGCCAAGGACCTGGTCGACGGCGCGCCGAAGCCGGTCCTGGAGAAGGTCGACAAGGACGCCGCCGAGAAGGCCAAGGCCGCGCTCGAGGGCGCCGGCGCCACCGTCACCGTCAAGTGACCCCCTCCCCGGCCGTCTGACCGGGGAACGCACCCCCTGGCACGACCCGCAGGGGCCGTCCTCCACCTGGAGGGCGGCCCCTGCGTCGTCCGCGCGTCCCCGTCCGGGTGGACCCTGCGGCCCACCGTCCGTGCAGGTGAGAGCCGGGTCACCGGCTTCCCGTGACGTACGTAACCTCAGCCCGGCCCTCTCGTTACTGATCGGTAGGGCGGTCGACCGGCACCGGTGCCGGGAGCGGACGGAGGAGGACGAGCGTGGGCGTCGCGGTCCAGGTGGAGGGGCTCAGCAAGTCCTTCGGCAGCCAGAACATCTGGAGCGACGTCACCCTGACGCTGCCGCCCGGTGAGATCTCGGTCCTGCTCGGCCCCTCGGGCACCGGCAAGTCGGTGTTCCTCAAGTCGCTCGTCGGCCTGCTCAAGCCCGAGCGCGGCTCGATCGTCATCAGCGACACCGACATCGTGCGGTGCGGGGAGTCCCGGCTCTACGAGGTCCGCAAGCTCTTCGGCGTCCTGTTCCAGGACGGCGCGCTGTTCGGCTCGATGGACCTGTTCGACAACATCGCCTTCCCGCTGCGCGAGCACACCCGGAAGGGCGAGTCGGAGATCCGGCGCATCGTCCTCGAGAAGATGGAGATGGTCGGTCTCCAGGGCGCCGAGGGGAAGCTCCCCGGCGAGATCTCCGGCGGCATGCGCAAGCGCGCGGGGCTGGCCCGGGCGCTGGTCCTCGACCCGGAGATCGTGCTGTTCGACGAGCCGGACTCCGGCCTCGACCCGGTCCGCGTGGCCTACCTCAACCAGCTGATCGTCGACCTCAACGCGCAGATCGACGCCACGTTCCTCATCGTCACCCACGACATCGGCACTGCCCGCACCGTGCCGGACAACCTCGGGCTGCTCTTCCGCCGGCACCTGGCGATGTTCGGCCCGCGCGAGCAGCTGCTCACGTCGCAGGAGCCGGTGGTCCGGCAGTTCCTGAACGGCCGCCGTGAGGGGCCCATCGGGATGAGCGAGGAGAAGGACGTCGCCCAGGTCGAGGCCGAGATGGCGGCCCTGGAGGCGCGCGGCGGGGACCAGCACAACGGCGTCGGCCCCAAGGGCGCCACCGGTGGGGACGCCGTCCCGCCGCAGCTGCCGCCCTCGCCCGGGCTGCCCGAGCGCCAGGCCGTCCGCCGCCGGCAGGAGCGGGTCGCGCGGATGCTGCACACCTACGACCCGGCCACGGCCGACGCCATCCGCGCCACGCTGCCCGCCGACCTGCTCACCCAGGCCGACGCCGGGGTCTTCGAGCCCACGCCCGTCGCGGGTGGCCGGCACTGGGCTGCCGACGACGAGGTCGGGGAGGCCCGCGTGCTCCCGGCGCCACGGGGCCGGCGGTGAGCGCCCCCGAGGAGCCGCAGGCCCCGGGGCTGCTCGACGGGAGGTACTCGCCGACGCGCCCGCTGCGGGCCAGCGGCAACCTGTTCGCCTTCGCCCTCGACGTCGCCCGGTCGCTGCCCAAGCGGCCGTTCCAGCTGCGCGAGTTCGTCCAGCAGACCTGGTTCGTCGCCAGCGTGACGATCCTGCCGACGGCGCTGGTGGCGATCCCGTTCGGCGCGGTCATCGCCCTGCAGCTGGGCTCGCTGACCCGCCAGCTCGGCGCCCAGTCCTTCACCGGGTCCGCCTCCGTGCTCGCGGTCCTGCGCGAGGCCAGCCCCATCGTCACCGCCCTGCTCATCGCCGGCGCCGGCGGCTCGGCCATCTGCGCGGACCTCGGCGCCCGCAAGATCCGCGACGAGATCGACGCGATGGAGGTGCTGGGCATCAGCCCGATCCAGCGCCTCGTCGTCCCCCGGGTGCTGGCCTCGATGCTGGTCGCCGTCCTGCTCAACGGCCTGGT
This sequence comes from Geodermatophilus chilensis, assembly GCF_002802985.1. GTDB lineage: Bacteria > Actinomycetota > Actinomycetes > Mycobacteriales > Geodermatophilaceae > Geodermatophilus > Geodermatophilus chilensis. The sequence continues at coordinate 9,374 of NZ_NVPT01000079.1, read as the reverse complement.
CAGCGTGGTCGGCGTCGTGGGCGGCTACTTCTTCAACGTCGTCCTCCAGGGCGGGACGCCGGGCGCCTACCTGGCCTCGTTCAGCGCGCTGGCCCAGGTCGAGGACTTCTGGTCCGGCGAGATCAAGGCGCTGGTCTTCGGGCTGATCGCCGGCATCGTCGCCTCCTACAAGGGGCTGACCGCCGGAGGGGGGCCCAAGGGCGTCGGCGACGCGGTCAACCAGGCCGTCGTCATCACCTTCCTGCTGCTGTTCGCGGTCAACTTCGTGCTGACGGCCGTGTACTTCCAGCTCGTCCCCCCGAAGGGGGCGTGATGGCCCTCCTCAACCCGGTGGACCGGGTCCGCCTGGGCCTGCGCCGGCTCGCCGGCACCGCCCGTCGTCCCCTCGACACCCTCGACGACCTCGGCGACCAGCTCGGCTTCTACGGCCGGGCGCTCGGCTGGGTGCCGCGGACGCTGCGCCGCTACAAGCGGGAGACCCTCCGGCTGCTCGCAGAGGTCAGCTTCGGCACCGGTGCGCTGTCCGTCATCGGCGGCACCGTCGGCGTCATCGCGTTCCTGTCCTTCTTCACCGGCACCGAGGTCGGCCTGCAGGGCTACGCGGCCCTGGACCAGCTGGGCACCTCGGCGTTCACCGGCTTCCTCTCCGCGTACTTCAACACCCGGGAGATCGCCCCACTGGTGGCCGGCCTCGCGCTGTCGGCCACCGTCGGCTGCGGCTTCACCGCGCAGATCGGCGCCATGCGGATCAACGAGGAGATCGACGCCCTCGAGGTCATGGGCGTGCCCTCGCTGCCGTTCCTGGTGACCACGCGGATCGTCGCCGGCTTCATCGCGGTCATCCCGCTGTACGTGATCGGCCTGCTCTCGAGCTACTTCGCGACCCGGACCATCGCCACGCAGGCCTACGGCCAGTCGGCGGGCACCTACGACCACTACTTCAACCTGTTCCTGCCCCCGCAGGACGTGCTCTGGTCGTTCGCCAAGGTGCTGGTCTTCGCCGTCGTCATCATCCTGACCCACTGCTACTACGGCTACCGGGCCTCCGGCGGCCCGGCCGGCGTGGGCCTGGCCGTGGGACGCGCGGTCCGGTTCTCGATCGTCGCGGTGAACGTCATCGACCTGTTCCTGAGCCTGGCGATCTGGGGCTCGACGACGACCGTCCGGATCGCGGGGTGAGCGGGCGATGAACGTCCTCCGTCGGCGGCTGCAGGGCCTGGCCTTCCTCGTGGTGATCGCCCTGCTGCTGGGGCTGTCGGTGGCCCTCTACACCAAGGCGTTCACCGAGGTGGCCCGCGTGACGCTGGAGACCGACAGCGTCGGCAACCAGCTGCAGGAGGCCTCCGACGTCAAGGTGCGCGGAGTCCTCGTCGGCGAGGTGCGGGAGGTCTCGGCCAGCGGGGACGGCGCCCGCATCGAGCTCGCCATCCTCCCCGAGCACCTCGCGCAGATCCCGGCCGACGTCACCGCCCGGCTGCTGCCCAAGACGCTGTTCGGCGAGCGGTACGTGGCGCTGCAGCTGCCCGAACAGCCCTCCGCCGAGCGGCTGGCCGACGGTGACGTCATCCCCCAGGACCGCACCGAGAACGCCGTCGAGCTGCAGCGGGTCATCGACGACCTGCTGCCGCTGCTGCAGGCCGTCGAACCGGAGGACCTGAGCTACACCCTCGGCGCGGTCGCCGGGGCACTGCGCGGCCGGGGCGAGGACCTCGGCCGCAACCTCGCCTCGATCGGCGACTACGTCGGGGAGCTCAACACCGTGCTGCCGCAGCTGCAGGCCGACATCACCGGGCTCGCCGACGTCGCCGACACCTACGAGGGGGCGGCCGACGACCTGCTCGCCGTCCTCGACGACCTCGCCGTCACCGCGACGACGCTGGTCGACCAGGCCGAGCAGCTGCGCCGCACCTTCACCGTGGTCGGCAGCTCGTCGGCGACCGCCGCCGGCTTCCTGGAGACCAACGAGCGCAGCCTCATCTCGCTGGCCGACAGCTCCCGGCCGATCCTCGGGCTGCTCGCCGAGTACTCGCCGGTGTACCCGTGCCTGCTCGACGGGCTGACCCGCTTCAACCCGATGATCACCGAGGCCTTCGGCGGGGACGGCGACCCGGCGCTGAACCTCAACATCACCGTCACGATGCCGCCGCGGAACCCCTACCAGCCCGGCGACCAGCCGGCCTACGTCGACCGCTCGGGACCGGACTGCCGGGGCCTGGACGACATCGACGCGATCATCGCCGCCGCCGAGCGTGGCGAGTACTACTGCCCGACCCCGTCCGACGACGGCGTGGACTCCCCGGACAACCCGCAGACCGGCAACCCCGTGTGCCTGGGCGGCAGCGGCCCGGACGACGGCGCCGGCGACCACGACCGGGCCACCCCGACGGCGCGGGCCGGCAACGCGGTGCCCTTGCGGCTGGCCGGGTCGACGGCGGAGCTGGACTTCGTCCGCAGCCTGCTCGCCCACCAGTCCGGAGTGGCCCCGGAGGACGTCCCGGACGTCTCGGCGGCGACCCTGGCGCCGGTGCTGCGCGGGACGCAGGTGGTGGTCCCGTGAGCGGGCACCGCAGCGAGGAACGGGCGAGGAGCGGAGCGGACGTCCGCGGATCGGTGGGAACGCCGTGAGGAGCATGACCGCGCCGCTGGTCAAGCTGGTCGTCTTCGCGCTGGTCACCGTGCTGGCCAGCTACGTGCTGGTCACGACGATCACCAACGCCGGGTACGGCGACCAGGTCGCCTACCGCGCCCAGTTCAGCGATGTCGCCGGTCTCGTGGAGGGCGACGAGGTCCGCATCGCCGGCGTCCGCGTCGGCCAGGTCACCGGGATCGGGCTGGCCGAGGGCACCAACGACCCGGTGGCCGAGGTGGCTCTCGAGGTCTCCTCCGCGGTCCCGCTGCCGTCCGGCGTGCAGGCCACCATCCGCTACCGCAACCTGGTCGGGCAGCGTTACGTCGCCCTGACCGAGGGGGAGGGGTCGGCCGGCCGCACGCTGGAGGCGGGGCAGGTCATCCCGCTGGCCCGGACCAGGCCCGCGCTGGACCTCACCACCCTCTTCGGCGGGTTCCAGCCGCTGTTCCAGGCGCTCTCGCCGGAGGACGTCAACCGGCTGTCGTTCGAGATCATCCAGGTGTTCCAGGGCGAGGGCGGCACCGTGGAGAGCCTGCTCGGCCACGTCGCCTCGCTGTCGTCGTCCCTGGCCGACCGCGACGCCGTCATCGGCAGCGTCATCGACAACCTGACCACCGTGATGGGCACCCTGGCCGAGCGCGACCAGCAGCTGTCCGGGCTCATCGTGAGCCTCCAGCAGTTCGTCACCGGCCTGGCCGAGGACCGCGACGCGATCTTCGACTCGCTGCAGACCGTCGACCAGCTCGCCGTGACCACCAGCGGGTTCCTCGAGCAGGCCCGCCCGCCGCTGCAGCAGGACATCACCGCCCTGGGCGACCTCGCGGGCAACCTGGCCGACAGCGGCGACGTCCTGGAGGGCTTCCTGCAGCTGGCCCCGACCAAGATCGACCTGATCACGCGGACGGCGGTCAACGGCAGCTGGTTCAACTTCTACATGTGCCGGGCCTCGGGCTACGTCGTCCTGCCCGGTGAGACCAGCGGGACCCAGGTCCCCGAGGGTGGCCTGTCCACCGGCGGCGAGGGGTGCGGCTGATGGCCCGTCGGTCGAAGCCCTTCCGCGACCGGAACCCGGTCGTCGTCGGCGCGATCAGCCTCGGCGTGATCGCCGCCCTGGTCCTGCTCGCGTTCAACGCGCAGTCGCTGCCGCTCATCGGCGGGGGGACGGTCTACCGCGCCCAGTTCTCCGAGGCGGCCGGCCTCAAGCCCGACGACCCGGTGCGGGTGGCCGGCGTCAAGGTCGGCCAGGTCGAGAGCCTGGCGCTGGAGGACGGCGCGGTCACCGTGGAGTTCCGGGTGAGGGACGCCTTCGTCGGTGACCGCTCCCAGGCCGCCATCAAGATCGAGACGGTGCTGGGCGCCAAGTACCTCGCGCTCGTGCCGCGGGGCGGCGCGCCGCTGGACCCCGAGGAGCGGATCCCGCTGGATCGCACGGCGTCCCCCTACGACGTCGTCGAGGCCTTCGCCGACCTCTCCACCACCGTGCAGGAGATCGACACCGCGCAGCTGGCCGGCTCCTTCGAGGTGCTCGCCGAGACCTTCGCCAGCACGCCGGAGGAGGTGCGGACCTCCCTGGCGGGGCTGGCCCGCCTGTCGGACACGATCGCCACCCGCGACGCCGAGCTCGAGCGGCTGCTCACCGCCACCCGGGACGTGACCCAGGTGCTCGCCGACCGCAACGGCGAGTTCACCCGGCTCATCCAGGACTCGAACGCGCTGCTCACCGAGGTGCAGGAGCGGCGGCAGCTGATCGACGCCATCCTCACCAACACCCAGACGCTGGCCGACCAGCTCACCGGCCTGGTGGCCGACAACCGCGAGGCCCTCACCCCGGCCCTGCAGCAGCTAGCCACCGTCACCGACATCCTGTCCCGCAACCGGGCGGCCCTCGGCGAGACCGTCGCCAACCTGGCGCCGTTCGTCACAGTGTTCACCAACACCCTCGGCAACGGCCGCTGGTTCGACAGCTTCGTCGACAACCTCGTCCCCGGCGTCGTCGGTGCGGCCGTCTGTGGCGGCACCGCGCAGGTGCCCGGCGGCCTCGTGTCCTGTGGGGAGGCACCGTGAGAGAGCTCGCGAGCTCGCGCATGAGAAGAGCACAGGCCGGCACGGGGCTGACGAGCGCCAGCGAGGAGGCACCGTGAGCGAGCTCGCGAGCTCACGCATGAGCAGAGCACCGGCCGGCACGGGGCTGACGAGCGCCAGCGAGGAGGCACCGTGACCGGACCCCTCCAGCGCACCGTCGCGCTGGCCGCCGCGCTCGTGCTCGTCGGCGCGCTCGGCTGGACGGTGCTGCGTCCCGCCGGTCAGTACCGCGTGACCGTCTGGTTCAGCTCCGCCGTCGGCGTCTACGCGGGCGGTGACGTGCGGATCCTCGGCATCGACGTCGGCGAGATCACCGACGTGGTGCCGGCCGGTGACCGGGTGCGCGTCGACATGCTGGTCGACGAGGACTACGACATCCCCGCCGACGCGAACGCGGTGGTCCTCGCGCCGTCGCTGGTGTCCGACCGCTACGTGCAGTTCGCCCCGGTCTACGACGGCGGCGCCACCCTCGCCGACGGGGCCGAGCTGCCGCTCGAGCGCACCGCCGTGCCGGTCGAGCTCGACGCCGTCTACGGCGCACTCGACGACCTGTCCGCGGCGCTGGGCCCGACCGGCGCCAACGCCGACGGGGCGCTGTCGGACCTGCTCGCCGTGGGGGCGGACAACCTCGAGGGCAACGGCGACGCCCTGGGCAGCACGCTGACCGGGTTCTCCCAGGCGGTGCAGACCCTCTCGGAGAACCGGGACGGGTTGTTCGGCTCGATCGAGAACCTGCAGACGTTCACCTCGGCCCTGGCGTCCATCGACGCCCAGGTGGCCCGGTTCAACGAGGACATGGCCGCGGTGCAGGCCCAGCTGGCGGGCGAGCGGGAGGACCTGGCCGCGGCCGTGCGGCTGCTCTCGCAGGCCCTCGGGGAGGTCGCGACCTTCGTGCAGACCAACACCGCGCTGCTCACCACGAACGTCGACCGGCTGGCCGACGTCACCCTGGTGCTGGTCCAGCAGCGCCAGGCGCTGGCCGAGGTGCTCGACGTCGCCCCGGCCGCGATCGGCAACCTGGCGCACGCCTACAACCCCGACTTCGGGACGCTCGACACCCGCGACAACTCGGTGGGCTCGACCGCACCCGAGGTGGTCGTCTGCCAGCTGCTGGCCCAGTCCGGCCGGCTGCAGCTGGCCGGCGTCGACGCCGGCGACCTGCCGGCCTTCCTGCAGCTGCCGCCGACCGAGCAGATCTGTGCGCGGCTGCTCTCCGGCGACCCGGGCAACGACGGCACCGTCGACGACCTCGACGGCAACGGCGTCCCCGACCTGCAGGACCTGCTCACGCGGGTGTTCGGCAGTGGCACCGCGCCGGCCGGCGGCGGCGCGTCGCTGGTCGGCGTGCCGCCGGTCACCGGGGGCGCGCAGTGAGCCGGCGGGTCACGGCGCTGGCCGCCGGCGTCCTGCTGCTGTCCGGCTGCGGGTTCCGGGGCGCCTACTCCCTGGACCTGCCCGGCGGCGCGGACCTCGGCGAGGAGGCCTACGCGGTGCAGATCCAGTTCGCCGACGTCCTGGACCTGGTGCCGCAGGCCGGCGTCCGGGTGGCCGACGTCCCCGTCGGCCGGGTGGAGTCCGTCGAGCTCGGCGACGACTGGACGGCGCTGGTGACCGTCGAGGTCAACGGCGACGTGGAGCTGCCCGCCAACGCGGTGGCGATGATCGGGCAGTCCTCGCTGCTCGGCGAGAAGTTCGTGGAGCTGGCCGCCCCCGGCAACGAGGAGCCCCGGGGGGAGCTGACCGACGGCTCGCTCATCGCGCTGGACCGCACCAACCGCAACGTCGAGGTCGAGGAGCTGCTCGGCGCCCTGTCGCTGGTGCTCAACGGCGGCGGGCTGGCCCAGCTGCAGACCATCAACCGCGAGCTCGGCGTCGCGCTCGAGGGCCGCGAGGACGCGATCAGGACCACGCTGCGCGAGTTGGACACCCTGATCGGTGGGCTGGACCAGCAGCGCGACGAGATCGGCCGCGCCCTCGACAGCATCGACGCCCTCGCGGCCGGCCTGGCCGAGCGCACCGAGACGATCGAGACCGCGCTCGACACGATCGGCCCGGGCCTGGACGTGCTCACCGAGCAGCGCGACCTGCTGGTCGCGATGCTCGACAGCCTGGCCCGCCTCGGTGAGGTCGGCACCCGGGTCGTGAACCAGGCCGGCGCGAACACCGTCGAGGACCTGCGGCTGCTGCAGCCGGTCATCAGCCGGCTCGCCGCCGCGGGCCCGGACCTGGCCGGCTCGCTGGACCTGCTGCTGACCTACCCCTTCCCGGCCAGCTCCCTGTCGGCGCTCAACTACCGCCAGGACCTGCGCACCGGCGGCTACGGGCTGTTCACCAACATGACGGCGTCCCTCGCCTTCGACCTCCGCGAGCTGCTCTGCCGGTACGCCGTCGGCCCGGTCACCGGCGCGGTGGTCGAGCTGGACCCGCAGGACCTCGCCGGCGACGAGTGCGGCACGCCGGGCTCCCCGCCGGGGAACTCCGGCAGCGGGACGACGACCGGCCCGTCGGCGTCGGGCCGCGGGGACGGGGCCGGCCCGGCGCCCACCCCGGGGAGCGGCACCGGGCCCGCCGGCGTGCCGGACGTGCTGACGGGAGGCGCCCCGTGATCACCCGTAAGGTCAGGGTGCAGCTCCTGGCGTTCGCCGCCGTGGCGCTGCTCGGGATCTCCTACGTCGGCTTCACCTACGTCGGGCTGGACCGGCTGCTGCTGGGCACCGGCTACGACGTCGCGGCCGACTTCGAGGACTCGGGGGGCATCTTCGTCAACGCTGAGGTCACCTACCGCGGCGTCTCGGTCGGCCGGGTCACCGACATGGCGCTGGTGGACGACGGCGTCCGGGTCACGCTCAGCATCGAGCCCGGCGCCGGGCCGATCCCGGCCGACACCGACGCGGTCGTCGCCACCCGCAGCGCGGTGGGGGAGCAGTACGTCGACCTGCGCCCGGCCGCCGCCGACGGACCGTTCCTCGAGGACGGCGCGGTCATCCCGCGGGACCGGACGGCCATCCCGATCCCCGTCGAGCAGCTGCTGCTGGACGTGGACGAGCTGGTCACCTCGCTGGACCCCGACGACCTGCGGGTGGTCGTCGACGAGCTGGGGCGGGCCTTCGCCGGCTCCGGTGACGACCTGACCCGGCTGATCGACAACGGCGACCTGCTGCTGGCCCGGGCGCAGGAGTCGCTGCCGCAGACGCTGCAGCTGATCACCGACGGGCAGACGGTCCTGGACACCCAGGTCGCCGGCCGCTCGGCGATCCAGCAGTGGGCGGCCGACCTGCGGCGGGTCACCGACACCCTGGTCGAGATCGACCCCGACCTGCGCGGCCTGGTCGTCAACGCGCCCGACGCCGGCGCCGCGCTGCAGGAGCTGGTCGACCGCGGCGGCCCGGGCCTGGGCTCGCTGGTGCGCAACCTCGACGTCCTCAACGGCGTCTACAACCCGCGGCTGGCCGGCCTCGAGCAGCTGCTGGTGACCTACCCCGACGTGGTGTCCGGCGGGTTCACCGTCGTCCGCAACGACGGCGGCACCATGCGCGCCCACTTCGGGTTGGTGCTCAACCCCGGCGAGCCGCACGCCTGCGTCAGCGGCTACACCTCGACCGGGCGGACCCGCAGCCCCGGCGCGGTCGCGGCCCTGGACACCGACGCCGTGGGCTGCGACGTGGTCGCCGGCCGGGACCCCGACCCGGGGGACGACGTCGACGAGTCCGGCTCGAACATCCGCGGTGCGGAGAACATCGGCGGGGACGGCGGCGTCGGCGCCCCGGGTCCGCAGGACCGGGCCGCCCCCGGGGCCCCGGCCACCGCCGTCCTCGACGAGGTGGTCGGCGGGCTGCTCGACGCGGTCCCCTTCGCCCGGACGCTGGGCTGAGCGGCGTGGCCACGACCCCGGTGCAGGACACCGACGCGCCCACGCCCCCGACCGACGCGGCCCCGCAGCGGCGCACCGGCAGGATGGCCCGCGTGACCAGCGACGACCAGCCGGGCCGGGAGGACGCCGGACGCCGCCGTCCTCCCGTGCCGCTGGTGCCGGTGCTGGCCGTGCTGCTGGTGGCGCTGCTCGCCGGCATCGGGACCCTGCTGTGGCCGCGGCTGACCGCGCCGGAGTCCGCGGTGCGCACCGACACCTACGTCGAGGTGCTCCAGGCGGCCCGCTCCGGGGTGGTCGACCTGACCTCCTTCGACCACCTCACCCTCGACGAGGACATCGAGCAGGTGCGGCGGGTGGCCACCGGCGACCTGGAGGAGGAGTCCCTGGCGCAGCTCGAGGACCGGCGGCAGGAGCTCGTCGACGCCCAGGCGGTGGTGAGCACCGAGGTGGTCGGCGCCGGGGTGACCCGCGCGGAGGAGGACGAGGCGACGGTGGTGCTGGTCATCCAGTCCACGCAGCAGAGCACGGCCGGCCCGCAGGCCCAGGTGCTGCGCTACCGGATCCAGACCGAGCTGGTGCGCGAGGACGGCCGCTGGCTGCTGTCCGGGATCAGCGGGCGGTGAGCGGGATGAGCGACGAGCGCCCGCGCCCGGGGCGGAGCGGGGGCGGGTCGGGGCCGCGCCCCGGGACCGGCCCCGGCTGGCTCTGATACACAACTGGAGCTGCCGGCGACTCCCAACGTGTAGATCTCGCTGGGCGACGGATGACTAACAAAAAACACACGGAGAAAAA